>NZ_JBQDLQ010000009.1:7981-63539 GCF_052095695.1 Halomonas sp.
CTACGCCGATAACTTCCCTGTTTGGTCAGAGCATGCTACCGGCATCGCCCAGTTTGCCGTATGGACAGCCCTTTCACAGGCCGACATTGGCGCCAGCCTGCAGCACTACAACCCCATTATCGACGATGCCGTATTTGATGCCTGGGATCTACCGGCTTCCTGGACACTGCGCGCGCAAATGCCCTTCGGTTCTAATGAGGCACCGTTTGGCGAGAAAACGTTCATGGACGATGAACAACGCTTCCGCGTATTTTCTTAAGTCATGGCTTAGGCCATGTCCTAAGTAAGTGCCCATAACGGACTTGTTTTCGCCCGCTGCCACTGATTTCTCAGCGCCAGCGGGCGATGTCTTTTAGAGGCTTTAATAGCGTCCGGCCCTATTCAGAAG
The DNA here is from genome assembly GCF_052095695.1 of Halomonas sp. Lineage (GTDB taxonomy): Bacteria > Pseudomonadota > Gammaproteobacteria > Pseudomonadales > Halomonadaceae > Vreelandella. Next base: position 8,370 of record NZ_JBQDLQ010000009.1, read on the forward strand.
GCTTGACGTCAGCGCTACCCAATGGCGTAGAGCGCTTGCCCGGCTCACCCCGCGCAATATCGTTATGGCTAATGACCATAACATCGCGTGGCCACCAATCCGGATGGTTATCGCGAATAAAGGCCAGCAGTTTCTCACGCACATTCATTTCGGCCACCCAGCCTGCTAGCGGGTCGGACGTCATCAGATAAAAAGTAATGATCTGCGCCGTTGCGGTTTGCCCTGTCACATAGCACAACAGCTTATGGTGCTCGATAACATTCACTTCATCCTTAGCAACGTCTAGAAACTTTTGCCTTAAGAGCTCAACGTCAGCGCTTAAGTGCAGCGTCAATTCCAAAAACCGATACATCTTGGTACTTTTGACCGAAAGATTCTCAAACGGTTTAGACACAAAATAGGTGACGGGTACGATCAGCCGCCGCTCGTCCCATGAGCGCAACCGAATAAACGTATAAAAAATCCCCTCCACATAGCACCACTGCCCTTCAAACATAACCAAGTCGCCGATCCGGATCGGCTTGGCCAGCGACAGCTGAAAAGAAGACAGAATGTTCCCCAACATGGCCTGGCCAGCAATACCGACCAGTACCGCGAGAACGCTGGCGGAGGCGAGAATAGACAAGCCTAGTGTTTCGAAGATCTGAACCTGGCTGAGCACGTAAACCGATACTGCAGTGACCGTGATGAGAATAATGACGCGGCGTAACGCGTAAAGGGATGTTAACAGTCGGCGCTCATCTCGAGATTTTGTGTCATCAATCTCGCCCACTAAACGCCGCGTCATACGCAGCATAATGGTATCGACCAAGCGCAGTGCAATGGTTGCCGCGCCCCACGCCAGAACGGCGGTTAACACAACGCGGAAGGTACCCATGGCGATAGCAGAGAAAGAGACGACATAGTCCAGCAGCATCTGCGTCACCAGCGACATCACGATGAGCGCCATGGGGCCTTTTATTCTGCCCACAAAGATGCTTTTTGCGCCGGAAGGAATCAGTCGAGCCAATAACCCGACAAAGCGATAAACCCCCCACCCCATGAGCGCAACCACTATCAGGAAAATGGGAATGGCAATCCACTCCCAAATCATCAGCACGCCGAGCGATTCCTTAAAGCGTTCCGGAATATGCTCTTCCAGCATGGAAGGGCCATATTCCTTATAAAGTAGCGGAATCGACGACACGCTGTCTGACATAATTAGCCAGACGGGATCCTCATCCCCGGCTCGATAACGGCCCAGTCGTATATCGTACGCATCACCGCCTATTGGAAGCGACGCTATCTCCAGGTCTCGACGCGGCTGGCCAGCTAGAGGATTAGGCTCCTGCCCGGCCGTATTCTCAATGATCGCCTCACGACAGCCAGAAAGGTTGGAAACGTTCAGCAGCTCGCCTCGTTTGAGCACTTCAGCTAGCTGTTTGGCAAGTTCTGGTCCTTGTTCGCGCTGCTCGGCGGGTGATAAATCGGATAAATTGAGAACATGCGCGGCCGCCGCAAACTCTTCGTTGTCCGTCAGCGTTTGAAAACTTCGAATAGCCTCGCGGGGCGTGATTAAGTTGACCTCCTCTGGAGCTTCCTCTAATCCCGTATTTAGCTCATCAACGGCAAACCACCGATTATCTTCGCCCTCTTCTCCCTGAGTTTGCGCCACACACACGCTGGAAAATAGCAATGCCACGATCAACGCCACCCATGTGGGCAATAAGCCGATTGCTTTCATACATGCCTTTACTAACTAAGATGAACCAACTTACCAACCACCGACAGACCAATTAAGTAGCCAGCCTTGTGATCATCACAGAGCCATCCATGTCAGTGGGGTAAAATGAGTAAGCGCAAAGTACAGCCTATCTTATTTGATGACGCAAGGAGCAGTGACGTTCTCACCAATAATGCACTTCTTTTATCTATTCGGTTTAGCAAATATGAGCATGCACAATGCGAATATGTGTTTCACAGCACGCTATCTAGCCAGGCTGTCTAGAGACTTCAACTCGCTATCGTATAAAGCAACCAGCAGCGGCGCGCCCTGGTCGTTAATGCGAAACTGCCCATAGCGGGCGTATTGGTAGCGTTCAGCATGCCCCTCCTGGAAGAAGAAAGCGTTGGTAGCAAAGCGCACCTGGTCATTGCGTAGCTTATACTGTAGGCGCCGCTCCTGATCACCGATCGGGCTGCCATCATCTAACCGCTGGAAGTGGGCGATCTGCTGGTCATCCAAGCGCACAACGACGTGACCATTGCTGGCATTCGGGGAGTTACTCTCTTGATTCAACGTCGTTTGAATACGGCTGGCAATGGCAAAGCTCAAAGACATGTAGTCGCCCTGCATCAATGAGCGCGGGTCGACCGGCTCGAGTTCAAGATAGATAATGTCACCCAGTGCCAGATGACGCTCCTTCTGCCAAATCGCCCCATTGATCACGGCCAATACCAGTATCATGCCCGCGAGAATCATCAGTCTGTTTACTTTCGCGTTAGGCATCATTGTCTACGCTCCCATGGCTTGAGCGAGCAATCCTAATTTTCCACCACCGGCCTAGCCCAAAACGCAGCCCTAGCAGCAAGGTGCCCATTACCAATAGCGCTATCGACTTCGTCAGGAACGTGGCGTCCAACCAGTAGTAATAGCTGCCGATCGCCAGTATCAGCGAAAGCATCCCCAGTCCTGTCAGCACACGATTGCCAATAGCAAAGCCCAGCAGCATGACCACCATGCCCTGCCCTACGCTAGGGACATAAAACGTCACCCCCAACAGCACCGCACCGGCAGCGTAGGCCGCCCAGCGTGCGCAAGCTAGCGACTGTTTATGAAGCAATCCTTGAAAAAGGATCAGCTGCGCCAGCGCGACAAGTCCAACGCTCAGCCACGTCCCTAGCCGCACTAAATTGCTATCCAGCGCTTCATAAAGAAACGATAACGGATGACCCGCATGCGCTAGCCCCTGAGTGACCAGCAGGCCCAACGCGAGTCCATAGCCCCACGCCTGCATCTCTTTAATGCGCCGTGGCCAGCGAAATTCATTTAACCAAAGTGCGGTGAGTGCACAAAGCACAATGCCACTGGCGACCATCCCCATCGCCGCTGTTACCCACGCCAGATACAGCGCTACGCTGGCAGCAAAGGCAGAAAAGCCGCGATGCGTTACGCTTGGCATCACTAGCGCCAGTACGCTCTGTAAAACCAGCATCGACCACCATGCATAGGCAGCGTTATTCCAATGCTCTATGGCGGCCCAGCCCACTAGCAACTGACCGGCCAAGCTAATGGCGAGCGCCAGATGCTCGAGCACATCACTGTAAACTGCCCGCAGTAGCGCAAAAGCAGTGCCGATCAAAACGAGCCCCAGGCCTAACGATGCAGCGGCGCTCTCGACAATAAATACGCCGCCCATGGCGATAAAACCCAGTAAAAAAAACGCCGCCAGCCAACCGGAAAAAGCCTGCAAAACGCGCACAAACCACGGCGTTTCTAGCGTCGCCGACAGCGTAGAAGCGTTTAACACAATGCCTGCCTGGGTCAGCTTGGCTTTTAAACTATTTGTTTGAGCATCGTCGGCTCTGCGCATCATTGCCATGTCTCCCGATGTAGCCGTTTCAGCCATACGACAGCCCCGGTGCCCATCGCTAACACCACGATGGTCATGAGCAGCAAACTTCCTGCCTGCCACTCCCCTTCCCACAGCCAGTATCGAGCAAGCAGCCACGTGACCACGGCAATCACTGAGACGCAGCCACCTGCGATCATGAATAGATCCGGCAGCCAGTGGCGATAAACGGTATACAGCGCCGCAAGCCAGAGAGGATAAATCACCAGCACTGACGACCACATCGGCTGCATTTCGGCAATCAGGGACATAAATAGCAGCGTGATCGGTACCCCGCTGCCCGCCGAGAGCAAGCGAGCGGCCCAACGACCTTCACCCCAACGCCCGGAATAAGCGCCCCACTCCCAGAAGATCAATGCAAGGGTATTGACCCCCAACAACCCCCACAGCGCAGCGTCACTGTTGGCCAGGGCGCCAAACGGCCCACCCCACGTGCGAAAATAAAGCCCGACGGCAAGATTGAGCAGCCCCAACCACAGTATCCACAGTAGCTCAAAACGTGCCACCCAGACCCAGAGCAACGTTAGCAACGCCCAGGTAAAGAACAGCTGCCAGGGGTCGGCACCGGTTTGGTACACCTGACCAAACAGCGCTAGCAGCACACCCACTAACAAAGTGGCCGACGTTAGCGCCACACGCTGCAAGGTCAGGCGAGTCTTGGCCCACACGGCGATACCTACCGCCAGCAACACCGCGGCTTGCACCACGCCAAAGCGCAGCCAACGCCCCATCTCGACCCAGTTATAGGCAATAAAAAACAACACCGCAAAGGCTAGCGCCAGCCCACCCAGCCACAGCAGTAATCGATCAACAAAGATCGCCCAATCACGGGGCGATGGCCTCAACCCAGCAGTCTCAATAGCGCGCGTCACCTGCTCTGGCGGTATGACGCCTTGCTTAATTAACGACACCAGTTCACGGCGTGAAGAAGCCATGGCATTCCTTGGGAAGGTAGAGAAGTTAGCACTCAATAATGCCGACTGGTCAGCATAGCCTGACCATAGACGCTAACGAGCAAGAGCGAAAGAGGCCGTCGCTGCACCATTGGCGCGTACTTAGGTTTAACGATGAATAAGGGAGCACTATAAGGTTTTACGCCTTCCAGGCCCACGCCTTATAAGAAATGCAGTAGGATCAATGTTCGACTTATTTTTCAGGAGCCTGCTATGTCCCTCGCACAGCTGACGAGCCCACTTGCTTTGGACCAAAAGCAACAACAGTCTGGCCTGGTGATTCTGGATTGTCGCTTTGCGTTGGAAAACCCGGACTATGGCCAGCAAAGCTATGCCGCGGAGCATATCGCCGGGGCGCATTTCGCTGACCTGAACCGTGATCTGAGCTCGCCGATTATCCCAGGGGTGACCGGCCGTCATCCCTTACCGGAACCCGCACAGCTGGTGGCGCGCCTGCAGGACTGGGGCATCGATAACGACAGCACCATCGTGCTTTATGACGATGGCCCAGGCGCCTTCGCCGCCCGGGCTTGGTGGCTGCTGGCGTGGCTGGGTAAGCGAGATGGCGTGTTCATTCTTGATGGCGGCTTGAACGCCTGGCTCGCCGCCGGCCTGCCCTTGAGCCAGGATTCCCCGCAGCGTGCTTCCGGGCAGTTCAGCGGTCAGCCAGATAATCACCTGCTGTTGGAGGCAAAGCAACTACAGCAGCGTCTTGGCCAGTCGAACCTCACCTTACTGGATGCCCGAGGCTTGCCACGCTTTCGCGGTGATATAGAGCCTATCGACCCGGTGGCCGGACATATCCCCGGCGCGCAATGCGCGGCGTTTACCGACAACCTGGGTAGCGATGGGCGTTTCTTGCCCGTGCCGCAGCTCAAGCAGCGTTTTGCCGAGAAGCTTGGCGCACGCCCACCGGAAGAGTTGGTGGCCTATTGCGGCTCTGGCGTAACCGCCTGCCATAACCTGTTTGCCCTTTGCCTAGCAGGTTACCCTCTGGCCAGCCTGTACGCAGGATCCTGGAGCGAATGGATCACCAACCCTCAACGGGCGATTGCTACCGGCGACTAACTCCTCACTCTCGGCGCTAAGCGCAGGTGAGCACTCGGAGATCCAGTAGTCATAGTTGTCACTCCAACTTAGTAAAACGCAGCCGCTCTATCGCCGGGGGCGGCAAGAAAGAGTCCGCTCGGGCATCTTCCCAATAGTGCTTAAACACGGTGTGCTCACATTTAGAATGCAGCAGCTCATTGGGTTTCAAGAACGTAAAGACCTGATCGTAAGACTGAATCTCATTTTCTGATACGCGGCGGATGATATGTTCGGGCCCAAGCTCACTCGGGTGTGTGAGCCCTGCCGCCCCTAGCATTTCCGCCAGCGCTTTTAACGTATTGCGGTGGAAGTGATATACCCGCTCCGTTTTGTCAGCAATATCCAAATGACGGCTGCGCTTAGGGTCTTGAGTTGCCACACCACTTGGGCACTTGTCTGAGTGACAGTTAAGCGCTTGAATACAGCCCAGTGAAAACATAAAGCCCCTGGCGGCATTGCACCAGTCAGCCCCCAGCGCCAGCGTTCGGGCAATATTAAAGCCCGACGTGATTTTGCCAGCAGCCCCTATGCGAATGTCCTCGCGCAGCCCGGCCCCAACAAGCGTGTTGTGCACCAGCGTCACGGCTTCGGTGAGCGGCACACCCATGCGATTAATAAATTCTAACGGCGCGGCACCGGTTCCCCCTTCGCCGCCATCTACCACAATAAAGTCAGGCCGTTCACCGGTTTCCAGCATGGCCTTCACAATCGCAAACCACTCCCATGGGTGGCCAATTGCCAGCTTAAACCCAACCGGCTTGCCACCGGAAAGCATACGTAGGCGGGCAATAAAATCCATCAGCTCTAGCGGTGAAGAGAAGGCCGTGTGAGCGGCGGGCGAAATCACATCCTGGCCTATGGGCACTTCCCTGGCCTCGGCAATCTCTGCGGTGACTTTAGCCGCCGGCAGTATGCCACCATGGCCGGGCTTGGCGCCCTGCGACAGCTTTATTTCGACCATTTTGACCTGATCATCGCTGGCGTTGGCGGCAAACCGTTCCTCGTTAAACGAGCCATCGTCGTGACGGCAGCCGAAATAGCCAGAGCCGATTTCCCAGACTAAATCGCCACCGTGAATGCGATGATAGCGGGAAATCGACCCTTCACCGGTGTCGTGATAGAAGCCCCCTTTGCAGGCGCCCGCATTTAGCGCTTCGATGGCATTGCCTGAAAGCGAGCCAAAGCTCATCGCCGAAACATTAAGCACGCTGGCCAAATAAGGCTGACTACAGCGGCTACCGCCTACTCGAACCCTAAAGTCAGCGTCTTCAATCGCACAGGGCAGCAGCGAATGATTGATCCACTCATGGCCCGGCTTATACATATCCAGCAGTGAGCCGAAAGGCTTCTTATCGCTCTCATTTTTAGAGCGCTGATACACCACGGCACGCTGCTCGCGGGAGAACGGGCGCTCGTCCAGATCCGACTGAATAAAGTACTGGCGTATCTCAGGGCCAATGGATTCCAGGGTATATCGAATGTGGGCCAAGATTGGGTAATTACGGCTGACTGTTCGCCGTGTTTGGCGCATGTCGTGCAAGCCTAGCCACGCAAGCAGGCCAAAAAGTGCCACACCTACTAACCATACAAGTGAAAATGCTAAGCCAATCAGCGAGATGACCAGTAGGATCACGCAGGCAACAAAGGCGGCATTGCGCAAAGGAATGCGGGTTAATCCCCGAGCTTCTATCATGAGAATACAAACTCCTTATCAACCGTCTGCAAAAGGGTATGACGGCCTAGGTAGCATATCGGAGCAAGGTAGCGGCTCACCAGCCCAATTCGCTCTATTTGATGGAGAGGATTAGTATAAGTTTTGGTGAACTTACCACACTAAGTAATATCAAATGCTCAATTCATTACATACGTCGTGCGCAGGCTTTTTCTAGCGGAGGCATCATATGCTTATAAAAATTGCCAAACCCAGTGATTTACACGAATCCGATGTAACCCCGGAGTCTATTTACCTTTCACGTCGGCGCTTCATGGGTGGCATGGCGGGCCTAGGCGCGGGGATTGCTCTGGCGGGACAAAAAGCTTACGCCAATGCCACTGACTATTCTGATGTGCCTGACGGCAGTGCACCGCCCTGGTTAAGCGACAAAATTAGCCAAACTGAGTGGCGCGCGGTTACCCCAAGCGATCCTGAAAAAGACATCATCGCCCCCTTCGAGGATGCCAGCAGCTATAACAATTTTTACGAATTCGGTTCGGGAAAAAGCGACCCAGCTCGTCATGCAGGCAGCTTAGAAACTCAACCCTGGAGCGTGGTGGTCGACGGTGAAGTCAACAACGGCGGGCGCTTCACACTTGAGGGCTTCGCCAAGCCGTCGCAGTTTGAAGAGCGTATTTACCGCCTGCGCTGCGTCGAGGCGTGGTCGATGGTCATTCCCTGGCTAGGCATTCCCCTGGCCGAGATAATCAAACGCGCCGACCCTACCAGCAAAGCGAAATACGTGCGTTTTGAAACGCTAGTAGACCCGGATCAGATGCCAGGGCAGCGCTCGTCGTTCTCGCTCATTGATTGGCCCTACGTGGAAGGTCTGCGTTTAGACGAAGCCATGAACCCGCTCACGCTACTGGCGATGGGTATGTATGGCCGCGAACTGCCCAATCAAAACGGCGCCCCCCTGCGGTTAGTGGTGCCGTGGAAGTACGGCTTTAAGAGCATCAAATCGATCGTGCGCATTTCGTTAGTTGAAGAGCAGCCGGTCAACTCCTGGCAGGAGATTGCCGCCAACGAATACGGCTTCTACGCTAACGTAAACCCGCAGGTTGATCACCCACGCTGGAGCCAAGCCTCCGAGCGGCGGCTGCCCAACAGCCTGTTCAGCCCGAACCATATTGATACGCTCATGTTTAACGGCTACGCGGACGAAGTTGCCGAGATGTATGCGGGAATGGATTTAAGGGCTAACTACTGATGGCAGCACCGCGTATATGGCTTTTTTGGCGCATTGGCGTTTTCTTGGCGGCATTAACACCGCTACTGTTTTGGGGCTGGCAAGTAGCCAATAACGCGGCTGGCCCTGAACCCGGGCGTTACCTATTACTCAACATCGGCATTGGTGCACTGTGGATGCTGCTGCTCACGCTAAGCCTTACGCCGCTGAGCAAACTGACCCGCTGGAAAGGCTTTGCACTTATTCGGCGCCAGCTTGGCTTATGGACACTGGCCTACGCCACGCTGCATTTACTCAGCTATGTGCTATTTATTCTGGGGCTTAACTGGGCGCTACTGGGTAGCGAAATCGTCAAACGCCCCTACATTATTGTTGGCATGATCGCGCTAACCGGCCTTGCCGTGCTGGGCGCGACCTCCAACCGCTGGGCGATGAAACGCCTAGGCAAGCGCTGGAAGCCGCTGCACAAATTCTCTTACGCTATTTTAGGATTGGTACTGCTGCACTTCTTTTGGATAGTGCGCGCCGACCTGCGTGAATGGGCCATCTATGCCGCCGTTGCTGCATTAATAATGGCCACCCGCCTACCGCCTGTTGCTCGCACCCTGCCTAAGTTTCGTCAGCGGTTTAGCCGTTAAATACCCTTGGCAGGGTAAACTCGCGCAGGCCAGGTTCATGTTCAGTTCACCTAATGCCGTTATGCTATGAGCAGGCAGTCTAATACCGTACTGGAGTCGTAATAATGGCCGTAAAATATCTGGGCGCTACCCGTCGGGTAATAGCGTTAGGATCGCTATTGCTCGCGGCTGGTGCAAGCGCGGAGCAGTCTATAGGTGATGAACATCCTATACGCGTTGAACACCTGCAGCGCTGTGGCGACCTTCTACAGCAAGATATTCAAGAGTTCTGCCTGAACGTCAGCGGGCTTGATAGCAGCGATTTTCAGGTAAAGCTGAACGGCATGCCGCCGCGCCCGACGGACATGGCACAACGGTTGCCGGCGTCTTTGCCGCCGCCTGGAATGAAGGCGGCAATAGCGGCTTTCTACGCGGGCTAGACTCGGTAGGCCCGGGCTTTGATGTGATAGTTGACCGCAATTCGGATGCGGGCATTACCGCCAATATCGCCGCGTCGGTCAACCTGGTAGAAGACGGTGTACGCGTGCTCAATTGGAGCTGGGGCATTCATCGAGTAGGAGCCATCAATATTGACGGTAAAGAAGTCGACTCGCTGGTGCGTTCCGGTATTGCCATGAGCGGCTATGAGGAACTGCTCGAAGAGTTCTTCTTATGGCTACGCCGCGAGCATCCCGACGTGGTGGTCGTCAACTCAGCGGGTAACGCCTCGTCGTTTTCTGGAAGTGATGATTACCGCCTACCGTCCTCTTTCGTGACCGACCAGCTGTTTGTGGTGGGTGGCCATCAGCAAGGCGATCACGACCTGCAGGTTGACGAACCTGGCTACGTGGTTAAACGCGACACGTCGAATATCGATATGCGCGTCGATATAACGGCTACCGCCCGCGTTAGAGGCTCTTCTCTGGTAGAGGGGGAGCAAGGCCCTGCTCATTGTGGCACCTCTTACGCAACGCCTCTGGTGGCCGGTTTATTGGCAGCCATGATGTCGATAGACCCCGCCCTTACACCGGCGCAATTGCGCATGCTATTGCGTCGTAGCGCGATGACCATCGGTGAAGAATACGATTTCGAACCGACCGATGCCGATGACCTCACCGCCCCGATACTGCCATCGGAACGTGCTAATGAGCTCGATCACCAGGATATCGGCCTGTCAGCTAGATTAGACATGTACAAAGCGCTAGATCTCACCGTTCAGAGCCTAGATCGAGAGCGCTGAGCTAAGCTAGTCAAGAGAAGGCACGCCACACGACCCAGACAAGCCCACCTTACGCGATGGGCTTTATCTTATGTTTAGCCAAGAACTGTGCGCAGATGGCGGCGATAAGCATCGGTATCACGCTCAACGTTAGGCACTTTCATCACATCGTTAGCAATAAACGTCGGCAGCGCCGCTAAGCCGATAAACTCCTGCGATTTATGAAACGGAAAGTACACCCCATCCACGCCACGCCCTTCAAAGAAGTTACCCGGCGCTTCGAATGCTGCCAACGGCGCGTTCCAGGTCAACGACAGCATATAGCGGCGCCCCTGCAGCAAGCCGCCGCTGCCGTACTGCTTGCTAGGGTCTTGGCGCGAACGGCCATCGCTGGCGTAAAGTGAACCGTGCCCCGCAGTCAATACTTCATCAATGTAGCGCTTGACGATCCAGGGGGCGCCCATCCACCAGCCAGGCATTTGATACACAATCGTATCGGCCCACAGATAGTTCTGCACCTCGGCATCTACATCATAACCTTGGTCAATCACTGTCTCGCGCACCTCATGTCCCAACGTCTGTAAGGTACTCACTGCCACGCTTTGCAGCGTATTATTGAGTTCACCGCCAGAGTGAGCGAACGCTTTTCCACCATTAATCAGTAAAATCTTCATTGCTTGAATTCCTAAATAATTACCTAGCAACTTGGCCATATAACATAGCTAAGCAGCATAGCTAGAGCTGTATATGGCACATATTGTGAAATCAAAAGAGATGAAAAAGAAGCCATGTTTGGTCAAAATACTTTTGATTTAAAATCAACAATGCTGATAACGTTATCGGGCCATCTCATAGCAACATACAAAGATCGAAATGCCTGATTAATGAGCATCCCATATGAAAAGCACCCTTGAAGAACAGCAGGCATTTGTCACGGTGATCGACAGTGGCTCAATCACTAACGCCGCAGAACGGCTCGGCATTACGGTCTCTGGCGTTAGCCGTGCGCTTAATCGCCTAGAGCGAAAGCTCGGCACTACCCTGCTGCGCCGGACAACGCGTCGTTTGGAGCTCACAGAGGAAGGCGAGACGTTTCTGGGCTACTGCCGCCACATTCTGGCCGCCGTGGACGAGGCTGAAGAAGCAATGCTGGATCGCAATAGCCAGCCCCAGGGCAGACTGAGGATCAACGCAGCCCCTAGCTTTATGCAGTTCGTGATTGTGCCGGTGATTGGCGAGTTTCGCGCTCGCTACCCGGGTATTACACTGGCGCTCGACACGCATGACCGGTTTGTCGACCTGCTAGAACAGCGGGTTGATCTGGCCATCCGTATCGGCGAGTTGGAAGATTCTTCGCTTCATGCACGCTTACTCGGCTACAGCCCGCTGCGCATTCTGGCAAGCCCCGCTTATCTTGAACGTCATGGCGCACCGCAAAGCATTGATGATCTCAAACAGCACAGCCTGCTGGGTTTTAATCAGTTTGACCATCTCAACCGTTGGCCGCTGCGTCACGCCGATGGATCACTCTTAGCCATCACCCCAACGCTGGCGGCCTCTAGCGGTAGTACGTTAGTAGAGCTGGCCGTAGCGGGCGAAGGCATCGTGTGTCTCGCCGACTTCATGACCACTATGCCGCGCCAGAAAAGCACCCTCATTGAAGTGCTTCCCAACCACATTGAGCTACAGTCCCAAACCGTCAACGCCGTTTATTACCGTCAATCCACGCTTTCACAGCGTACGCGGCTGTTTATGGACTTCTTAGCAGAGCAGCTGCCGGGGACGTATTTACAGCGCTGAACGCAACGATTGCGATGCCATTTAACGTTAAGCTTTTCTGGCGACCATCAGCTTACTGGCCATACGCACCGTCATAACAATGGCGCTCAAAGCAACGGCGATCAAAAAAACACCCAGCGCCAACATCGCGTGGAAGCCGAATAAATCAAACAACACTAATCCGGCCATACACCCGCTCAGGAATGAAAAAATCGTCGTTAAATGCGTGTGCAGCTGCTTTTGAAAAAAACGTCGATCGAGCCCTTTATCGCGTGAAACAAATGACGACAAGAACGAGCCTAGTGCAATGCCAACATCCGTCAACGTGCCGGTCACGTGAGTGGATCTCACTCGCCCATTCGACAGTTGCGTGGAGGTGGAGTTATGTACTCCCATCAGAAAGCCGAGGGTTATCAGTATCTCCGCATTGAAGCGTGCCGAGTAAAACAAAATTTCAAACACTGACACTGCGGTTAATGCCACACCTTCCGCCAGGAGAATCAGGCAAAAGATTGTTCTGAATTTTTGCCCGGCAATCACGGCAACTCGCGCGAGGCCACCGCCTATCACAAATGCCAGAAGCAGAGCGGCTAGAAACAAAAAGCCATACGCATCTGAGCTAGCCACCTCACTCGATATTTGCGAGGCATTGCCACTCATATGCGAAGGGAGAAAGCCAAAGGCGGCCAAGGCCATGGCGTTGAGAATACCGGCGGCCGTCGCTAACACCAGTGCCAGATAACGATCTTCGGTATGGGATCGAGCTTTCTTCTTTTTAATCAGCACAAATCTTTTCCACCATTTTGAAGTAGACAAAATAAGACGTTAAGACTAAAGCATAACTCTTAAAGCGTTAATGAAACGTGAACGGTTCTCTAACGCCCTACGCTGATGGTTATTGTGCTTCCCAAGCGTGCAGTGGAAAACTCAGCTTATGCTCTATCACGCTAAGGGAAAAATTGGTGTAATCTTTCTATACTGGCAGGTGGAAAAAACGCCCAACGTGCGTGATTCACCTCGCTACACTCAGCGCTATTTATGTTGCTTCCAGGCCATTTAAGGATGTTATGGGTCTTCAAGAAATCGCTTTTGGTGGCATTTACCTCAGCCCACTGCTGATTTACGCATTGATTGGGTTTGTCGCAACGCTAGTGACACGCTCCCTGTTCCACTGGGCAGTCGGGCAGTATGCGCTGTGGTACGAGGCCTGGTTCGACATCTCGCTTTTTGTCATCTTTACGGCAGCCACCACCTTCATTTTTACCATTTTGCTTGAGAGCCCTTAATGCGCCCTTCGCTTCGTATTCTGCTGACCCTTATTATTGTCGCGATTGCCATTGCCGCCGGTGCCTGGCTATGGCGCTACTATCTGTACACTCCCTGGACCCGCGACGCCCGTGTACACGCAGAAGTGATCACCATTGCCCCCGATGTTTCCGGCTGGGTGCGTACCCTTGACGTTGCGGACACCGATTACGTAGCGCAAGGCGATGCGCTGTTTGATATCGATGAAACGCGCTACCAGTCTGCCGTCGACAGCGCCCAAGCCACGGTGGACCATCGCCAGGCAACGCTTGAGTTAAACCGCGCGGAAGAGGGCCGACGCAACCAATTAAGCAATAGCCAGGCGATTAGTGCCGAAAATCAGCAGATTGCTCAAATCAACTCGCGTATTGCCGCCGCTGACTTAGAACAAGCCCAGGCGCAATTAGCCAGCGCCCAGCTTGATTTAGCACGCACAAAGCTTACAGCCCCCGTCAGCGGGCACGTACTTAACGTACATCTCACCACAGGCAACTACGTGAATCGCGGCACGCCGGTGATGGCACTGATAGCCGACAACTCTTACTACGTCGTCGGTTACTTCGAAGAAACCAAAATGACATCGATCAACGTTGGTGATCCGGTCAATGTCATCCTGATGAACGGTGATACTCATTTAGACGGTCGGGTTGCGGGCATTGGCCGCGGCATTGCCGATAGCAACACCAGCCTTAACCCGCAGTTGCTACCCCAGGTAGCGCCGACGTTTAACTGGGTGCGTCTGGCGCAGCGTATCCCCGTTCGCATTACGTTAAACGAAGTGCCTGATGAGATGCTGCTGAGCGTGGGTATGACGGCAACCGTGCGCGTTCGCCCTGCCGCGCAGCCTGAGTAAATCATGTCGCCGTTTCTGCAAGCCTACCTGACGCCCAATGCCACGGCGGTTAAGTTCGCCATCAAGACCACGCTTGCAATGATGCTTGCGCTCTACATTGCGCTATTGTTCGATTTGGAACGCCCCTACTGGGCGCTAATTTCCGCGGCCTTTCTGCAAATTCGTCCGATGAGCGGCATGGTGGTCGAAAAAGGCATCTGCCAGCTTGTCGGCACTTTTATTGGTGCTGTAGCGGGCATTGTAATCATGGCATTCTTCGCTCAAGCCCGCATACCCGCACTTATCACGTTGACTAGCTGGATTATGCTATGCACCTATGTTGGCTCGCTATGGCGTAATAACTATACCTATGGCTGCCTGATGGCGGCCGTCACCGCGATGCTGATCGTGGTTATTTCCAGCGGTAGCACGCCCGCGGGAATTTTCGATATCGCGGTGGCGCGCCTATCCGAGCTAGGGCTGGGCGCGGTCTGCGCCATGTTAGTTAGCTCACTGCTATGGCCATCCCATGTGGGAACGCATCTTGCCATCCAGGCCGACAGCGTGATCAACGAAGCCTTTGAGCATGCCGCCCTGCGCCTGGAAGCTAGCAACGATATTCCCGCCATGCAGAAGGCTCTTCGAGGTAGCTTAGGCCCGTTAACCTTACTAGAAACCGATAGCCAAGCTGCGCGTTTTGAAGGCCCTATCGGCCCGGGGCGGGTACGCGCGACCCATGTGCTAACGCGCCGCACCCTGCGCTTTTTCGCCGATTTACAGGCACTCCATCAACTTATGCACGACCACGCCGACCGGCTTGACCCACAAAGCCTTCAGTTGGCATGTCGCGTTGCGCAGGGTTTTCGTGATGCAGAACACGTCAAAGGCGTCATTGAGGCCAGAAAAGCGCTTCAAGCGCTGCGTCATGAGGTCCATGAAAGCGATGAAGAAAGCAGCTTAGCACCGCTAGACCGCCGCCTTCGATTAGGACTACGTGAATCAATTGGCCACGCTATGGTCATGCTCGATGCCCGTGAAGCCATAGCCTCGCCAGGACGCTATAAATTACGTTCATCGCAGCTAGCCTGGCACCGCGATCACCTTGCCGCTAGCATTAATGCCATACGCTCAGGGCTGGTGTTTTCGCTGCTGGCGACCTTTTGGATTGTCACTGCCTGGCAGAGCGCGATGATTGCGATGATGCTAGGCACTCTGTTTTCTGCTTTCTTCGCCAGTCGTGACAACCCGATAGCGATTACCATGATGTTTTATAAGGGCATGCTGGCCGCTATTCCCAGCGCTTTTCTATTTGGCCATGTGCTGCTTTCTCAGGCCAATAGCTTTCCGTTACTCGCGCTCATTTTCGGAACCCCACTATTTTTAGGACTGTTAGGGGCCACGAATATGGCCACCATGGGGTACTGCCTCGCCTTTACTATTTTCAACATCCTATTGACGATGCCTGGCAATGGTATGGACTTCTCGTTTGATAGTTTTGCCAACCGAGCCATCTCGGTGATTATCGGCCTTAGCTGCGTCGTCATGGCCTTTCGGCTGCTCCCAGGCCTGGCCACTCAGTTGAGACGACGACGCCTGATAAAAGCGATCTCCAAAGATATCCATGCGCTGAGACGAAACTCCATTCGCGACGCCGAAACCCGCTTCAGCGGCCACATGGCGGACCGCCTACTGCATCTAGCACAGCACGATGACATGCTGCCCGAAGAGCAGCGCCACCTGTTCATTCTTGGCCTTACCGGGCTCGATCTCGGCACCGCCACGCTAAGGCTGCGCGACCGGCTAGACGATGCCCCGCATCCGCAGATCCGCCAAGCGCATCAACACCTTCTTCGCACACTCGCTACCGGTTTTGAGCACAGCGCTACCGGCCACCAGCCACGAGGCATTCGTGAGGCAGGAAAAGAGCTGGATGAAGCGATTACAACCTACGGCAATGTACCCGCCGACCGCCGTATCCTGTTGGAAGGCCTGATTGAACGGTTGGAGCTCTCGCTTGAGCGTCTGGCGCGCATCATGGCAGAGCGGCCGCATATCAAGCCGCCCATCGACGCAGATACGCTTGTCTCTTCATCGAGTTAACGAGACACACGGCTGTTTATAGATTTATGAGGAAGGCAGATATTAACCTGCTGCGTTGAAGATAATTAAAGTCCAAGCATCAGCGTTCTATGCGTGGCTAGCCCTGCCATGGCACCATCGGCTACGGCAAACGTAACAGATCCCGCCGCACGGGCCATATCACCGCAGGCAAAAATGCCTGGAACGGACGTAGCCTGCATCGCATCGGTTTTGACGATGCGCCCCATTGATACGCAGTCGTCCCGTAATCTTTCCTTCGACGCTCGAGGCATCCTCAAGATTGACTCCAAATCGCTCAATAACGGGCTCAAACGGAGAAGTAGCCGCTCACCGCTCTCGGTCAGGGAGACACTGCGGGTGGTGCAATGCAGCAGTCTCGTACCCAGCCTTTGTTCTAGAGTGCGCACGGTATGGCTGAAAAGTAGCGGATATGCCAACCCCACCATTACATCTGGCGCAGGGAAGTACCGCCTATGACTCTATGGGGCATGCGCTAAACACGCGGAGGAAGTCACTCGAAGCTTATAAAGACCTAACCCAGTCTGCCGACAGGGATGAAGTAGCTTGATAACCAGTTGGCCACAATATTCCTTAACTCAAGCGCCTATTCGTTGCGACGCAGCAACCTCTCCCTTCATGTCTTGGAGAGTTTTTTGATAGCGCATAGCATCGCGCTTCGGCGGTGCTTGGAAAAGGCGGCCATATTCGCGAGTGAACTGAGAAACACTCTCGTAACCGACCTCGAAGGCGGCACTGCTTGCAGAACACCCTTCGTCGAGCATCAGGCGTCGCGCTTCAATCAAACGCAGCCGCTGCTGGTATTGACCCGGCGTTAGCGAGGTCATGTGTTTGAAGTGCTTGTGAAACGAGCTGGAACTCATACCTGCCTTAGCCGCAAGTTGCTCAACAGCTACTCGTGTTTTGTATTCGGCTCGAAGCGTTTCAATGGCGGCGGCAAGATGGCTCGCATAGCTATCCGGGCCGGCGACTTCCCGCAAGGCGGTGCCATGAGGCCCGGCCAGCAGCCAATAATGCAACTCCTGCATGATGCCAGGGCGAAGTAGCGCTGCTGAGCCGGGATGATCAAGGAGTTTCATAAGCCTGGAAGCACAGTCAATCAATTCCGCTTCGGTGTCTTGAGCGAATAGCGTCTGCATCTCGGATGGAGGCTTGGCAGTGGCATTCCCTATATGAGCGGTTAGCTCGCGCAAAATTACCATGTCCAGTTCAACCGCGACCGCCAGGTAAGGCTCGCTCCGGCTAGCCTGCACAATCCTTCCAACGACGGGCATATCAGCGCTCACGATCGCCGACTGCCCGGCAGACAAGACCCGCTGCTGGTTGCCCACAAGAATGCGCTTTGACCCCTGCAGAACCAAGCAAACCAATGGCTTATAGACTGAATGTAGATCCCCAGCAGGTTCCTCGAGGCACATCATTCGCAGGCCCGGCAAGGAAGTCAGCGCCAATCCATCGCTGTTGGCATGGCGTCTGGCATATGTTTGAACAGCTTGTTTGAGCGAGTTCACAAGTTTTCCTCCCCGGTGTCTTCTCAAATTTAGCATGTAGGTACCGCAATTTCCTCGCCCCTGCGGGATAAGGCAAGTTTAGCGCAGATATGGGCAAGCCCCGCCAGCCTAAAATTGTTAAAACTAACGTGACGCAGTCATTACCGAGTCCAACTGCCGTGAAGAAATCAACTGAGCAGAACCGGTCTGGACATCCGCACTCATGGCATTGCGTTCTACCGATTACTTCATACCGTTAGAAAGAGGATGTAACAGTGAAAACATCAGGAAATACCATACTCATCACTGGTGGCGGCTCCGGAATTGGTCGTGAACTTGCCCTTCGCTTCAATGCGCTTGGCAACACCGTCATCGTCGCCGGTCGTCGCATGGAAACCTTGGAGAAGACCATTGCTGGCCAGCACAACATGCACGCGATGGTTGTCGATGTCGAGGATCCAAAAGCCATTGCGGCCTTTGCAGAGCGAGCAGTTGCCGAGCATCCCAACCTCAATATCCTGATCAACAATGCAGGTATCATGCGGCGCGAGGATTTATCCAGTACGCGCGACCTGAGTGACGCCGAGCAGACGATTGTCGCTAATCTGCTCGGGCCGATCCGGCTGACAAACGCGCTTACCGACCACTTAGTGAGTCAGCCAAACGCAGTGATTGTGAACGTTTCTTCTGGCTTAGCTTTTGTGCCGCTGAGCGGCACGCCAACCTACAACGCCTCTAAAGCGGCCATTCACTCCTATACCATCTCCCTTCGTGAACAGCTCAAGGGCAAGGTAGAGCTCATCGAGCTTGCTCCCCCCGCCGTGCAGACAGAGCTAACGACAGGTCAGTCAACCCGTGAAGGCTATATGCCGCTCAACGACTACATCGAAGAAGTCATGATGCTGTTTAGCCAACAACCGACACCCAAGGAAATTCTGGTGGAGAAAGTAAATTTCCTCCGTTGGGCGGAGCGTGAAGGACGTTTCGATCAGGCGATTGAGATACTCAACAAGATGTGAGTTCACGCCGTCTCTCAAAGCGAAAGACCTCATGGCAGGCGCAGCGTAGAAGTCAACGTTGAGCCGACTACGCCACTTCTTAGGGTGATCCGGGATGAGCTGAAACTCACCGGCGCCCAGTTCGGTTACGGCGTTGCACAGTGCGTGCCTGTGTAACGCGACGGCTTGCCCACGCGTCTTTGCTCAAACGATAGATTCGGTCTCCGCCGTACTTTCGGGTTCAGTGGGTGACATTCTGCCGCACGAAGTATCTCGAACATAGCGGGCTGGCGGCACTCCTTCATGGCGGGTGAAGGCGACACTAAACGTACTCGCCGAACTGTAGCCAACTCGACTGGCCACCTCAGCAATGCTGGCTTTATCTCTGCGCAGTAAATCCTTGGCTAACGCCATGCGCCAAGCGAGTAAATACTCCATTGGCGCCATTCCCATCGCGTGGCCAAACCGCTCGTAAAACACTGAGCGGGAGAGCGTCGCCTCACTTGCTAGTTGTGTCACTGTCCAAGAGCGGCCAGGACTTTCATGCATCAAGCGGATCGCGACCGCAAGACGCTCATCTGTTAGACCACGCAGCAACCCGGGTGCTGCATTCGTCTTGCCACCAGAACGAAGGGCTTCGATGAGCAGGACTTCTAACAGGCGCTCCAGCACGACATCACGCGCGGGTCGTTGCGCACGCGTTTCATCGCTGACGAGTTGCATCAGTATGGCCAGCCGACTCACTCCCCGAACTTGTACAAGCTTCGGGAGCAGCGACGCCAGCAAAGCCGCATCCGGGGAGCGAAAAATACAGTAACCCAGCAGCAGGCGAACATCGGGAGGATCGTCTACGCTGCCAAGCCTGTGTTCACCATTGGGCAGCAAGATGGGAGCCGAAACGATGTCCTTGGCGCCCGTTGGCAGAAGGCTCGACATTGCGAAGTTCTGCGCCGAGGGGATCAGCACAAAATCTCCCTCCATAAGGACAATCTCGTCATGCCCTTCTGCTTCGAGACGGCATCCTCCCTCAAGAATAGCGCAATAGAAAGGGCCCCCAACTTTTGAACGGTGGACGCTCCAACGACCTGATCCGCTGCCCCGTTTTGAGAACGGGGCAGCGGGCTGAAGCAACGTAACTACTTGGGCGAAGGGATCAAGCAATTCAGGACACCTGCAAATAAAATACGGACATTACACTGTAGATCATCCTGAACTAGTTAGCCATACTCTCACATGCAACGCCCTTTTCCGGGGTGACCTTATACGCATTTTTGGTCGAGGTTTCACACCGGATCCTGCTAACAAGCTAGAAGGTGAACCACCATGCAATATCGTAATCTTGGCCGTACCGGCATCAAGGTCAGCCCCTACTGCCTGGGCACAATGATGTTTGGTGCAATGGCCAATGCGGATCACGATGAATGTGTCGGCATGATCCACAAAGCACTGGATTTTGGCATCAACTTCATCGATACCGCCGATGCTTACAGCCAGGGCGAATCCGAAGGAATCGTGGGTAAGGCACTGAAGGGCCGACGAGACGAGGTCATACTGGCCACCAAAGCGTCTTTGCCGATGAGCGATGATCCCAACCATAGTGGTGGCTCGCGGCGCTGGCTGACCCGCGCGATTGAGGGTTCGCTGCGTCGCCTTCAGACCGACTATATCGACCTATATCAGATTCATCGGTTGGATGCAGAGACTGACATTGAAGAAACGCTATCTGTTCTCACCGACTTAATGCGCGAAGGCAAGGTGCGCGCTATCGGTGCCTCCACCGCTCCCGCTTCTGACATCGTGGAAGCGCAGTGGGTTTCCAAACGATGTGGGCTTGCCCGCTTTCGTACAGAGCAGCCGCCCTATTCTATTCTCAACCGCTCAATCGAGCGGGAAGTACTGCCCACTTGCCAACGTTATGGCATGGGCGTGCTGACATGGAGCCCGCTAGCCAAAGGGATGCTGACGGGCAAGTACCGCAAGAGCGGAGAGCTGCCGGACTCACTCCGCGTGAAATATTTCCCGAAGGCGATGACCGATGAGGATAGTCTCGCCGCCGTTGAACAGCTCATTCCTCTGGCCGAAAGTGCAGGCTTATCGTTGGTTCACATGGCATTGGCCTTTGCGGTAACGCACCCGGCAAT
Source organism: Halomonas sp. (assembly GCF_052095695.1). GTDB lineage: Bacteria > Pseudomonadota > Gammaproteobacteria > Pseudomonadales > Halomonadaceae > Vreelandella. The sequence continues at coordinate 29,425 of NZ_JBQDLQ010000009.1, forward strand.
TACATCCGCCATTATCGGACCCCGCACGCCTACACAGCTCGATGATCTGCTCGCTGGTGCGGAGGTGCATTTGAGCGATGAAATCCTCGACCGGATCGACGAGATCGTTCCGCCGGGTGTTGATGTGGCGCCGCTGGAGAGAGCGGCCTATGTCCCGCCGGCGATTGCGCAGGCCACTCTGCGTCGTCGTGCGCTCACCGAGCGGACGGCCATTTGATGCTGCTCTGCCCATAAGGCTATGTTTAATAAAATTATTTTAGAGTCCCTCATAGGTCGTCTCTGTGTTAGATACTAAAAAACAGATAACGAAGGGACTATCAATGCCCATGCGGCATCCCTGGGTAAACCGCCCATTAACTTCAATGGAATGGTCTAACGTAAGGGTGCTGCATTCAGCTTTACCACTGTCAATATATTGTTTAACGCTCAAAACCTAATCGCCTGTCAACGGAATACCGGCCGCCGCCGCGAATGGCGAGCAGGAGCGACACGAATCCCAGCATGATCGGATATTCGATACCGCGATCAATCCAAGGGTAGATCGGCCCAATAGCAAAGCAGATAACGATCATTTGCACTGTAAACACCAGTCCAAGAAGACGCGTACCGAAGCCTATAGCAATGGCGATGGCTCCAAATGTCTCAAGTAGAGCAACAAATATCGCCAGTTGAGGCGCGAAAGGTAGGCCCAGAACATTACCGATTAAATGAGTCGTCCCCGCCATCGGATCGGCCATTGACCCATGCGGCAAGCCAAGTAGTTTAGGAATACCATGCGTTAGAATCGATAGGCCAAATGCGACACGTAAAAGTGCGTAAGTGATTGGCTCTCCTCGCGTGTAAAATGTTGCGAGAAAAGGAAAAAGCAGTCGGGGGTGGCCACTGGTAGATCGGACAACTTCAGTTCGGTTTGTGGTAGACATCATTGACTCCATAGGCGCAACGTTTAACGACAAGATCGTGGTGGTTATGGCCCCCCACTGCTCATGAATGAGCAGTGGGAAGACGTGAATTCCAAACATCGCGAGGTAAGGCAACCATCGCTACCGCACTCCTGTTTCTTGAAGCAGGTCTTCGATCCGAATCGGAAGATGGTAAATGCGTTTACCGGTTGCGTGAAAAACCGCATTGGCGACCGCAGCGGAGGCACCCACCATGGCGACCTCGCCGACGCCCTTTACACCCGAGGCGTTAAGCTGTGCATCAGGGATATCGAGCAGTTCGACAGTAATCTCGCCGATATCAGCGTTCACCGGCACGACATAGTCCGCGAGGTCGTTATTTTGGATAAAGCCATAACGGGGATCGATTTCGGCGGCTTCCTGTAGCGCTGCCCCGATTCCCCACACGACGCCGCCCTGAACCTGGCTGGTCGCTGTACGGTGGTTCATCACTCGCCCACAGTCGGCGACCGAAACGACCCGCGGCACTCGTACGCGCATCGTTGTCGGGTCAACACGTACCTCCACGAAATGGGCAATCCAACTAAACGCAACGAGCTCATCATAAACCGGCCCAGCCGTTGCCGGTGCGCCCTGGCGCATCCGGTCTAGGGCTGCCGGCGTCTGACCCAAGCCCAACTGCTCAATTTCCACCTCGAGCATGGGACGCTTGGCGGACATCAACTTGCGATGCACGTCATCCCCTGCGCGTAGCTCTCCGACAAGTTCCGTCAGCGCCGCCTTCATCTTTTCTGCCACCGCTCGAGTAGCGGGCACCGCGCTTCCGGTTCCCCAGGAACCCGCAGTGAGATGCTGGACAGCGGCGGTCGTGTCGCCCATCTGGATATCTAGCTTGTCTAAGTTGACGGGGAGCACCTCCATCAGCTCGGCGGCGATAGCGCTACGTATTCCCTGCCCCATCTCATGTCCGGTAATGAACAGGCGTGTTACACCGTTTGCCTGGATGCGCAACCGGGCAATGGCCGGGCACATGGATCCTTTATAAGCACCGGCGGCAACGCCCCAGCCGATCAACGTTCCATCCTCGGCTGTCATTGTGTGCGGAGCCGGGTTGCGTCGATCCCATCCAAAAAGTTCGGCTCCCCGCTCCAGGCAGCGCGCCAGTGTCCGGCTGGAGAAAGGTTTTCCCGTTATCGGATCGTGGTCAGTATCATTGATGAGGCGCAGCGCCACGGGATCCATTCCGAGCGAATAAGCCAGTTCGTCAATGGCGCTTTCAAAGGCGAAACTCGCTGGGTGTTCATGCGGGGCGCGCATATAGCCTGGAGGGGACGTATCAACGCGAATCAACCGTTCACGGCCAAGCCAGTTGGCAATGCCATAAAGATGACTCACCATTTCATTGTGAGAGGTTCCATAAAATTGGTCGTAACGAGCATTTTGCTGATCACTTTCATAGATCGTCGCCACTAGCCGTCCATCTCTTAAGGCGCCAAGTTGTATGCGGTGATTGCTGCGTGGACGATAGGCGGCAGTATGGAAGAGTTGGGCGCGGGGCATTACCAATTTAACCGGTCTGCCGAGTAAAAAAGCTGCCCGCGAGACCAACACAGACTGAAGTTGGAGAGCAGTCTTCTGGCCGAAAGCGCCGCCCACATAGGGGCTGATAGCATCAACAGTAGCGGGATCGAAACCGAGAGCCCCGGCGGTGCCGAACTTGATCGCGCTGGTATTCTGGGTGCCTTCAAGGATGGTCAGCTTGCCGGCCCGCCAATACGCTGTCGTGGAAATAAGTTCGATTGGGTTGTGATGATTCTGTGCCTGGGCGTAGGTAACATCGACCGTTACCTCCGCCGACTGAAGCGCAGCGCGAGCATCACCGATCTCAGCCGTTATCTCGTAGGGTTCTGCGTCGGCCCCCTGCTCGTCCATTGTGGCGGTGAACGGTTCCACTCGGTAACTGACGCGCACTAGGCGCGCCGCCTCATAGGCCGCCTCCAGCGTCTCGGCAACCACGAGCGCAACGGGTTGGCCGCGAAAGCGAATCATGGTGTCCGTCATCGGCTGGAGACCGGGCTGATTACCGCCCAACGTGGCAGGCGTCACCACGATGTCAGCAAAATCCTCGTGGGTATAGATACGCACCACGCCGGGCTCAGCGGCGGCTGAGATTGTATCGATATGGGTAACACGCCCTTTGGCAATCGTGGCCGGTACCATCATGGCGTGTAGTAGCCCAGGTAGCGCCACGTCAGCGCCATAAAGTGCACGACCTAACACTTTTTCACGGGCGTCGATGCGGGGGCGGTCAGGCGTGGTATGCAGTGTCATCATGCGTTCCTCTGGGCAGCGATCATTAGCGCATCAGCGATGGCTTCCGGCCCAAGCGTAAGTTTGAAAGCGTTGTGCAGGCCCGGGCGCGCGTTGGCGAAGGCTGCGTGTCCCGCGGCGAGCGCGCGAACACGGGTGAGAGGATGGCCGACCAGCGCTGTCTCAGCTTCGGTTGCACGCCAAGGTATGGACGCCACGCCGCCCAAGGCGACGCGAGCTTGAAGTACGGTATTACCCTGCATCTCCAGCACAACCGCTGCGGACACTAGTGCAAACGCATAAGACTCACGATCGCGGATCTTGTGATAGGTCGAACGTCTGGCAGGTCTCTTGGGAACGTTAATAGCGGTAACGATCTCACCCGACGTGAGAGAGAACTCGTTATGAGGTGTATCACCCGGTAAGCGATAAAACTCGGCAACGGGGATAGTTCGGCGCCCATGAGGACCTAAGACGTCCACCGAAGCGCCGAGCGCTAGAAGAGCGATTGGCCAATCGCCGGGGAAAACAGCCGTGCATGCATTTGACGCACCGAACAAGGCCTGACCACGATCCAGGCCCCCAATAGCGGCACATCCAGACCCTGGCTCGCGCTTGTTACATGGTGAGATACCACCCGCCCCATTACGGAAGTAGATGCAACGGGTGCGTTGGAGTAGGTTGCCGCCCACCGTTGCCATATTGCGAAGCTGTTGTGAGGCGGCCTTCCACAGTGACTCAGCCAAAACGGGATACTCATCTTGAATCAAGGGATGCGCGGCAACATCCGCCATTCGAGCCATGGCACCAATGCGTAAGGTGTCGCCCTCGGTCTCAATGGTATCAAGGCCGTTCAGGTCGCTGACATCGATGAGATGCACTGGCGTTTCGATAGCCAGTTTCATCAAATCGTAGAGCGTCGTTCCCCCAGCGATATAACGTGCCCCTTCTCCGGCATCTGAAAAAGCGGCCAATGCGGTTTCAGGAGTGTCTGCGCGCGTATAGGTAATCGATTGCATCAGCTCTCTCCCATCTCTCTGGCGGCATCCTCAATCGCCCTAACAATGCCCACATAAGCGCCACAGCGGCAGATATTGCCGCTCATATACTCGCGTATTCGCTCAGGACTCGTCGCATTACCCTCGTTAACACACGCGATACCCGCCATTATTTGCCCTGGTGTGCAATATCCGCATTGCAAGGCATCGTGATCGATAAAGGCCTGCTGCATCGGGTGCAAAATTTCACCATCAGCTAGGCCTTCGATCGTCGATACCTCATGCCCATCAACCTTGGCGGCGAGCGTAAGGCAGGACACCACACGACGACCGTCGACATGAACGGTGCAGGCACCACACTGGCCGTGATCGCACCCCTTCTTGGCGCCAACAAGCTCCAACCGTTCGCGCAACATATCGAGAAGTGAGGCACGGGTGTCGATGGTGATATTGACCGGCACGCCATTCACCCTTGTTCTAATCGTCGTCGTCAGGCCAGGTTCCCATGGGGATGAAGTCGCCACCGACTCAAAGCTGTGCGCCCAACTGGGCATGGGGAGAAACGCGCTAGCCGTTAAGAAGGACCCAAGACCCAGGGTTTCACGGCGAGTCATAGGCAGGAAGGGTGTACGTTGATCATCGCTCATACCCTCACTCGCCTGTGTATCACCGGGCTGAGCTGGTTCTTGCTGAAATTCGTTACTCATTGGAACCCCACTATAGTGGTAAAGAGATAAACCCTCATTCACACTTCAAACACCTGAATCGACAGCGCTCTTATAAAAGAAACAAGAAGCCTTAAACTAAAAAATCGCCGAGCTTAACTATCGCGCCTCTGCATCCAATAGAAGGATGTTAGGCCAGAGTTATGCCTACGATATGCCGAAGTGTTCGACACTTTGTCGCAAAATGTGCCAATTAAAATAAAGCGTAATAAAAGATGGGATTGACGCGGTTAAAAGCAGATCTGCAGGGGGAGCTAGAGTCAATAAGATAAAAAAGGTAATGGTGAATAACAAGCCAACATTGGCACTTTAGATCGCAGCGACAGAATAAGGACTAAGACGACTCAGTCTTAGCCATTAATACTTTGGCCAAGACTGTCGTCACATAAAGCGCGAGGGACGAAGCTATTTTGGTAAGTGAGTGCTTTGTGCAGAGCTAAATGTTTTCTTAAGCCTCCAAGGGCGCTCTTTTTTCACCGGCGTTGCGTTTGTACTGCCTTCTCTTGGGAGTGAGATGATGGCCTGCATACCGGTTTCGGTGTTGCACAGAGAGATATCGCCCCCATGCTGCCGAGCGACCGCGCGCACAATTGAAAGGCCGAGGCCGCTGCCGCCTGTCTCCCTGCTTCGAGACGTTTCAAGTCGCACAAAGGGGGCAAACACCTTCTCTTTCATGTCATCGGGTATCCCAGGGCCACGGTCTTCAACGACGATATCCACAGCGGATGCAGTGTATCGAATCGACACCTTTGCCTCTCCCCCATAACGCACTGCGTTCTCAATCAGATTTCTGATTGCGCGGCGGAGGCTATCAGGCCGGCAAAGGTATTTCATCTTCATCCCTTCGACATAAGTGACTGGATACCCCAGATCAGATTGATCATCACAAATGCTCCCCACCAGCGCTTCCATATCTATATTGCGAGTCTCCTCTCTGACAGACTCTCCCTGGACGAATGAAATCGCGCCCTCCGTCATCGACTGAAGCTCATCTATCGTCGCTATCATCTTGCGCTGGATCTCTTCGTCATTGACGAATTCTGCTCTTAGCCGAAGCGAGGTTAGCGGCGTTCTTAGATCATGGCTAATGGCAGCCAGCATCTTTGTCCGATCCTCTACAAAACGATGTAGTCGGCTTTGCATTTTATTGAAGGATTGAGCTGTCCGTTTGATCTCTTCGGGGCCATCTTCCAACAATGGTGGTAAGTTTTGCCCTCGACCAAAAGCTTCAGCGGCTGTTGCCAGATTACGTAGTGGCCGCGCGATGCGGCTTGCGATAAAAATGCTGATCAAAGCAAGCATAAGAGCGGTAAGCCCCAGCGACATCAGTGACCTGGACGTCCACAAGCTTTTTTTATCGTGCTGATAATAGGCCGCATTTAACCAACGGCCATCATCAAGCTGCACCCTGAAACCATACCCCTGGCTGCCTGAAAATTGGAGCACCTTCGCTGGCTGCGGCATCATCCATAAATAGGGCTTTGGCGTTATCCATGGGTCAGTCGCATTGGCAGCGAGCATTTTATTAGCACTCGGCAATTGCGGCGAGGCAGACCCGGCCCATCCTAATGTTCCACTTGGATCGACGGAGCTATCCAGCGGCAGGGAAAGCCGGTCGAGGGCTTGCAATCTCCAGTCATTAGGATCAATAACATCGCTGTCGTTTAACCAGTACCTCAAGTAGCTGCCTTCACTTGCGCTGAGAGCCTGTTCTCTCAATTCCGGCGATAGCGATTCCATCAAGCGAGTCACTGATGATGCCCGGCTGATAAACTCAGCCTTCGCTCCCGCGTCGAATTTCTTGGTGTACTCATCCAAGGATATGAGAAAGGTAAGTGCCTGGGAGACAATTAACGCCACGAGCGTCAGCCCGATGATTTGTGTCGCGAGACTTCTTCGCCAAAGACGAGTCATTCAGGTGCGACCTCGGCGCAAAGGCTATAGCCACCACCCCAATGAGTTTTAATGATGGTTGGATTCTTTGGATTCTCTTCAATTTTCTTGCGCAGCCGGCTGACTTGGTTATCAATACTACGATCAAAGATATCGGCTGTCCTGCCAGCCGTCAGATCAAGAAGCTGCTCCCGGCTCAGTATCAAACCAGGCCGCTCAATGAAAACCTTAAGCAAGCGAAACTCCGCTGTGCTTAGCGGAATACCAACGCCATCGTCGCCGACTATTTCCTGGCGCCCCAAATCGAGCTTCCAGTTATCGATACGGACTATCCTACGCTCCAGAAGTGTGCGGGCCGGAGCGGAGCTGGAGGCGCGCCGGAGCACGGCTCTAATCCGGGCAAGGAGCTCACGCGGATTAAAGGGCTTCACCAAATAATCATCCGCGCCTAGCTCCAGGCCAATAATACGATCTGAATCTTCGGCCATCGCAGTCAGAAATATGATAGGAGTATTTCCGGAGGCACGAATCTCCTTGCACAGCGTGATACCATCCTCGCCGGGCATCATGACATCAAGGATAATTAGGTCGACAGTCTTGCGCTCAAGAACTCGACGCAGGGCTACACCGCTCTCAGCTACGCTGACCATGTAGCCCTGTTGCTCAAGATACTCCCGAACCAAGTCCCGGATATCGTTATGATCGTCAACCACGACTACGTGGGTGGCATTTTGCATTGCCCTAACCTCTCATAGACATCTTAAAGAGGAGCAGAGAGCCTCCCTCGAAAATGCTCATAATGCGAGACGCGTTACCTGAAAGTCACCGCCTCTCAAGAATTAAGCCTCAGAAGTGGCAAACGCGCTACATTTACTTGTAATCGCGAAGAATCCTTTCTTCATCAACCATTATAAGCGGCAAACCATCATAAGCGGCAAACCATCAAAGGAAAACTCTCGTAGGCATGATAGGATCATCGACGCTGGGGGGCCTAAAAGCGATCTAAGGCTATAGTCCCCCGGCGTACCTGAATATCACTAGCTGCCAGAACCGTTTAAGGGTTTCTTTCGGTCAAATCGGACGGTGAAAATTTTCGCGACTCACTGTTATGTTGCGAAGAAGTTGATTCAGGAGAAATAATCCTGTTATCTTCGCTTGAGCCTCGTTCCGCGATTGCTACGCCAGAAGTAAGTGTTAATGCCATAATTAAAGCCGCATTTAAAATTTTCATAATTAACTCCATATACTTAAATCGTGTTGGAACATTCATAAAGCCTAGTGATGTTTGAATTAACTCAAACATTGGAAACTACCGAGAAGATCTAAAGGATCTAGAACTAACGGCATGACTGGCTATTTCGTATCCGTCGAGAACCGTTTAACTCATATAGCCCTGCAGCGAATACAAGAATGTTAGCGAATGGTTGTACCCACGATATGCCAATCTTTTCAAAATTTTGTAGCCAAATATGCCAATTAACCTAAGCATAATAAAAATGTAACAGGTTCGGCTTGTAGCATTTAGAGGACTCTAAAGCATCCTTTCCAAGAACAACGGTTAAATTCATTGGCCAGGCCTCCAAATTGTATTCAAGACAACTTGTAAAACACATGTCACAAGATGCGTTAACGTTGAGACAACTTGATACCTATACGGCACACTAATAAGACATAGCCGCCATAAAGTGATCTCTTTTGGTATCTAAACAAGAGTGGCGACCATGACAATTTTAGCTTTTGGCGACGATGGTAAGGCGCTGTTTCAGGGCGCAAGTAGCGCTTCGCTCTGGCCGGGTAGAGCGGCTGAGGTACGGCCGTGGCTCGCCTTATATTGATTTGCCCCTCCCCTGCGGAGGGGCCATTGATATTTGTATACTGCCGGACGCCCAGGCTGGCATTCTCCGTACGTGCCATGATCGACTCGTCTCACGCCAGACCGTGACACTTAATCTATCGAAAGCTGGCGATCTGTGGCTGGGACATTCCATAGTAACAAGCACATTATCTTTTCCCTATACGCCCAAGCTATGCCTGCGTATCGCCGGACGTGGGGCCGACAGTTTAGCGCTTGCTCAGCTTGCAATGGCAAGTGGCATTCAAACCGAACTGCAACTTCGCGATGGCGTCGATATTCAGGACGCTCGGCGGCTGGGAATTGACCACCTTACAATTAGAGGGCCCGCTTTCTACATTGGCGCTGTTGGCAGCAAGGCAACTCATGCGCGCCGTTGCGATAACCTTCGTGTTAACGGCGGTTTTAATGAAAACCAGATGCGTCGAATCCATGGTCCTGTTGGGTTAATCCCATCAATGCGTGATGCATCCATGCTAGCCGTGTCCATACTCGCCGAGATTGTGGAAGCCTATCAGCGCGAAGTGAAACTCTCCTTTAACGAGGCAGCTCTACCCCATGTTTCTCGACGCATCCCAAGCTAGCATCACTTGGGTGATCGCAGCATCTAGAACAGTGCGACGAACACCGTCTCGAGCAAGTGTGGAAAGTCCCAATAAAAAAGAGTCAAACACCGTGGCTAAGGCACGTGCATTGGTGTCGGTCCGCAGCTCGCTGCACTCGATACCACGTTTAACGCAAGCCAAGATACCTGCACGGGTCCTTGCACGCGAACGCGTTAATGGCGCGATCACTGCAGCATTTTCATCCGAAGGTGTGCTAATGACGCTCAACCCCACCATGCAGCCTTTGGGGTGTCCGCGTTCACACTGCATCTTAGCTGACCGCCGTAAGGCAATTTCAATGGCATCGCGAGGTGCAAACTCCACCTCCCACAAGGATTCCGTCACTAGCGCATAGGTGGACACATAGCGTTGTGCGCATTCCTGAAACAAAGCCTCCTTGGAACCAAAAGCTGCATAAAAACTGGGGGCAGAGATACCGTTGCCGATACCCGCCTTTAATTGGCTCAACGATGTAGATTCGTAGCCATTCTGCCAAAAGATATGCATCGCCTCCTCCACCGCTTTATCACGATCAAAGGTTCGCGGCCGCCCCATTGTTGCCATAGTGAACTCCATAAAATACCTAATCAACTAACATACTATTCGATACATAAATGCTTGACAAGCAGCTACTCGAACGCCTAGATTTATACCAATCGATACATATATAGCAAAAACCTCTGGGTGTTATAGCGCTGATCGCAGCCTGGAAATAACTTAAATTTCTAAAGGATTTTTCTTGTGAGCTACTTATCCACACAGGCCGAACTCGCTGAACCTGATCGGCTACCATTAGCGGGACTGCTTGCCTTGGCAATGACGGGCTTTATCTGCATTGTTACAGAAACAATGCCCGCGGGTTTGTTACCCCACATCAGCGAGGGCCTTGGCATTAGTCAAGCACTTGCAGGTCAAATGGTGACGGCGTATGCGCTGGGATCTTTGTTAGCCGCTATTCCGCTCACGATTGCAACGCGCGGGTGGCGGCGGCGCAATGTATTATTAATAACCATTATTGGTTTTCTCATTTTCAATTCAGCGACGGCGCTTTCCTCTAACATCTGGTTGACGCTAGGCGCTCGCTTTTTCGCCGGAGTTGCCGCGGGGCTTGCCTGGAGTCTGCTTGCTGGTTACGCAAGACGCATGGTGTCGCCTCATCAGCAAGGACGCGCCATGGCAGTGGCAATGGTAGGGACCCCCATCGCACTCTCCTTGGGAGTTCCGATCGGAACCTTTATGGGTTCGGTTATTGGCTGGCGAGTAGCATTTTGGATAATGTCAGCCTTGGCGCTCATCTTAATTGCCTGGGTACTCGCCAAAGTACCTGATTACCCGGGTCAGACAACCAACGAACGGATGCCATTGCTGAAAATTTTCACAACACCCGGCATCAGACCGGTACTGGCCGTTGTTATATCGTGGATGCTCGCTCACAACATTCTCTATACCTACATTGCTCCCTTTGTGGCTCCTGCGGGACTTACCGATCGTATTGACCTTGTTTTACTGGCGTTTGGTGCTGCGGCCCTCATCGGGATCTGGATCACAGCAAAACTGGTAGACCGATTCCTGCGTGCGACCGTATTAGCAAGCCTTGCAGCATTCGCCGCAACGGCATTTATGTTCGGTTTGGTCACCGTGACTCCTCTCGTTGTTTACATAGGTGTAGCTGTCTGGGGCTTTACCTTCGGCGGTGCGGCCACACTGCTACAGACAGCGCTCGCTGACACGGCAGGCAGCAGCGGCTCTGATGTAGCGCTTTCCATGAATGTAGTGGCATGGAATAGCGCTATAGCTAGCGGTGGGTTATTGGGAGGTCTTCTATTGAATACATGGGGAGTCGGCTCATTTCCGATAGTCCTGACGTTGTTGCTATTGGTAAGTCTCGCTATGGCATGGTCGGCCAAAACACATGGTTTCCGACCAGGACACCGCACCGCTGATAGCCCTGCTATTGGCCACTAGGCCTAGCGCTAAATTTTGATACCAATGTGGCGGTGCTCACCTGGGTCTCTGCCTGCTTTTCCACCACTCAATTAATTGAGAATCAATCCATGTCCCAACATCCCAGCAATACTTTTCTTAATCCTTTATTAACTCCCGCCGCTGATGAATTCCCAATTCCTGATGGGTTCACCAGCGAGTATCAAACCATCGACGGTGTTCAACTCCATTACGTTAAAGGCGGATCTGGCCCATTGGTTTATCTGGTGCATGGCTTTGGACAAACTTGGTATGAGTGGCACCAACTGATGCCCGCGCTGGCGAAAAGCTTCACCGTCGTAGCGCCAGATCTGCCTGGGCTAGGCCAGTCGGATGTTCCACCCTCCTATAGAGCCACCGATATTGCACCGCTGCTCTACAAGCTCGCCAAGCAATTCAGTGGCAACCAGAAGTTTGATCTGGTTGCCCATGACATTGGTATCTGGAATACCTATCCGATGCTGGTTCAGCATCAGGACACTATTCGTCGTGTTATTTACATCGAGGCACCGATCCCAGGCGACAGTATCTATTCGTTCCCTGCCTTTACTCCCGAAGGTGAATCATTAGTATGGCATTTCAGTTTCTTTGCCGCAGAGCATCAATTAGCTGAAAAATTGGTCTCCGGTAAGGAGCGCATCTTCTTCGAGCACTTCATCAAAGTTCATGCCGCCAATAAGGAGGTATTCACGCCGGAGCTACTTGGCCTTTATGCCAACTCGTATGCCAAAACACACAGCCTTAATGCTGCTTTCGAGTACTACCGCGTACTCAATCAAGGTGTAAAAGATAATAATGAATTGGCCAGGACAAAGGTCACTATTCCTGCACTTGCGATCGGCGGTGGAGCTCATGGTGGTATGGGGCAGTATCAGATTGATATGATGCGGCAATATGCCAGCAACGTGACAGGCATCGTGATCCCTGGTGGGGGCCACTGGTTGCCTGAAGAGTGTCCCGAAGCACTGAATGAAGCAGTGATGGAGTTCTTGAATAGAGATTAAGAGAGCCTACACTCTCTTGCGTTGGGTGCCTTGAAAAACCATCGGGATCTATAAGATCCCGATAACGGCATAACAGAATCCAGATACCGCGTATCACTAATGTATGGAAGAAACGCGACGAAAACGGTAGACCGTTGCCGGAGGGAAATTGGCTAACGTGCGGCCTAGCCGTTCCGCTTTGATCCCAAGATGATGCTGGATCCGCGGTGAAACGGGGCAGCGAGCGCCATAAGTGAACTGATAGAACACACCCTCTGAACCCATCTTACGAAACGCCCCCGACAGAACCGCGATCACTTTACGCGGTGACATAGAAAGTAAAGGCAGACCACTAACAACCGCACCAGCCGGTCTCCCTTCGAAAAGGTCGATCATACGAAGGCGAGTGGCGTCCATTCTCAGTATCTGGGCCTGCGGATAGAGAATACTGAGCGCAACCGCAAATTCAGGCATCGATTCAATCAGCGTCAGATTCTCTTGCTTAACACCACGTTCAATCAATGCACGCGTAAATACGCCGGTTCCCGGCCCAAGTTCTATCACGGGCCCCGTTTCGCGCGAGATTTCTGAGGTAATAAGGCTCGCTAGGGCGCTTCCGGAGGGTATAACGGAAGCAACAAGCAGAGGATTTCTGGCCCATGCGAGGAAAAAATTTAATGATGCATTCGTCGTACACTGCTTCATAACCGATGCTCCTGAACACCACATATAGACGGAAAGGAGGTGGCAGCATGCGCACGCTGGCTACTCGCAGTAGCTTTGCGCCGACCCGACGACTTTCGTAAAACCCACAACAGTGCAATTTCTACGACCAACAAACAACCGAGCGCTACTAGGGTTAAAACCGTTGTATTTTCAACGGCTGACAAATAGAAAGCGAAATAACCGATGCCAATAAATAGGCCGTTCCAAATCACGATGCCAGCAGCCGAAGCCATCAGGAAACTCCCTGAATGACTGCGTAGAAGAGCCGCAAAGGCAGGAGCGAATAGCCTGATGGTAGGCACGAGTTGAAGCGCAAAGGCCAGTACAGTCTGGTTTCGCCGAAAAGATGTAATCCATTGAGTAATGCGAGAAGCAGGCATTCCGAAAAGTCGCCCTAATCGGTTGAGAAACCGCATAGAGCGCGACTCACCAAGCCCTCTAAAAATGTAAAAAAAGATGGTCGCCCCTAAGGTATTGCCTGTAACGGTCACCAGTAAGGCTGTTGGCAGTGACCAAGCCCCTTCAGCTACTGCAATACCAACAGCAAGCAGCAATCCATAAGACGGTATTACTGGCACGAAACGCTCGATAAAAGTGATAGCGAAAAGTGCTATCAAGCCATAGGTGCTGAGCCATGCGGTAATGGTGCTAACTGGGTCGAAATTCATAAGTGGTTCCTCGTAAAGGCTTTTACAAATGCCCTCCTCACGCCAAAGAGGAAGTCAGCACGTTGCTACTCCAATGGCCGTCACCCTGTCGCAACGTGCGGCATCGCTCCTGGAGTCCTCGCCAAGATCGACTGCCACATCGGGCTCACCATAGAACGGTGGTGCGGAGCTCAAGACCTCCGCGGAAAAGCGTGAATCCAAGTAGCTAACCGTCTGCCCGTCTCTCACAACTTGTGCACCAACAGTGAGTAGTGTGGTGCTAGCGCCGTATGAGTGACCCGCAATAACTAGGCGCTGGCGATCCACTGCCTTACCCCGGCTACCCATTGCGTCCGAGAGCATTTGATCAAGCGCGAAGCTCACATCGGCGGTACGTTTAGTGGCCTCCGTTTCTTGCGCTGCAGCTTGCAGGCGGCCAACTAAACCAAATGGATTTCCCTGCCATAACTCCTCATCACTGCCAATATGTTGGACATGTAGGCTAGCGACGCCCTGAGCCGGCCAGTGTCTTCCGAGGTAGCGGTAACTCTCCCGCGAACCACCGATGCCATGTGCAAAAACAACCAACGGCACCGACAAATCAGGCCTAGCCGTCTTAGGCCAATACAGCCGTGCGGGTACCGGGCGCGAGCGGTCGTGATCAACCCAGTCGACATCGCTCACTGAATGGGTGGGCAGTAATTCTATTAACTGCGCGCTCACAGCCGAGTACGATACGGCCACCCCCGCCAATAAAAGCATGGCGTTCATTTTTCGCCGCCACCTATTTACTCGCTTTTTCGGTGTTCCTGTAGAGATCGGTGCACCGCTGACGTCTGTGGTTTGACCGTCAGGAACTGCCCGGTGCATTGGGATGTCGTTCATAAATCAGCTGCCCCCACTACGCTAGTTTGATAAAAGCTTTTGTCGTAGATTTAAGAGATACATAAAAAAACAGAAGGCAGAAGATTCGCCATCAGCCAGCGAATCAATGCAGGCTTATATTGCGGTTCTCAGCGACGCTGGGATTGTGAATTTCCTTTAAGTGAAACAGCACTCCCGTCAATCGTTCCGACGCCTCCCATAGCCTGATTGCAACCTCTATATCCAGCGCTTGTGGAGGGAATTTGGCCGCAGAAGGATAGCCTCGAGTTTCACTCAACCTATTAGGGCCGTAATAGGCACCAGCCTGCGCATACGGTGACGTAGCGGAAAAAAGCGTCGGTAACGCTCCCTGCGCAGCTGGCTGAAACAGGAACCAAAGATAACGACGGACGATACCCACGGTGCTTTGTGCACCAGCGCCATTGGACAGCAGGTCGGTGCGTGAAACACCAGGGTGCGCAGCAATACTCTGGATACCCCAACCTGCGGCATCGCTGCGGCGTTGCAATTCGAGAGCAAACATCAGGCAAGCCAGTTTTGACTGACCGTAGGCAACCATTGGTTGATAGCGACGCTCGGATTGCAAATCGTCGAAGTCAATCGTACCGCTACGAGCGGCGACGCTTGAGAGAGAGACGACACGCGGTTGGTTACCCTTGCACAGAAGCGGCAATAGCTGGGCCGTTAAAGCGAAGTGGCCAAGATAGTTCGTGCCAAACTGGAGTTCGAAATGATCGGCTGTCATTTTCCGATCTGGGGGCGCCATAACCCCTGCGTTGTTGATAAGCAGATCGATACGGTCAAATGAGGAGAGCATATGTTCACCAAATGCGGCAATGGAATCCAAATTAGCGAGATCCAGCTCCTCAAACCACACATTCTCGTTCGCAACGTCGTTGCGAATCTTATCAATGGCCGCCGCCCCTTTCGATGCGTTTCGGCCGGCAAGGATGACGTTCGCGCCAGCGCGAGCAAGCGCCAATGCGGCTTCGAATCCAAGTCCACCTGCTCCAGTAACGACCACGGTACGGCCACGTTGAGAGGGGATGTCAGAAGCAGTCCAGTGGGTCATGGGCCGTACCTCGCATTAAAAAAAGTAAGATCAGTTAAGTGCCTAACTCAGTTCATAGGCAGTGGCGTATGAAGCAGTATTTACTGGCGAGATTAATTTGCGTTTAAGACATTCGACATGGGGGATATGTCGTACTTGGGATGCAGATGCTTCAAGTAGAACTGCGTGAGCCGTTCGATGGCTCTGTTTCTAAAAGAAATTCGTTTCATACTGACTCTCCTGCTGACATTGTCCCGGGGTCGCCGCATGCACTGGAATACTGCACACGGCAACCAGGAAAAAATTGACGGGCAATCGACGAATTCGCTCTGCCATATCACACGCTTCAAACGGCCACGTTAGGGATAATGTGTACCAGTGATCTCTTCGGTGATCGTCCACAGGCGGGCAGCGACCTCAGCATCGTTGGCCGCAGGAGGAACGGTTGCCAGGCCAAGCGGACCGTAAACCTCATTCTCTCCAGTCGGGCCATAGTAGGCGCCACCTTGCGCTTCGAGCGAGGTGGCAGCATACAGTGTGGGTAACGCCCCCTGTGCCGCCGTCTGGTAGTGCTCACGGTTGGCAGACCACAGTTGCCCCTGCTCGCTATCCAGTCCGGGACCGCGGGCAACCAGTTCGGTTACCGAAACGCCGGGATGAGCAGCCATGCTTTGGATTCCCCAGCCCGCAGTATCGCTGCGTCGCTGCAGCTCAAAAGCGAACATTAGGTCCGCCAGTTTGGATTGGGCATAGGCCGTCATCGGCCCGTAGTCCTGCGTGGACTGCAAGTCATCGAAATTGATGCTGCCTTGGTGAGCAGCAAGGCTGGACAGGGTCACAACGCGAGGAGAATCACTATTGCGTAACAGCGGTAATAGCTCTGCGGTCAACACGAAGTGCCCAGCATAATTGATGGCGAACTGAAGCTCGAATCCCTCCGCAGACACACCGCGCTCTGGGGGTGCCATGATGGCCGCGTTGTTGATCAGGCCATCCAATTGCGGTAGTGAGGCACTGAGGCGTCGGCCCAGGGCAAGAACAGAGGAAAGATTGGCCAAATCGAAGGATTCAAAGGTCACCTGTGCATCAGGCACCTCCTGTTTAATCTGATCAATCGCCTCTTGTCCCCGCTCGGGATTGCGCGCCGCGATCACCACCTGGGCTCCCGCAGCCGCAAGGGCTTTTGCGTCTTCATATCCCATACCACTGGTTCCACCCGTTACCAGAAAGATGCGTCCTTCCTGGGAGGGGATGTCGGCCACACTCCAATCGGGGTTGGGCTGGCTCTGTGCCAGTGCGCTAGCCGTGAAAAAAAAACAGAACAACAGCACACCAATGACGGCGAGACGATTGCGAAGTTGGTTAGACATGTTCACTTCCTCATTTTGATCAGAGATATACATTGGTTGATAATTAATGCCTGCTTAACCTCGGCAAGAGGCGCCCCAAGCCATTTTGATCAGGCTTCAGCAGCGGGCCGTCCCTAATTCGTGCTGATAGATGCATTTCGTGTTTCTCATAGCCACGGTTTGGCTTGAGTTCGGACAAAGCCTGAGCCCGTCTCTGAGACTGAAGCGTTCACGCTTTTCTCTATCGGTTTATCCAGGACGAGGCTCCCGTCTTCAGACCCTGCGCTAGTTAGCGGCACTGCTACACGACAGGCGTGCGCGCGGCCCAGCCATAAACCCAGCGCGGCCCAGACCAATGCCAGAGGTACGACCACACTAACCAGACCCCCTACGGCCAGCCCTAACCGCCCAAGCGCACCTTCAGTTTGAGCACCAACAACATCACCAGTACGGTAAATGAAGGTATCGACAAAGGCCTTGGCCTTGTACTTGTCCTCACGGCCGACCACCGTAAATAGCGCCTCCCGCGCCGGTCGGGTCACGCCACGTTGAAGCGCACGAATAGTGGCCTCTAATAGAATTAACACCACGAACGACCCGTATATCGCCAACCCGATAAAACCAAGCGCGGTGGCTACCGGCAGGATCGCCAGCGCTACACCTAAGCCGAAACGCTGAATGATCTTCCCGGTCAGGGTAAGTTGCAGAACCAATACCGCTACCTGAGTCCACATGTCGATATTGCCTAGTATTTCTGCACGCGCGTCCATGCTGTCTGATACCGCTGCGACCATCTGCAAGCGGGTAAAGTAGATAAATGTTGCGAGTACCGTCATTAATAGGATGTACCCAGCGATACCGGTCAGATAGCGTGATTGGAAAACGGCACGTAGACCTGCCCAGGCGCTGCCACCTATACGTTCGTATTCGCTAATCAAGCCAGCCGTGGCGGTGCTCGTGTCAGAGCTAGCCTGATCCGGTGCCACACGCACCAGCAGCCAAGCCAAACAGAGAGCGAGCAGCAAGAAACCACCGGCGACAAGCAGTAGGCTGGGCGTACCCAATGGCAGAGCCAATTGCGACGTCAGCCACGGGCCGAAAATCGCTCCAAAGGTCCCGCCGACCGAGATAAGGGCGAAGAATCGTTTGCCCTGCTCGCTGGTGAAACGGTCAGCGAGCAATGCCCAGAACACCATGGTGACGAACAGGTTGAACACACTGAACCAAACAAAAAATACCTGTCCGCTGCGCTGACCCACAGCGGCGGGCGCGAACATCAGTAACGCCCAGAAAGCCACCAAACTCAGCACGAAGAACCCATAGGTCGCACCGATAAACTGTAACCGCTTCAGGCGGCTAACCAGCCAACCGAACAACGGATTCACCGCCAGCGTCACCAGAGCGGTACCGATAAATAACCAGCGTATGTTCTCGATACCTCGCTCCATTCCCAGCGCATCACGTACAGGACGTAACAGCATTAATCCGGTCAATACACAAAAGAAGAACAGCGCCCCAATCAGCACGGGGCCAATCTCTTCACGGCGGAGATTAAAGAGGGTTTTCAACAGGCGTGGACGTCGTGCCACCGAAGTCTTGGTTCTGCTCATTGGTTAAAATCCTGGGTTGCAGCACGCCACCAAAGCGACGTTGCCACTCAAGTCGAAGTAGCTGATGTCGCACTATCTACCGGTGAGATTAATTTGCGTTTAACGCGACTTGAGAGAAGGTGTTACCGCAGTAAACGAACCGCGCTGCATTCGGCACTGTGCTACTTGATCTAGACCTGCCTGGCAGCTTTATCAGATATCACAAGCTGTCAGAACTTTTTAAGGGTTTCTGTCGGTCAGTTCAGATGGTGAAAATTCCCGGGTCCCGTGGCCTTGATGCATTGTTATCACCTCATCATAAGTAACTCTGTTATCGTTAGCCGCCCCTCGCTCCGCAAGTGCTGCATGAGAGACAAGCATTAATGTAATAGCTAACGCTGCATTTAACATTTTCATGATTCACTCCGCATGCCTAAACCGTGGCTTAAGCATCAAGAAATTTTGAGTTAACCCAAACAATTAAAGTGACTTTCGAGAATTAAGAACGCCACTCCTGCTTGGTATTAATAACTACCTTATATCCGTTCAGAACCGGTTAAGGGTTTCAGCTCTGCAGCGAACAGGGGAATATTAAGGGGTAGATATACCCACGATATGCCAAGTTTTTCGACGTTTTGTCGCAAGATGTGACAACTAATCCAAATTACATTAAATAATTTCTATTTATCATTAAACATTCAATTAAATGTGTTGTTTTAGCGCTGAGAAAAACTGATACAAGTACGACACACTATTAAAGCTCAGTCATAGTAAAGTGTTCTAATTGCGTATTTAAGTAGGGAGTATCGACTATGAAAATTCCAGATTTTGACGATAGCGTAGCAGCGCAATTTCAGGCGTCTGTCTTCGAAACACTCAGCGTGGCTCTGCTTGTTATCACGCCACAACTTTCCCGCCACTTAATGTGGCCAGATCATGCTTAGAGTGAGAGAAGGTGAATATCCATCCGCGAGTCTTATCACGTATCTGGAACATGCCCAAGACGTCCTTGGGCAATGGCTAGCTTGGTGTCAGAAAAGCAAGGTAGCTCTTGTTATCGTGACATCGACAGAAGGCGGCGCGGTGCGCATGCCGGGCGCTCTGATGGCCGTGTCCGCCACTGGCGAAAGTTGCGGTTATATCTCAGGCGGCTGTATCGATGCAGATGTCGTCAATCATGCGGGAGAAGCGCTTCGTTCTGGTCAAACAGCATGGCTGAGATACGGCAATGGATCGCCTTTTATGGATTTTCCCCTCCCTTGTGGAGGTTCCATTGACGTCTGTGTCCTTCCCGAGGCACCTGTCGACATCCTGCGTACCTGCCATGATCGGCTCGCCTCACGCCAAAGAGTAACGCTCAACCTCTCGGAAACCGGCGACCTCTGGCTGGGGCAGTCGAGAGTTGCAAACGAGCTTTCTTTTTCGTACACGCCCAAGCTCCGTTTACGCATCGCCGGACGCGGTGCCGACTGCTTGGCGCTGGCCAGACTGGCTAAGGCAACGGGTATTCAAACTGAGCTGCAACTCCCTGGTGGTGCAGACATCCAGGAGGCTCAACGACAAGGCATCCACAACGTTACTAAGTTGACGGTTCCATCATCGCTTCCGGAACTAAATGACGATCCATGGACAGCCTTTCTCCTCGCCTTCCATGATGTCGACTGGGAGGAGCGACTTCTGGCCCAGGCCCTTGAAGGCCCAGCCTTCTATATAGGTGCGGTGGGCAGCAGGGCAACGCATGCCAAACGTTGCGATAGGCTTCGTGTTAACGGTGGTTTTACCGAGGATCAGCTACTTCGGATCAGTGGACCCGTTGGGTTGATCCCATCGATGCGTGATGCATCCATGTTAGCGGTGTCAATACTCGCCGACATTGTGGCAGCCTATCAGGATGAAGTGCGATTTCTCGATCGATAACCCGTGCAAGCACACAGCTAAATTCACAAAGGAGGTTGTCATGCATATTTTAAGACGCAAACCCCTCAACCCGTCTAACCTTCCCAATACCCTGATTGAAGGACATAGCCAAGCCGTATTAGTACAAGGAGGCACCCGAGTGCTGATGTCCAGCCAGGTGGGGGTCGATATCGAGGGAGAGTTGGCGGGTCCCGAGCTGACCGAGCAGACTGAAGCGGCGCTTGACAATGTTGAGCGGTTGCTAAAAGGGCTTGGTGGCGACCTTTCACGAGTGGTGATGTTGAGAATCTACTTAGCCGAATACGCTCGCTACGATCAACAAGTGGTGATGGAGGCGTTGAAGCATCGCTTCCCTATCGCGCCACCGGCTGCCACTTGGTTGATTGTTTACGGCCTTGCCGAACCGGAATGGTTAATCGCTATCGAGGCTGAAGCAGTACTGCCGGGGTTCGTCTTGAACAGTTAGTTATCGTTAACCCATTAGTAATATCTCTAATCGTTTGCCAACGCACAGCTCGTCTACCCCCCTTCCAAGAAAGGATAAGATGTCAGCGACTGTTTGTCAGAAGCAAGCTCTAAAGATGGAGTGGTTCATGTTTCGCCGCCTTAACATCCTACTTTCACTGCTCTTATTGGCTTCCTGTGCCATACCGCCAGATTCCGCACTGTTTTAACCTTCAGAAAGTCTACCTCCCTATGAGCAGGAGAGCTTTGGTCAATATGGGCTCGACACCCGTACCTGGATTGCCGCTAACCGCGCCTTCATTAGTGAAGACCGCGGCCTTGAAATAGAGTTGAATACACCGTTTGACATCCGCCCTGATGAACCTGCGAAGCGCGGTATCCTGTTAGCCCACGGCCGGGGTGCCAGCCCGTGGTATTTTATTGATATCGCTACTGCCATGGCGAATAATGGCTGGCTGGTTCGCTCCACCCTGCTGCCTGGCCACGGCACACGTCCTGCCGACTTGATGCTAGTTGAAAAGGAGACGATTAAGGCAAAGATGTTACCGCTGTAAGCGACGGTGTCCCGCGATCGCCGGCCACCTAACAGCCTTTCAGTGCTGGCCTTAATCCGTTATTAATGTTGATGTAGGAATATCGCTGCCCTTCCCTTATTACTCGAGCTGCCCGCTATGGATGCGATCCTCCTTGTTGAAGATGACCACATGCTTGGCCGTGCGCTCTCCTCCGCTCTCGGCCAGGAGGGGTGGCGCGTCGTCCTTTGCAAAGACGTGGCATCCGCGCGGGCGGCGCTGATCGACCACGCATTCGTCGCTGTTCTTCTTGACCTCGGGCTGCCGGGCGGTTCTGGACTAGAAGTGCTGTCCACGATTCGCAGTCGCTACGACCCGACACCCGTGTTGATCATTACTGCACGGGATCAATTGAGCGACCGCGTTCGCGGGCTTGATGCCGGAGCTGACGACTATATCGTCAAACCGTTTCAGCGCGACGAGATGCTAGCGCGGCTACGCGCGGTACTGCGCCGTAGCCGTGGCGCAGTAACCCCAGTGCTGCGGTGGCGCAATGTCGAGATTGATCCCGCTGCACGGGTCGTCACTCGGGACGGCCAACGCGTCAGCCTGAGTGCGCACGAGTTCCGCCTCCTGCTCACGCTGTTCGAGTCACGCGGACGTGTACTCAGTCGGGACCAACTGCAGGATCGGCTCTACGGCGATGACACAGAGATCGGCAGTAATACCGTGGCGGTTTATGTACACCAACTGCGACGTAAGCTTGGTGATGGCGTCGTCGTGACGGAGCTAGGCTTTGGTTACCGCATTGGAGATAATCACTAATGCGGGCGTTACGTACACGGCTGTTGGTCGCGCTAGCAACTGTGCTGCTTGCCACCTGGGCTATTGGATTCGCCATCCAGTACGTAAACGTGCTGGAGAGACAAGGAGGCGAAATTGATGGCATGTTGCGCAATATTGCTGAGCAGATATTGCAGTCGCTGCCAGCAGATATCGCCACTGCAGGCCGACAGCAGCAGTTTCTGCTCAGCGGCGAGACGGTGCCAGCGGAAGGCAAGTTCGCCGCGCTCGGTTTCCAAGCGTGGGAGCATGGCACGGGGCGACGACTGATGTCGTCGCGTCCGGCGCCGGCGTACCCGATGGCGCCCGACTTTGTTGATGGCTTTACCGATGCAACCGTTGCTGGCGCTCCCTGGCGCGTATTCGCTGTCAGCGATGCCGACCAACAGGTGCAGGTGCAGGTCGGCGTGCCGACATCGGCTATCCGGGCGGAACTGATGCGTTGGCTCGGCCCGACCCTACTCACAGCACTATTGCTCCTCTTCGGCATTGGTGTTGCGATATGGCTGGTGATCCACTGGTCGCTGCGACCAGTGCTGCGCGTCAGCGAGTCGCTCGCAACGCGTGCACCACTCGATCTGGCGCCATTGTTGGAGCGTGGATTGCCAAATGAATTCGCGCCGCTGGTACGTTCGTTCAACCAGTTGATGGCGCGATTGGCCCAGGCTCTGCAGCATGAACGCGAGTTCATCGGTGAGGCAGCCCATGAGCTACGCACGCCGTTGGCCGCACTGCTGACCCAGGCGCAGGTGCTTCAGCACGCTAGCGACCCAAAAGAAGCAGGGGAAGCGCTCGATCATCTCATCGCTGGTATCGAACGTACCTCACGACTGGCGCAACAACTGCTTGATACTGCCCGGGTGGAGTCAGGCGGTTCCGCTGCGCGCGCGCAAGACGTTGACCTAGCAATGGTGGTCGGGATGGTTGCCGATGAATTCGAGTTAGTTGCGTTACGCAGTGACCAATCAATCGAAGTCACAGGAGGCCACGCGCCGGTTCATGGCGATATTGATGACCTCGGTATACTTGTTCGCAACCTGCTCGACAACGCCCTACGTCATGGTGGCCCAGGTACGCGTATACGGCTGGAAACCTGGATCGAAGATGAAGGGCACTCTCGATTGGCGACCCTGAGCGTTGCCGATAATGGCCCAGGCATCGCCGATGGCGATCACGAACGCGTGTTCGAGCGATTTTACCGCGCAGAAAACGGTCATCGAACCCAGGGCATTGGCATGGGCCTTTCGCTAGTCGACCGCGTGGTTGCTTCGCATGGCGGGCAATTAAGATGCGGCATCGGGCTTGAAGGTCGTGGATTTGGCATCACCATTCAATTACCGGCAACCAAAGGGTAGGGATAACCCTACCCGTGCCTTAAAAGCCTATCAACTAGCTGACGATTGCGCTTTGCTAAGGCTTCTTGTGCGCTATTGAACGCGCACAAATTCAGCACTCACTCGCCCTCCACCAGGACGGGTGAACGTTTCGTACATCCGGTCCCCCTCCACCCTCAGTTGAAGCTCCCGCGAGCTTCTTTCACTGCCCACCCAGTTAGGGAAAGTGGAGCCCTCGACGTAATTACCGGCGAAGCGCCCCTGTTCATCGACGGTATAACTACCAAAGAAGCCAATACTCGAAGCCATGGCACGACTATTTTCTTCATCAGTACCACCGCCACGTGAATCTGACTCAAAACGTTCGGTGTCACCATTGGTTAATACCTCGACGAAGTGCATGTCAGCAGTGAAAACCAGCATGCCCTGTGGATTCTCACCATAGGGATGCTCGTTAGTCCCATCTTTTTCCAATGTAGCTGACACCATGCGCCACGTTCCAGCGACCTGGTTGGGTTCGGAAGAAGGCACTAAAGGCTCGCTAGCCTGAGTAGCAACAGCGGTCGCAAGCAATAAAGCGCCAACTATAATTCCTGTCTTCATAAGGGGCTCCTGATTGGTTCTGAAGAGATATTTATTCTGTTGTTTTTAACTGTTGATATGAATACCCATATTCCGCATGACCTAGTGAATAAATATCACCAACAGGCGTGCTACCTTTTCCAGCCCCCGCCTGTTTCGCCTAAAAACAATCGGTTTTCATTAGGTCGGTAAGAAGGTTTGGTCCAGTAGGGTTCCACCCTAATATGGCGCGCGTCCTATCACTGGATGTCGGCTGATCTATGCTAGCAAAGCCCAAAAACCAGCCGAAATGATCGCGTGCCTCATCCATAGTCAACGACACGCAGGGGACGTCGAGGCCAATCGCAATCGCCTCTGCAATCTGTCGAAACGGAATGCCTTGTTCAGCCACTGCGTGATATACCTCGCTGCGCGAGCCCCGTTCTACAGCAAGGCAAAAAGCGCGAGCGGCATCGTGTACATGCACCGCAGGCCAAGCATTTTCACCCTCTCCAATGTAGGCTGATACGCCCTTCTGCCGGGCGATGTCGATAAGTATCGGAACAAAGCCATGGTCACCCATGCCGTGGACCGAGGGAGGTAGGCGCATGACGCTCGTCAATATACCTTGATCAGTGAGTACCCTGGCGACCGCCTCTGAAGTACGGGGATAGTTGGCTGACGGTGGAAGCGGCCCCCATAATTCTGAGGGAACCGAAACAGCGCTGCCGATGGACCAGTCTGAGGGTTCCCCCACAGCACCGAGATCTGAGGGCTGTTTGGGTTATCAGGGTAAATCGGCATGAACTGAGCCTCGGCAACGTCGTAAGGAACCACGTACGTTCTCCCTTCGGTGGAAGGGATTTGGGTGACGCCGCTCGAATATGCTGGGATGCAGACCAACGAGCCAAGCAGCGCAGCGGCGCATGCCAAAAAAGCAGAGCGAGTCCCTAAGCCAGTGCCGTCCATTCTTCTTAGGGCTTTTAAGCTGAACACTACCATGATGCTTTCTCCATCTAGATGGTTGGCGCAAGCGTGTTGCTTTCCGCCGAGAAAGCAAGATTGTGTGCATACCTCACATCCTGGTAAATATGGTTTGTTATACGGGTAAAATCACTAACAGTATGGGCAAACCATTGTGGTACCTGTTCCTTTTACAAATTTTTGAAAAAGTGCTGGAGGGCCATGTTGCTATTTTCATGACTTTCAGCGATCTATGCTGGATTGGCATCACGACTATACTGATGCGGCGAAACGCCCATGACCCGTTTGAACGCAGTGCTGAACGTGCTTTCGGATTCGTACCCGAGTGATAGTGAAATCACTGAAACAGGGTCTTGGGAGTTCTCCAGCCTATCTCCTGCCAGCGACTGCAGCGTCCAGCGGTGCGCAGGGTCGGCATGAATGGCATTAATGGCTGGCCCCAAATGTTTGTTCGCTACGCCCACAAGCCACCCCCCGTCGTTCATTACGCCTTCCACCATATGTAGCCTTAACGCCTGAACCAGCATCATATGAGCGAGGTGCTGAGCAATCAGGAAGCCCCCGGGCTCGGAGTCATGCAACTCTTTCATCATCCTTTCCACAGACCACCGTAATGCAGCCTGCTCTGTCTCGTTGTGGATGTGCACGATGGGCGGCAGCATGTCCATTAGCAGATCGGAATGCCCCCCCGCTGACGCCGAACTGACTGCCCACGATAAAGAAGTCTCCCCCGCCGTTGATCTTTACGACGGCGCCAGGACGTAGTGGGGGAAAATAATTGCTGGAGGGCTCTGGTGGCAGCGACATATCACTCGCCAACCTAAAAGGCCGCCCGCTCGGTAGAACAAAACAGTCGCCCTTCTGCAGATTTACAGCATCAGGAACACCATCCACAGCCAACCAACATTCGCCGGAGACCACGGTATAACACTTGAGGAGCTTATTCTGATGCGGAAATTGGAGTGACCATTCGCCTCCAGCCTCCACGCCAGAGGAAACATAGCTACGCGGTTTCAGTAGCGAGAGTACATCTGATAGTGGATCCATGGCTTCTCCTGGACGATTGCAAAGATAACCGCGCTTGGCTCTATGAAGGCCCGCAGCGCGAAACAGCGTATCGAATTCTGGATGATGCTGGGAATGTGGCCGTCCTTTCGAGCGCCGGTGGGAGTTCTGGCCAGCCAGCGGCGACACTCTTCGATTAGCGCGCGGCAACTTTTACCAGTTTGCGGTCGTTCGGATGCAAGAAATCGCCCACGAGGCCACCACCTACTTGCAGCGTATGGCGGAGGCCGCCGACGTGCATTTAACGGTGCTCGCCGTTGACGATAAGGTGACATGGAAAGCTGATCGCGGGGCATGCTTCACCCTGCTCAAGAACTTGCTGGAAAATGCGATTCAGCATGCTCCCGCGCAGACCTCCGTCAGCATGGAGATCCAAGGCAATACCATAACCATGCGTGACCGCGGGCCTGGTGTCGAGGCGGCACAACTCCCAGCCTGGATTAATCATGACGCTAAGCAGAGAAAAGCATTATTAAACGGCTTTCCACGGAGTGACTGATGGTACCCCACGGATTAAGTCCGACGGTAGCTGGAAGATAAAGTAAGGATTTATCTGCGCCAGCTCGCTAACCTGATCAAGGCGTTCCTGCTGTTCGGGGGTGAGCTTGATATCAAGAGCGGCAATATTCTGCGATAGCTGGTCAACGCGGCTAGCACCGACTAATACGCTGGAAACGCCAGGCCGATTGACGACCCAGGCCAACGCCACCTCAGCCATTGATCGACCTATCTCCTGAGCAACGTCTCGCACCACGTCGACGACATCGAAGTTGCGCTCGGTAAATAGCATTCCACCGAATGGATTGTCGCCGTTTAAGCGGCCATCGCTTCCTTCCTGCGACACGCCCGCCTTATCTGGCAGCCTTCCTTTACGGCTAGACTCGGCAAGCATGTCACGACCATACTTCCCGCTGAGGAGACCGCCACCCAATGGGCTCCAGGGCATCATACCCAGCCCGAACTCGTTACCGGCAGGCAGGATATCAAGTTCGATACCCCGTTCGATCAGCGAGTATTGATACTGAAGGCCGACCGGTGCGGGAAGACCGTAAGCCTGAGCTAACGTGGCGATTTTAGCGATGTACCAACCAGGCGTGTTAGAGAAGCCGTAATGAAGGATTTTTCCACTCCGCTTGGCATCGACCAGCGTTTGCAGTACCTCTTCTGCAGGTGTGTGCCGATCCCATACATGAACCCAGAACATATCGATATAATCGGTGCGCAGTCGCTTAAGAGAACCTTCTAATCCAAGGCGAATGTTCTTTGCACCACTCCCTCCAGAATTGGACGCCCCCTGGGTACGGGAAAAGCCGGATTTCGTCGAGATCACCAACGTGTCTCGTAGGCCTCTTTCGGCAATGAAACCGCCTAGCATCTCTTCGCTCTGGCCAGATGAATAAACATCGGCTGAATCGACAAAGTTACCGCCCGCTTCAATATAGCTATTGAACACATCGCGGGAGGTTTTCTCTTCTGTACCCCAGCGCCCAGCACCAAACGTCATGGTGCCCAGCGCCAATGGGCTTACAGCAAGCCCTGAATTTCCTAACGTACGGTAATGAATTAAATCCATGCTCTTTCTCCTATAGTGATTAAGGTACTTTGCGCACTATAGGCTAATCGTCGGGTGACGATTAGATCTGGAAAAAGACATGAACTTGTGAATAGAATGCATCAATGCAACGACGCGAACTCAATGATCTTTTGGCCTTTACGACCGTGGCACGCGAGCGAAGCTTTACCCGTGCCGCCGCCCTTCTGGCCATGTCCCCCTCTGCCCTTAGCCATGCCATGCGCGGGCTCGAGGAACGCCTGGGCATTCGTTTATTAGCGCGCACCACGCGCAGCGTTGCTCCGACCGAGGCTGGCGAACGCCTGCTACGCTCACTCGGCCCTGCGCTAGCAGAGATAGAAGATGGCCTGGCCGCACTGGCCCAATGGCGCGAATCGCCTTCAGGCACCATCCGTATGACTACCTTTGCTCATGCAGCACAGATGATTCTAGAGCCAGCGCTACCCGCCTTTCTACTTGCCAATCCAGATGTTCAAGTGGAGGTGAGCATCGAAAATGGTTTGACCGATATTGTGGCCGCAGGCTTTGATGCCGGCATCCGCTTTCACGACACGGTCGAGAAGGACATGGTTGCTGTGCGCGTTGGGCCGCCGATGCGTACGGTGGTGGTCGGCACACCAGGCTACTTCGCGCGACACCCCAAGCCCCAGACACCAGCAGACCTGAAACGCCATCGCTGCATTGGCTTTCGGCTCACAACATCTGGAGGTTTATTACCCTGGGAGTTTGAGCACAAGGGACGGGAGATCAAGATAAACGCTGGTGGCCCGCTGATTGTTAATGAAATGCCACTCGCAATAGCAGCGGTAAGAGCCGGCGCAGGCCTCGGCTATCTGCTAGAGCATGATGTGGCCGACGACATCGCGTCAGGGCAATTGATCCAGGTACTCGCTGAGTGGTGTCCCACTTATCCCGGCTACTATCTCTATTACCCAAGCCGCCGCCACATACCTGTTGCGCTTCGCGCCTTGATTGACGCTTTAAAGTCTCATTGAGTCAGAGAATGTTGGTTTCATTGCATGCCCCAGCCCTCTTATACTCAGTGATCAATTCGTAACGGAAGGCCTCGCAAACGTTTTCCCGTCGCATGGTAAATGGCATTTGCAACTGCCGCCGCCATGCCTACTACGCTTACCTCACCAACGCCTTTCACGCCAGCGGCGTTCACCAAGTCATCTTCGCAAATGCACCTAAGCGCAGGCTTGAGCCGTCTAGACGGATAGTTCCCTACTCGGCGGTCAGCGCCCTCAAGTCGATGACACGTTGGGGCTGAATAACCTCAAGTTTCATTAAATCGATAAGCGTTGTGCCGCCTGCTAAAAAAGCTGCTGGCTTATCAGGCGAGCTCGCGACGGCCATCAATCAGCACAGTGCACGCACCACACTGCCCATGGTCACACCCCTTTTTAGCACCCGTAAGTCCAAATTTTTCGCGCAGAGCATCAAGCAGTGTCATACGGCTATCGAGATCCGCTCGGTGACTCATGCCGTTAACTTTTAATTCTGTGAGCGTATGTCCTGCTGAACACTATCAGAAGGTGGGATAACTTCCGTTTTAGCCATTGCCAATCCACCACCACCTAAAAGCAGTGCTGCGGCCCCTGTATTAGCAGACCCTATAAGAAAGCGGCGACGCCCTTCTGACACTGGCTTATTCTTAATGTGATCGTCATCCATTGGGAGCCCCTTTCTTTATAGATACCTATAAATCACGATGCAAGCTAGGCTGTCATCATCAGTCCTTTCTCATGCTTGGCCTCAGGCGCTAGCTGACGATAAAGCATAGTTTTATTCATACCATTGCTCCAGCGAGCACTGATTAACGCAAGTCGACCGAGTAATTACCACCGCGGCATGAATGTTCAGCCGCCGCCCAAGCCGATCATTATTAATGCAGCATGGAATGCGTGGGTAACGCAAAGCCCCCAGCCTAGGCCGGGGGCTTGTAAAACACTTGAGTCTAGCGCGTTAAGCTTAGGAGTCTACGTGAAACGCCATGGTGGCGTTTACCGCCTTCTTCCAGCCGGCATACAACTCATCGCGCTTTTCGTCTTTCATCTGCGGCGTAAAGCGCCGCTCTAGCGCCCACTGCTCGACGATCTCATCGCGTGATTTCCAAAACCCTACGGCGAGTCCGGCGAGATAAGCAGCCCCCAGCGCAGTGGTCTCGTTTACCTCGCAACGCAGTACATCGACCCCCAGGATATCGGCCTGGAACTGGGCAAGAAAATCATTGGAGATCGCCCCGCCATCAGTTCGAAGTTCGGTCAGTGCAATGTCAGCATCAGCCTGCATGGCTTTGAGGACATCAGCACTTTGATACGCAAGCGACTCCACCGCCGCACGCACAAAGTGCTCTTTCTGGGTTCCCCGAGAGAGCCCAAACATGGCACCGCGCACGTTGGAGTTCCAGTAAGGTGCCCCTAAACCGGTAAAGGCAGGCACCATATAAACGCCGTCATTATCTTTCGCGCGTGTGGCATATGCTTCTGAATCTGATGCCTTGCCCAGCATTCTCAGGCCATCACGCAGCCACTGAATCACTGAGCCCGCCACAAACACACTGCCTTCCAAGGCGTACTCCAGCGTGCCATCCACTTCCCACGCCACGGTGGTAAGCAGGCCGTTTTTAGAGGGCGTGGCGTGGGTGCCGGTATTCATGAGCGTAAAGCAGCCGGTACCATAAGTATTTTTTGCCATCCCTGGTTCAAAACAGGCTTGGCCAAACAGAGCCGCATTCTGGTCGCCGGCGATACCCGCAATCGGCACCTCTTGGCCCATCAGGAATTTGGGCAGTATGTTGCCGTATATTTCACTGCTGGACTTAACCTCGGGAAGCATCGACTCCGGGACACCGAATAGCTCAAGAAGCTCCGGGTCCCACTGCCGATCACGAATATTAAACAACATCGTACGCGATGCATTGCTGACATCGGTGACGTGCACGGCACCACCCGTCAGGTTCCACACCAGCCATGAATCTATAGTGCCGAAAAGCAGATCGCCCTTCTCCGCGTTCTCCTTCACACCCGCCACGTTCTCAAATAACCACTTCAACTTAGTGGCAGAGAAATAAGCATCAATGACCAGCCCAGTTTTATCGCGAATCATATCGGCGTGACCTGCTTCACGCAGCTCATCGCAGATCTCAGCGGAGTGGCGCGACTGCCAAACAATGGCGTTATGGACGGCCTGCCCGGTATTTTTGTCCCACACCACGGTGGTTTCACGCTGATTGGTAATACCGATGGAGGCGATCTCGGCAACATCAATACCACTGTTGTTAATCACCTCCGTTAAGGTGGTCAGCACACTGGTCATGATCTCGCGAGGACAGTGCTCAACCCAGCCGGGACGCGTAAAAATCTGCTCAAACTCGTGCTGCGCCACGCTGACTATCCGGCCTTCATGGTCAAATAGCATCGCCCGCGAGCTCGTGGTGCCTTGATCAATAGCGAGAACGTAGTTTTTCTGGCTCATGAAATGCCTCTCAATCGTTAACGTTTAGTGATTGTTTTAAAAAATCAGCAGGCCGACCTAATAAACTCAGACCTAATAAACTCTGACTTAATAAACATAGGCGGCAAGCCCGGCAAGGACACTGCCGATAGCGGGCCCCAAAATGGGCACCCATGCATAGGACCAGTTGCTCGCCCCTTTATGCTTAATGGGAAGTAGCGCGTGAGCAATACGCGGCCCCAAATCTCGGGCGGGGTTGATTGCATAGCCTGTTGGCCCGCCTAGAGAAGCGCCAATCGACACTACCAGTAATGCTACGGCCAGCGGACCAAGCCCTGACGGCGTATGACCGAACATGATAATGACAAATATCAGCACAAAGGTACCAATAATCTCGGTCACTAAATTCCACCCGTAGGAGGGAATTGCAGGGCCTGTAGAGAACGTTGCCAATATGCTTGAAGCATCCTCAGTGGCATCGTAATGCTTTTTATAGGCTAGGTAGCAAACGACTGCTCCTAGCCAGCCACCGATGATTTCAGCCGTAAAATAGGCGGCGGTGGTAGCAACGTTGATGGGAATGCCGGGCGCGTACTCAGTTGCCGGGCCTACCAGCAAGCCAAGCGTAACAGCAGGATTAATATGGGCACCGGTGTCAAAGGCGACGTAAACCGCGCAAAAAACCGCCAGCCCCCAACCAAAGAAGATAACGATACCATCGCTGCCATTACCGTTGGTTTTGTTCAACAGCACGTTAGCTACCACCCCACATCCCAAGAGCGTTAATACGGCCGTGCCGGCTATTTCATGTAGAAAAATTGTTCCAAGCATTGTCGCCCCGCTACCCCGTTTGCCCTGGTTCGCCTTTATTCAAAGCAGCTTATGTTCTGTTTCGAAAATATATTTTCTTTTTGGCATCCTAAAGCGAGTATTTAAAAAAACAATATAAAAAACGAACCTCATCCTTAAAAAACATTTATTCAATTGATTTTAAATGACAATAAAGAGAGATAGACATTAGTTCAATATGCCGCCACGTACTAATAATCGTCACCTATCAGTTCACGAATGCAGTGCGATCTGTCAAATAACGAACATTCGATTATATGGCGGCTACCGCTAGCTCGGATAATTTATAAGTGCCATTGATGGCCAATATTCTGAAGGAAGGGCGAATAGCCTACCGTCAAAATCAAATACAAAGCATTCTCATACACATTTACATTTACATTTACGAACCGTTTTTATATGATCATAGCGTTATTGAACGATATAAAACTAATGAGCAAGCGCCACCAACGCGTGACTCAAGGGATCATATGAAAACGTCGTCACTTCATGTTTTAGATTACATGCAGCATTCTGTGCCTAGCCATTCAACAGCCTCTTTCTCCTTGCGAAGCGCTACCTTCACCGCACTCATCGTGGGCTCTCTATTTGCCTCGAGCAGCGTATTGGCTCAGTCGGGTACCGCCAACGATGCCGAATCGCTAGGCACTATGACCGTGACCGGCACCAATCTATATGAGAACGTTGGCTATACGCGGCGCACCACCAGTGCGGGCACAGGCTTAACGCTTAGCCAAAAAGAGCTGCCACAAGCCATCAGTATCGTCACCGAGCAGCGTATTCAGGATCAAAACCTGGACGCCATCGAAGGCGTATTGAGAAACACTACCGGCATTTCAGTGCGTAATGTTGACAGTGAACGCGTCAATTTTTCATCGCGCGGCTTTCGTATCAACAGCTTTCAGTACGATGGCATCCCCACGCTTAACACCGATAATCGCTGGTACTTCGGCGAAGGGCGGCTTAATACGGCGATCTACAACCGCGTTGAGGTAATTCGTGGCGCCAATGGGCTCGTTAGCGGCTCAGGCAACCCGGGGGCATCGGTTAACTTTGTGCGTAAGCATGCTGACAGCCGCGAGTTCACTGGTTCGGTTTCCGGTACGCTGGGCAGTTGGGATAAGCAAGGCACAATCGTTGATCTCACCACACCGCTAACGGCTTCAGGCAATGTGCGGGCGCGGTTTATCGGCGGTTACGAGGAGGGCGGCGCCCACCTTGATCGCCAAGATAAACGCCGCACGTTCGGCTACGGCGTTATCGACGCTGATGTGACCGACGCCACCACCCTATCAATAGGCTTTGACTACCAGGATAGCCACACCTCTTCACCCACCTGGGGCGGTTTACCGCTATGGTTCAGCAACGGCACGACCACCAACTATGCCCGCTCGTTTAGCGTCGCACCAGACTGGTCCTACTCCGGCTTTGAGTCGGAGAAAGTCTTCGCTGAAATCAGCCATCGTTTTGACAACGACTGGCAGGTGCGCGTAGTGGGTGCCCACGAAAAGACCGATATGGACAGCAAGCTGGCCTACCCTTACGTAGAGGCAACGCTGCCAGATCAAATGGGTGGTGGCGATGTTACCTTTTTTACTGGATGGAACCGCGGACACCGTGAGGTCGACTCTGTAGACGTCCAGGTAAGCGGCCCATTTGCGCTTTTAGGCCGTGAGCATGAACTCGTCATCGGCGGCAGCTACAGCGACCAAGCCAATAACTATGAAAACACCTTCACCTCTGGCTTTGCAGTTGATGATTTAAACAACTGGGATGGCTCAGCCCCCAACGAAGACTGGCCTGAATTTACTCCTTCTGAAGCATCCAGCACTCGTCAGAAAGCCGTTTATACCGCCTCGCGTTTTTCGCTTGCCGACCCACTGACGCTGATTGTGGGCGCACGCTATACCGAGTGGGATGGTATGACTCAGTCCCGCAGTCTGGATAGCCAGAGCAAGTACGAAGTCACGCCGTACGGCGGCTTGGTGTTTGATTTTAACGATACCTACTCGGCCTTTGCCAGCTACACCGAAATTTTTGAGCCCCAGAACTATC
>NZ_JBQDLQ010000010.1:0-63428 GCF_052095695.1 Halomonas sp.
GAAACTAAGCGTTTCGAACGGCTCTATTGATCCGTACCCGAGGGGGCCGGAGCAGTTAGCTGGTCGTCTCAAGAGGGATGCCAAGCGGCCGCCACTAGGTGGCCGTTTGTTTTTCGGCATATTTAATGCCGTTCATGTCCAACGCTGTTTAAGGTGATCTGGCAGTGGGTCTGATGACCCTAAGCAGTGTCTTAAAAGCTCTGTCTTAAAAGCTCTGTCTCTAATGTCAGCGAATCAGCGCGATGCGCAAGGATGCCCGTAGTTCATGGCAGGCCAAATTCCACAGCGTTTTATTGATGATCTGTTAGGCCGCGTCGATGTGGTTGAGGTGGTCGGTGAGCGTGTGCAGCTTAAAAAGGCCGGCCGTAACTATTCTGGGCTCTGTCCCTTCCATCAAGAGAAAACGCCGTCGTTCACGGTCAGTGCGGATAAGCAGTTTTATCACTGCTTTGGCTGTGGAGCCAATGGTAATGCACTACGCTTCTTGATGGAGTACGACAAGTTACCGTTTCCCGAGGCCATAGAGCAGCTAGCGGGGCGTTTGGGTATTGAGGTGCCCCGCGAGGGGGCTGATGATCCGCGTGCCCAGCAGCGTGAAAAAAAGCGCAAAGAGGGCGTTAACCTGCTTGAGCTCGCCGCGAGTTTTTATCGCGAGCGATTGAAAATGCAGGAAGGTAAGTCGGCCCAGCGTTACTTGTTGGATCGTGGGCTCTCGGACGATGTAATCAAGACCTATGGTATTGGCTATGCCCCGGCGGGATGGGAGGCGCTAAAGCAGCACCTCAGCGAGCGTGGAATTGGTGAGCCTGTTCAGGTGGAATACGGCCTGCTGATTCATCGTGAAGATACTGGGCGTACCTACGATCGTTTTCGCGACCGGGTGATGTTCCCGATTAGGGATTTGCGCGGGCGAACCATTGCTTTCGGCGGCAGGGTCATGGGGGATGATCAGCCCAAGTACCTCAACTCGCCTGAAACGCCGGTGTTTCATAAAGGCCGCGAGCTGTACGGTTTGTTTGAGGCGCGTCAGGCATCGAACAAGCTCGAGCAGCTGGTGATCGTCGAGGGCTACATGGACGTGGTGGCGCTGGCGCAGTACGACATCCATAACGCCGTGGCAACGTTGGGCACTGCTACCACCGAAGATCATTTGACTCGCCTGTTTCGGCTGGTGAGCCGCGTGGTGTTTTGTTTCGATGGTGATCGTGCCGGCCGCCAGGCAGCTAGCCGGGCGCTGGAAACGGCGCTGCCGCAAATGCTCGATGGCCGTGAAGCGCGCTTTTTGTTTTTGCCAGAGGGTGATGACCCCGACTCGTTAGTGCGTCGCGAAGGCACGCAGGCATTCCAAGATCGCGTGACCTGTGCCATGCCGCTGTCGGAGTTTTTGTTCGAACAGGCGGCTCAGGGTCGTGACTTAAATACGGTCGAAGGACGCGAGCGATTTGCCAGTCAAGTGCTGGAAGCATTGAACAAAGTACCCGAAGGGATGCTCAAATCGTTACTGCTTGAGTCGTTGGCCCAGCGCAGCGGGTTGGCTCAAGAGCAACTGAAAGTGTTGCTTGAAAAGCGCGTTCAAATGGCCCAGCAGTATGCGTTGCAGAAAGCACCGCCTGTTGATCCGGCGGAAGAATCAGTGTCATCAGCTGTGCCGAACGTTTCGCATGCAGCGCCTGATCGATCATCGCGCTCACGCTCTCAGGCGCTTTCGCCCGTGGGACGTGTAGTGCAGCTGTTGCTGCATGAGCCTAATTTGGTTGGCGCATTGCCGGATCATTTGGATTGGCTGCCAGAAGATGAGAATGCGCCGCTATGCCAAGAGCTGATTACGCTACTCAAGGCGGGGCGCTATCGCAGTCCGCAGGTGGTATTGGCACATTTTCAAGGTAGCCAGCAGGGGCAGGCGTTGGCTGCCTTCGCTAAACGCGATTTGTTGATCGCAAAAGCGGATCGAGAGGCCGAGCTGAATGGCTTGGTAGAGCACTTGCAGTACATTCATCGCCAGCGTTCTCCGCAGGAGGAGTACGAGGCGTTGCTGGCGCAGGAGCGCGCCGGGCAAAAGTTAGATAAGGAGCAGCGCCAGCGTTTGGCAAGCTTGATAATGGAGCTTGCGCAGCGCCAATAAGGCGGTGTTTTAAGCGATAGGGGTTGAATTCTTACCGTTTCAGCACCAGATATGAGGTCAGCTTAGCGCTGGCCTAACCGAACAACCTAACACACCTGAATGGTTGCGCAAATACGTTTTGCTGGAAAAAACCGGCTATTTACGCTATACTACGTCGCTTGTTGAGTTTAATCGATTCAGCGCTCCAGGTGTTTCATTCTTCTTCGTCGAGATAGGGTTTCTATGGCTGGAAATGCGCAGCAGCAGACACGTCTGAAGGAGTTGATCGCACGCGGTAAGGAACAGGGCTACCTGACCTATGCCGAGGTCAACGACCATCTACCCGAGGATATTGCCGACCCGGATCAAGTGGAAGAAATCATTGGCATGATCAACGACATGGGTATAAGTGTCGCTGAAGAAGCGCCTGATGAAGACACTTTGATGATGTCGGATCATTCTGCGGACGAGTCCGCTGCGGAAGAAGCCGTAGCCGCGCTCGCCGCTGTTGATAGCGACGTGGGCCGCACCACTGACCCCGTGCGCATGTACATGCGTGAAATGGGGACGGTTGAGCTTTTGACCCGTGAAGGCGAAATTGCAATCGCGAAGCGGATCGAAGAGGGTACCCGTGAAGTGATGTCGTCCCTGGCGTATTTGCCGGGAGCCGTCGCCTCTATTCTGAATGCCTATGATGCCACTCAGGATGAAGAAGCCCCAGGGCGACTTTCGGACCTGTTTTCTGGTTTCATCGATCCTGATGAAGGTATTCCAGGCGTTGCCGAAGCCGAAGTGCCTGAGCCTGAGCCTGAGCCCGAGATTGAAGAGGGGGCTGAAGGCGAGGACGACTCTACGGCTAGCGAAGGCGGTCCGGACCCTGAAGAAGCGCGTGCGCGTTTCGAGCAGATCCGTGAGCAGAATGCCCTCGTTGAAGCCGCTTTTACTAAGCATGGCCGCGGTAGCGCCGAGCTGAAGTCAGAGCAGACGCGTTTGGCCGTATTGTTTTCACCCATCAAACTGGTACCCAAGCATTTTGAGCGCCTAGTGGGCCAAGTGCGTATCAGTGTTGAGCAAGTTCGCGCCCAAGAAAAAGCGGTGATGCAGCTGTGTGTGAAAAAAGCCAAAGTACCGCGCAAAACGTTTATCAAGTCGTTTCCTGGTAACGAGTCGCGTAAAACGTGGCTGGATGACTTTCAGGCAGCGCAGAGCAAATACGCTGATCGCCTTGAGCCGCTGCGCGCCGATATCGCCCGTGCTCAGCGCAAAATCGCCTTTGAAGAGGACATGGTGCAACTTTCCGTTGCCGACCTTAAAGAGGTGAACCGCAAGCTCTCTATTGGTGAGGCAAAAGCTCGTCGCGCTAAGAAAGAGATGGTTGAGGCCAACCTGCGCTTGGTGATCTCGATTGCTAAGAAGTACACCAACCGTGGTTTGCAGTTCTTGGATTTGATCCAAGAAGGCAATATCGGCTTGATGAAAGCGGTCGATAAATTCGAATATCGTCGCGGCTATAAGTTCTCGACCTACGCCACGTGGTGGATTCGTCAGGCGATTACTCGTTCAATTGCCGATCAGGCGCGCACCATTCGTATTCCGGTGCATATGATTGAAACGATTAACAAGCTTAATCGCGTGTCGCGTCAGATGCTGCAGGAAATGGGCCGTGAGCCGACGCCGGAAGAGCTTGGCGAACGCCTAGAAATGCCGGAAGACAAGGTGCGTAAGGTACTCAAAATCGCTAAAGAGCCGATCTCCATGGAGACGCCGATTGGTGATGATGATGACTCGCATCTGGGCGACTTTATCGAAGACGGCACTATGTTGCTGCCTATTGATATGGCAACCGGTGAAGGCTTGATCGAAGCGACCCGCAACGTGCTTGGCGGCTTGACCGCTCGCGAAGCGAAAGTGCTGCGCATGCGTTTTGGTATTGATATGAATACCGACCATACGCTTGAAGAGGTGGGCAAGCAGTTTGACGTAACGCGTGAGCGAATTCGTCAAATCGAGGCCAAAGCGCTGCGTAAGCTGCGTCATCCTAGCCGTTCTGAGCCGCTGCGTTCATTCCTTGATGAGTGAAGCAGTCAATAAACGCTAAGTAGTCGTTAAGATAAAAAGCCCGTCGTTCATTGAACGACGGGCTTTTTGCGTTCTGTCGCCTAAGTGCTTATAGCGTGTAATAGGTGGCTGAGCCGGGGCCAACGGGCAGACCTAATAAGAAAACCCAGACAAAGAACAGCAGACTCCAGCCAATCAGCATAAAGAGCGTATAGGGCAGCATTATGGCGATCAGTGTTCCGATACCTAAGTCTTTACGATAGCGTGCCGCAATCGCCATGATTAATCCGAAATAGCTCATCATGGGCGTAATCAGATTGGTCACTGAGTCGCCGATCCGGTAGGCGGCTTGAATCACTTCTGGCGCATAGCCCATCAGCATTAGCATCGGCACAAAGATAGGTGCCGTTACGGCCCACTGAGCAGATGCGCTACCAAGCGATAGGTTGATAATCGCACACATCACAATGAACAAGGCAAATAAGCCTGGCCCGCTTAAACCAAGCGATTCTAATAGGCTTGCTCCCGCGACGGCGGTGACGGTGCCAAAATTACTCCAGTTGAATAGCGCCACAAACTGAGCGGCAAAAAACACCAGGACAATATACAGACCGAGGCTGCTCATGCTCTTAGCCATGGCGTTTACGATATCGCGATCATTATGCATAGTGCCAGCAAGCCGACCGTAAACGAAGCCGAGGACGGTGAATAGAACCGCCACAATAACCACAATGCCGCGTAAGAAAGGCGAGCCGCTGACAAGGCCTGTTTCCGGGTCGCGTAGAATCCCGTTCTCAGGGGCTATGGTGGCAACAAGCAGCGCAACAATCACCAGCATCGCTAAACCAGTGCCTTTCAAGGCTCGTTTTTCAGTGCTGGATAGTCCTTCCATACGCTGCTGGTCGATGTCATCTTCAGCGTAAGCAGGATCAAATTTACCTAGTTTTGGCTCCACAATGTACTCGGTCACCAGACCACCAATGATGGTGACAAAGAAGGTGCTGACGGACATAAAGAACCAGTTAGCCTCGGCGCCGACCATATAGGTTGGGTCTAACAGATGCGCGGCTTCTTGTGTAATCCCAGATAGCAACGGGTCAACCGTGCCGATGAGCAGGTTGGCACTATAGCCTCCGGAGACACCGCAGAATGCCGCTGCCAAGCCAGCCAGCGGGTGGCGTCCTAACGAGTGGAAAATCATGGCGGCCAGAGGGATCAGCACCACGTAGCCAAGCTCTGAGGCGGTGTTGGACATAATGCCCGCAAAGACCACGGCGTAGGTAACAATGCGCGGTGAGCGGTTAAGTACTAAGGCTCGCATGCTGGCGGAAAGCAGTCCCGAGTGTTCGGCCACGCCAACGCCCAGCATGGCCACGAGTACCGTGCCCAGTGGGGCAAACCCGGTAAAGTTAGTCACCATGTCGGTGATTAGACGGCGCAGGCCTTCGGCATTAAGCAATGAGTTGACCGCAATCCACTCTCCCTCATTGGCGGGCCTGGGGTCGGCCACCGAGACGCCCAGTGCCGCGGCAATTCCGCTAGCCACTACGACCAGTACGCACAGTATCGCAAAGAGCGTGACAGGGTGAGGCAGCAGATTACCTAGCCACTCGATACTATCTAAAAAACGCGTAAAAAAGCTTCGTTGCAGGTTGTTTCTATCATTTTCGGTTTTATTCATAAGGTTTATATCGTCAATGTGGGTTTTTTTAGTAAAGACGTGCCGAAATAGCCTAGCGAACGACACTACGTTGAAGCGTCGCGGCTCGCAAATGGCTTTTTGCATGACGAGATTTGAAAAATGAAACGCCGCCAGTGGAAAAGCCCAGGGCGGCGTTTAGAAACGGAGGACGAAAGCCGTTAGTTCGGTACGTGGCGCGCTTTATAAATGCGGCGGGCAAGCAGCAGTAGCTCAAGCGTGGCAAATAAAATTAAGCTGTAACCTAGCAGCTCCACTACTTCTTCTGCTATGTCTTTAAAGTCGCGAATGTAGTTATCTTCAAGTACGGCGCGCCAAAAAATTTGCCGCCCATAGAGGCGTGAAAACACATAAGTAGTGAGCAGCCCGGCGGCAAACAGCCCGAAGGAAAACGTGTTGCTGTAGTAAATGAACTCTTCCATAAAGCGGCGGCGTTGAATGTACACCCACGCAATAGAAGGGATGACGATGAGCGATACCACAACCTTCCACGCATCATGGCCCACATATTCATCAAAAAAATAGTCCTGTTCGCGTACCAGCGAAGCTGCAATAAACGCGAATAAAAGCAGCGTCACCGTTGGCCATACTTTTAGCACCTGGCGCACGTAAAGCAATATCAGGCAGCAGGTCGCCAGAATGATCGTTTGCGTAAACTCGGTGAACCCCAGCTCGGTAAAACGTACCGAGGGAAGATAGATCGCTTCTAGATAAGCGCCGTGAGCGATGGCGCCAATAAACAACACATAAAGGGTCGCACGTAGCAGGGTCGTACGAAAATCGATGGGCAAAGCGGGAAGGGAAGACATACGACATCCTTATCTAGAAGAAGCGCATTGCAAAACAAACATGCATGGTTGAATGTTCATTATATCGTCACACTTATTTGCTTGCACGTCGGTATTTCGGTTAATCACTCGACGTTTGCTGGTTTGCTCTGCAAAGTATCTTACCGGTAAGCAATAACGCCCTTGCGAGGCGCATCAGCTATGGCTATCAGTGTATTTGATCTTTTCCGAATTGGTATTGGTCCTTCAAGCTCACATACCGTAGGGCCTATGCGTGCAGCGCGAGATTTTGCCTTAGCACTGAGTCAGCAAACCGCGGTGACTCGGCTCGTTGTTAGGCTACGCGGATCGCTGGCTGCTACCGGAATCGGCCATGGTGCAGATCGCGCCGTTATTATGGGACTGATGGGCGAAGTGCCTGAAAGCATTGATCCTGACAGCATTGATGTGCGGCTGAATGCTATCGATGAAGGTGCGCTTTTGATACTTGCCAACGGGCAGCAGGTC
Source organism: Halomonas sp. (assembly GCF_052095695.1). Classification (GTDB taxonomy): domain Bacteria; phylum Pseudomonadota; class Gammaproteobacteria; order Pseudomonadales; family Halomonadaceae; genus Vreelandella. The sequence continues at coordinate 7,154 of NZ_JBQDLQ010000010.1, forward strand.
GCTTTCTCGCGCGCCGATGATGTGCAGTGGGATGAGGCCTGCCTGCCATTTCATCCTAACGCGATGATTTTAAGCGCTTACTGCGATGACGCGCGGGTAGCGACTAATACGTTCTATTCTCTAGGCGGCGGCTTTTATGTCGATCAGGCGAAAGCGGATCAAGGTGAGGTTGGAGAAGACAGTACGGCGCTGACTTATCCTTTTAATACAGCCGCTGAGCTGCTTAGCCTGTGTCATCAGCATCAGCTGCGCATTAGCCAGCTAATGCTCGCGAACGAAAAAGCCTGGCGTAGCGAGGCGGCTATTCGTCAGGAGCTGCTGAGCATTTGGCACGCCATGAGAGACAGCATTGAGCGCAATGCGATAGCATCCGTCAAGGCGATCAACGCCGCGCGTATGGCGATGCACGGTGACGGTGAGCACTTTATATCGCTCGATAAAGTGATCCGGACGATGCGTGATACGGGCCGTGATATGCAGGACAAATATAAAGAAACGTCGAAAGGTGGGCTCGCGGTTAACGTGATTGAGTGCTAAATAGGCGCATGGCGCGGCAGCGTAGTGTCGATATTGGCCACCAGATAATCAACCATTTGGCGGATCTTAGGCGATAGGTGACGATGGCGGGGATACACCGCCCATACCGCGGTATCGTGGTGTTGAAAAGGCTCAAGCACCGCTATCAGTTCGCCGCTGGCAAGGTAAGGTGCAACGTAATAGTCGGGTAACTGTGCAAGCCCCAGCCCCTTGCGGGCGGCATCAAGTAGGGCGGGGCCGGAGTTGCCTGTCCAGCGGCCTTCGATGCGCACTTCGCGGCGCTGGCCGTTCATATCAAATAGCCAGTTAGGCCGCGAGCCAATCAGGCAGCGGTGCTGGCTTAGCTCCCCCAGCGTATGAGGGCGGGGTGCTTGGCGAAAATATTCCTTCGAGCCGACGATGTATTCGCGCCGGTCGCACAGGCGCCTAGCGATCAAGCTAGAGTCCTTTAATACCCCCATCCGAATCGCAATATCGTACCCCTCATCAATCAGCTCGACCGGGCGATTAGTAAAGTGCATGTGAATGTCGAGCTGTAGATGTAGGCGCTGAAAGTCGTTAACCAGCGGGGCGATAAAGCGCTCGCCAAAGGTAGTGGCTGAGGTGAGTTTAAGTAGCCCGTTGGGCGTGGCCTGGAGCTCGCTAATCGCTTGCTCGGCATCGCGTAGCCCGTCAAACAGATGACGACAGTGCTCAACGTAGATAGCCCCGGCATCGGTCAAGCGAATTTGCCGCGTAGTGCGATACAGTAACTGCACGCCCAGCTGATTCTCTAGCTGGCTGACTAAACGGCTAATGTGAGAGGTCGATACGTTTAGATGCCGAGCAGCGGCAGAAAATGTGCCCAATCGCACTACTTCCACAAATGCTTCGATGCGACTCCAGTGCTGCATGCTATTTCCTTGCCTTAACGATGATTGTTGCTGTGTGGCAATAATCTTATGAGTATATCCCGGTTTATCAAGGCCTCCCAGCTGATCTACACTGCAACCACACCAATTACGTCAAACAGACAGGCATTGCCTGCTGTTGACGATGCATTAGGAGTTAGTCAATGAAGTCACGCGCAGCTGTTGCATTGGAAGCGGGCAAGCCGCTTGAACTAGTGGAAATTGATGTACAAGGCCCTAAAGCGGGCGAAGTGCTGGTGAAAATGGCAGCGACAAGCGTTTGCCATACTGATGCTTACACGCTTTCTGGTGCTGATCCAGAAGGTAATTTCCCCGCCGTGCTTGGCCACGAAGGTGCCGGTGTGGTTCAAGAAGTTGGCGAGGGCGTTACGAGCCTTAAGCCGGGCGATCATGTTATTCCGCTTTACACCGCCGAGTGCGGCAAGTGTAAATTCTGCTTGTCGGGTAAAACTAACCTGTGTGGCAGCGTACGTGCCACCCAAGGTAAAGGCGTAATGCCTGACGGCACCTCGCGTTTTTCGCTAGATGGCAAGATGCTTCATCACTACATGGGCACCTCAACTTTTAGTGAATACACAGTATTGCCCGAGGTTTCTCTGGCAGCGATATCTAAAGAAGCCCCCATGGGTAAAATCTGTCTGCTGGGCTGTGGTGTGACTACCGGCATCGGTGCGGTACTGAATACCGCCAAGGTGGAACCGGGCGCTACGGTGGCAGTCTTTGGCCTGGGTGCTATCGGTCTAGCCGTTATTCAAGGTGCGGTGATGGCTAAAGCCGGGCGTATCATTGCTATCGACGTTAACGCTGACAAGTTTGAGCTGGCCAAGCAGTTTGGCGCCACGGACTGTGTGAATCCTAAAGATTACGCCGATTCTATCCAGCAGGTGATTGTCGATTTGACCGACGGAGGGGTCGACTATTCCTTTGAGTGTATCGGCAACGTCAATGTGATGCGTTCAGCGCTTGAGTGCTGCCATAAGGGATGGGGCGAATCGATTGTGATTGGTGTCGCTGGGGCCGGTGAAGAGATCTCCACACGGCCTTTCCAACTGGTGACCGGGCGTGTCTGGAAGGGTTCTGCCTTTGGTGGCGTTAAGGGTCGCAGTGAGCTGCCCGGTTATGTTGAGCGCTATATGAACGGCGAGATCAATATCGATGACTTTATTACCCACGATATGCCGTTCGAGAAAATCAACGAAGCATTTGAATTACTGCATGCGGGTAAGAGCATTCGTACCGTGTTGCATTACTGAGTATCATTACACTATCGCTAGCATGTTTAAAACGCGGTGGGGGAGACCTCCCGCGTTTGCTGCATTTAGAGGAACCTGCCCATGAGCATGAGTGAAACTTTAGAACTGGTGTCCGCCAACCGTAGTTTCGGTGGCTGGCATAAGCGCTACCGCCACTACTCCCGCGCACTGGACTGCGACATGATTTTTGCGGTTTACCTACCGCCTCAGGCCGAAAATGATCGTGTGCCTATGCTTTGGTGGCTCTCTGGGCTGACGTGCAATGATGAAAATTTCATGCAGAAGTCGGGCGCTCATCGCGTGGCAGCCGAACTAGGTGTTGCTATTGTTTGCCCCGATACCAGCCCACGAGGCACTGATCTGCCCGGCGAACATGAAAACTACGATTTAGGTTCAGGCGCGGGCTTTTATGTGAATGCAACCGAAGCGCCGTGGAAACCTCACTATCGAATGTACGATTATGTAGTGGAAGAGCTGCCTTCTGTTGTACGCCAACACTTTCCGGTCAATGGGCGCGAATCGATTAGCGGCCACTCTATGGGTGGGCACGGGGCGCTAATTCTTGCGTTACGTCATCCTGGGCGCTTTCGTTCAGTCTCGGCGTTTTCGCCGCTTGTTAATCCGATGAACTGCCCGTGGGGCCAGCAAGCGTTTACTGCCTACCTGGGCGAGGACCAGTCACGCTGGCGCCAGTATGATGCTTGCGAACTTGTGGCTAACGGCGCATCGCGCCAGCGTCTGTTTATCGACCAAGGAGAAGCGGATCAATTCCTGGAAGAGCAGTTGCAGCCAGAGCGTTTAGAGGCCGTTTGCGAGGAGCACGACCACCCTCTAACGCTGCGCCGTCAACCTGGCTATGATCACAGCTACTTTTTCATTGCCTCGTTTATTGAGGACCATCTGCGCTATCATGCAGACCACCTCATGAAGCGTTAAGACCTGAATTAATAATAGGATAACGGGATGCTCAATCGCTTGCTGCGTCGTTTCATGCGTCTGCTATGGCGTTTTGTATGGCGCGGCGTTCTAGCGTTTGCGTTTCTCTCAGTGGCCATTGTGCTGCTTTTTAGCCTGGTCCCCCCGCCGGGATCGATGGTCATGGTCGAACGCAAAGTGCAGAGTTGGATTAACAGCGAGCCAATTCGCCTACAGCGGCAGTGGCGCGACTGGGACTCGCTTTCTACGAATGCCAAGCTGGCCGTTATTGCCGCAGAAGATCAGCGTTTCCCTCATCACGGTGGGTTTGATTTAGTGGAACTGCGGCGGGCATTGCAGGCTAGCCAAGACGGTGGGCGGCTGCGTGGCGCTAGTACGCTTAGCCAACAAACGGCCAAAAACGTTTTTCTATGGACGGGGCGAAGCTGGGCGCGAAAAGGCTTAGAGGCGTGGTTTACGCTGCTGATTGAAACGCTATGGAGCAAACAACGCATTTTGGAGGTATATCTTAACGTGGCCGAATGGGATAGCGGTGTGTTTGGTTTAGAGGCGGCTTCTCAGCATTATTTTGGCGTTTCTGGCAACAGCCTTACGGAGCGGCAAGCAAGCCTGCTTGCCGCTATTTTACCCAGTCCTCGTACGCGTAGCGCTGCCCGCCCAGACGCCCAGGTTGAACGGCGCAGCCAGTGGATACGCCAGCAAATGCGTAATTTAGGTGGCCCAGGCTATCTAAATAATCTGTAAATGTTTTGCCGCTATGTCGCCTTGTCTCTGGGTTTTCGAACCACCATGACTACGCCGGTCAAGGCAATCAGCATGCCTCCCAGCCCTAGCAGTGGGAGGCGTTCGTCAAATAGCCACCACGCTTGAAGCGCCGTGACCGGTGGGACCAGGTAAAAAAGGCTCGCTACCCGCGAGGCTTCGCCCTTTTTTATCAATGCCATGAGCAGCAAAACTGCAGCGACTGAAAGAATCAGCACCAGCCATCCCAGCGTCAGTGCAAAGGTGATCGTCCATTCAACCTTGCGCGTTTCAAACAACAGTGCTCCACATCCCAGCAACCCCCCTGCTGCCAAATATTGAATCACAGCTCCTGACAGCAACGACATACTGGTGCAGTAGCGTTTCTGATACAGCGTGCCCACAGAAATGCCTATTAAAGCGGTCGTCACACACAGTAAGGCGCTTATGCCGAAGCCATCGAACAGCGACTCGCCAATTTCAAGCTTACTGCCCAGTACTAAGACGATGCCGACTAATCCCAGCATTAATCCTAGCCACTGGCGTCGACTAAGCCGTTCGCCCAAGAGCGGGCCCGCAAACGTTGCGGTCAGTAGCGGCTGAAGGCCGACAAGAAGAGCTGCAAGGCCCGCGGGCATGCCTAAACTAATGCCATAAAAAACGCCGCCTAAGTAGGCACCGTGGACCAAGCAACCGGCTATCGCGATATGCATCCATAGCATCGGTGATGATGGCCAGGGAATACGCATCGCCACGACGAGGGAAGTTAGCAGTAATAGTGTTAGGACAAAACGAATAAACAAAAACGTAAAAGGTTCGGCATAGGGAAGACCGAATTTCGCGCCAATGAAACCAGTACTCCATAGCAGCACAAAAAGAATGGGCATGGCCGCAAGCCCTAACGAGGCTCGGTATTTTTTTGCAAGTTATTGAAATTAATCACTATAGTTTTCCTGGAAGGTGAGTGTTAGCGTGCATAAGTTACTTATCGTTCTTTTTGTTACTAACTTTTACATCATAAATTGAACCTGCTTGGATACGACGCGTCACAGTTGGCACATCCATAACGTGTGAATGAGGTTTCTTATTATGCAACGTATAACTGCTCTGTTCTCTGCTGCCCTACTTGCCACTGGTCTGGTGGCGACTACTGCCCACGCCCAGCAAGAGCAAGATCCAGCGCAAGATCCGATGGCGACACAGCAAGCAGCACCAGCCCAGGATTTCTCTGATGATCAGCTCCAGCAGTTTGCCGATGCTTCTCAAGAAATTGCGGTAGTTTCGCAAGAGTACACTCAGCGTCTGCAGGAAACGGAAGATGAATCAGCGCAGCAGGAGGTGCGCACTGAAGCCAACGACCGAATGATTGAAGTGGTCGAAGACAGCGGCCTAGATGTTGATACCTTCAATGCTATTGGTCAATCCATTCAGCAAGATCCAGAGATGATGCAGCGCGTTCAAGAAATGGCTGGTCAACCATAAGATCGATGATCGATATCCGCTGGCATTATTTGATTTGATTCGCAAAAATTAATGTCAATGCGGCCTTAGCTACTCAAAGCCCGGTGCTCTCAGTACCGGGCTTTTTGCTGTTAACTGTTTTTATTATGTGCACAGGGTTTACGTCCAGGGGCCACCCCTACACAATTCATCTTAACTTTTGAACGTTACGCTCTAGGAGATTCCATGGACGTTGAGCTGTTAGAAATACGCCAGCATATGGGGCGGTTCCCGCCTTTCGACGGCCTATCGGATGATCTTCTTGATACCATTGCCGAACAGGTGGAAGTCAGCTACTTCAAAAATGGCAGCGCTATTTTAGTGCTTAATGAGACGCTCAATGATTTGTGCTATATCCGTAGCGGCGCTGTAGAAGTCTACCGTAGCAAAGGAGAGTTACATAACCGCTTGGGTGAAGGCGATATTTTTGGTCACTTTAGCCTGCTGCGCAATCACAAGGTGCGTTTCCCCGCAGAGGCTATAGAAGATACGTTAATCTATTTTATTCCTGATGCGGTGTTCCAGCGGTTATGTGAAGATGACGATAATTTCGCCGACTTTGTAGAACTCGAGCGACCAAGGCTAGAAACGATCGCTGAGCAGCAAAAAAAATCCAACGATATGATGGTCACGCGGATACGCAAGCTGCTTACCCGGTCTCCGGTAATGGTTGAAACGTCGACCAGCGTCCAACTTGCCGCACAGCAGATGAGTGAAGCGCAGGCCTCTGCTCTACTCGTCATCAAAGAGGGCAGTGATAACCCGCGGTTCAGCTTTCAAGATAGCAAAGGTCGAACCTGGCAAATGTGTGGCATTCTGACCGATAGCGATTTTCGTACCCGCGTGGTGGCTGAAGGCCTATCGCCGCAAACGCCAGTAGGCGAGGTGATTTCCTCACGGCTCATCACCGTTCAATCCGACGCTTCTGTTAATGAAGCGATGCTAACAATGCTGCGTAATAACGTGCACCACTTGCCAGTGCTGTATCGTCAGCGGCCCGTAGGCGTCGTGCATTTATCCGATATTATCCGCTATGAAACACACAGTGGCCTCTATTTGGTTAGCAATATCTTTAACCAATCAAGCGTGCAGGGACTTGCCCGTTTAGCGTCGGATGTCAGGGCCGCGTTTGTGCGTATGGTGCAAGAGGGAGCTAACTCACAGATGGTCGGTAGCGCACTCTCAACGGTTGGGCGTAGTTTTACAAGGCGATTGTTGGAAATGGCTGAAGCCGAGCTTGGACCTCCGCCCGTGCCCTATTGTTTTATGGTCAATGGCTCTATGGCGCGCAATGAACAGAGCATTGTCACTGATCAGGATAATGCGCTGATCCTTTCAGATGAGTTTAACCCTGAGGAGCACGATGCGTATTTTCTCGCGATGGCAAACATTGTCAGCGATGGTCTAGATGCCTGTGGCTATACCTATTGCAAAGGCGATGTTATGGCCACCAATACGCAATGGCGTCAGCCGCTGAGTGTTTGGAAACGTTACTTCCAAGATTGGATGGCTAATCCTACGCCGGAAAGACTGCTGCATAGCTCGATTTTCTTCGATCTGGATAGCTGCTATGGCGAGGATCACTATGTGGAAGCGTTGCAAGACCAGATTGCCCTGATGGCGCCTAAATCGCCTCTCTTCTTAGCCGCCATGGCGCGTAATGCGTTAAATCGCACACCGCCACTGGGGTTTTTTCGCACTTTTGTGATGGAGCAAGATGGCAAGCACAATAACTCTATCAACCTTAAGCGGCGAGGCACGGCGCCGATGGTAGATTTGGTGAGGATACATGCCTTGGCCTGTGGTTCTAAGGCGCAAAACTCGTTTCAGCGTTTGAATGACATCAGTCATACGCAGCTATTGGCGACCGGTATGAGCGAAAAGCTGAGCTACGCGTTTGAGTTTTTATGCATGTCACGACTACGCCATCAGATGATTGATCTTCAAGAGGACCGTCTGCCCGATAACAATATCGAGCCAGAAAATGTTGAAGATAGCGAACGTCACACATTGAAGGATGCTTTCCAAGTGCTCAGTAACGCACAGAAGTTTTTAAAATTCCGCTATCCGATGCCCGCCCAGCGGCAGGGGCGCTAGGATGCATGGAATACGCCCACGCCAAAAAATAACTCAGGCAGACTGGGCTGGTTATATGGCTCAGCGGCGGGAGAAAGCACGTAATCCAGCCATTCAAAATTTTTTTGGTACGCTACTTCCAGAACCTGAAACGCCCATTTCGCAGGTGCCCATGGTGGCGCTGGATATGGAAACCACTGGGCTTGATGAGCGGCGGCACGCGATCGTAAGTGTCGGCATTGTGCCGTTTACGCTAGACCGTATAAAGCTCGCAGAACGGCGCTATTGGGTCGTTAACCCTTCGCGCCCATTGGCAGAAGCATCCATTGCTTATCATCATATTACCCACTCCGAAATTGCGCAGGCACCGGACTTAGACGCAATACTCGATGAGCTATTGATACAGCTAGCCGGGCGCTTAGTCGTAGTACATTTTCGCAATATTGAGCGACCCTTTTTAGATGCGGCCGTTAATGCGCGGCGTGGGGAAGGGGTGCTGTTTCCAATGATTGATACGATGTCTCTGGAAGCTAGGCTACACCGTCAAACGCTGTGGGCCCGTTTTCGTCGCTGGCTGGGCCGCCCACCGGTTTCAATACGCCTGAATGCTAGCCGTGAGCGCTATGGGCTGCCAGTTTATCAAGGGCACCATGCGCTGGTGGATGCCTTGGCGACGGCAGAGCTGCTGCAGGCACAGATTGCTACTCACTATCGATCGGAAACGCCATTGAAAGACCTATGGTGCTGAACATAAGGTTGAAAGGCTAGAAAGCAAAACGGGCAACCCAGAGGGTTGCCCGTTTGCATAGCAGCGGTAGTGCTTAAGGTCGTTCTTAAGATAGTCCTTAAGACAGTCCTTAAGACAGTCCTTAGACCGCTTTAGGTTCGCTCATTAATCCTTTGATGATGGCATAACACGCCACCAGCAGGATAATAGTGAACGGGAAGCCGGTAGATACCGCCATGGTTTGCAGAGCGGTTAGGCCACCGCCTAGCAGCAGAGCAATCGCAATGGCACCCTCAATGATCGCCCAGAACACGCGCTGTGGCGTGGGTGCATCTACTTTGCCACCAGCCGTGATTGAGTCAATCACAAGAGAACCTGAGTCGGATGACGTCACAAAAAAGATAATCACCAGCAAAATAGCGAGGAAAGAGGTGATTTGCGACAGCGGCAGCTGCTCCAACATGATAAAGAGCTGTAGATCGACACCTGCATCCCGCACGGCCTCAATGCCCTGGCTCACAAATTGGTCAATTGCCGTGCCGCCAAAGGTGGTCATCCAGAGTACCGATACCAGCGAAGGTATCAGCAGCACTGAAATCAAAAACTCACGCACTGTACGGCCGCGTGATACCCGCGCGATAAACATGCCAACGTAAGGGGACCAGGAAATCCACCATGCCCAGTAGAAGGCCGTCCAGCCTTGGCTGAAGTTAGCGTCTTCGCGGCCAAACGGGTTTGACAGCGCCGGTAAGTGAACCGCATAGCTCCATAGGTTCTCAAAGAAGCCGGTTAAAATTAGCAGCGTCGGGCCGACCACGATGACGAAGAAAAGCAGCAGCGCCGCCATGGCGATGTTGATCTTGGAGAGCAACTGCACGCCCTTGTCGACGCCCGCCACAATGGAGCCAATGGCGATAATCGTAATCCCGATAATGAGCAGAATCATCGTGACATCGCTTTCAGGCGCGCCGAACAGGTAGCTTAGGCCCGCGGCTGCTTGGCTAGCGCCAAGGCCGAGCGAGGTGGCCAAACCAAACAGCGACGCAAATACCGCTAAAATATCGATGATATGACCTGGCCAACCCCAAACACGCTCACCCAAAATTGGATAAAACACTGAGCGCATGGAAAGCGGCAGGCCCTTGTTAAAGGCGAAAAGCGCTAGCGACAGTGCCACAATCGCGTAAATCGCCCAAGGGTGTAAGCCCCAGTGATAGATAGTTGCCGCCATGGCGAGCGATGCTGCGCCGGCAGGATCACCTTCGGCACCGCCTAATGGCGCCCAGTCACCGCCATTGAGCGAGGTGCTAAAATGGGTCAGCGGCTCATTGACGCCGAAAAACATCAGGCCAATGCCCATGCCCGCGGCAAACAGCATTGAGAACCAGCCCATGTAGGTGTAATCAGGCTTGGCATCAGCACCGCCAATACGGATTTTACCCAACGGTGAGAAAATCAGGCCAATACAGAGAATGACGAATATATTCGCCGCTGACATAAAGAACCACGCTAAATTACCGGTCAGAAAACCGAAAATAGCGTCATAAATAGGCGCGATAGTGTCTTGCAGCGCCAGTGTTAGTATCACAAACAGCAGGACGACGATCGCCGAAATGCTGAACACCTTTCCATGTAGGTCAAGATTAAGACCCATGGTAGTGGTGATAAGGTTGTCCTGACCGATCACGTAATCCGTGTCGATTAGGTTAGCCGCGCCATCTGGAGCGCGTATGCCCTCAGAGCTTGGCTCTTCAGGGGAGCGTTTATCGTCGTGGTTTTCCACAGGAGCCTCTCTATGGCGATCAAAAAAATAGGTCGTACATAAACCAAAATGTGGTCGTCGACCAACATTGAATGATGCTTGGTTAGGCATCCACAATAGCAAATCTGTTAGCAGAGCATTCAACGTATTATGCGTTGCCTTGCATAATAAATAGATTTACAACGACGACAGAGGACAAAGCTCTCCGCCGTCGAAGCGACAAGCTTGTTTAGCTGTACAGTCTTAGCTACCTAGCCACTGTTCGACTACGTCTTGGTTGTCTTCAACCCACTGTTTGGCATTTTCGTAGGGATCGCTTCCATCTTCCTGATTGAGAAGCATGACTTCGCCCATCTGCTCTGGTGTCCACTCGAAGGCATCGAGAATGGCGTAGGCTTCGGGCATGTCGTCTTCCAGGCCTTGACGAACAACCGTGTGGATCTGCTCCGCACCACCGTAAACGTTTTCCGGATCATCTAGGTATTTAAGATCAAAGCGAGCGAACATCCAGTGAGGGGTCCAGCCGGTAACAACGATATTTTCTTCGTTGTTGATGGCGCTAGCGAGTGCCGCTGTCATAGTGGCGCCACTGCCACTACGCAGATTCAGCCCAAGGTCATAGGTATCCACAACCTTTTCGGACAGCGCCATCAAGCCTGCACCGGGGTCAATACCGATGATCTCGCCATTAAAGCTGTCGGCGTTATCGTTAAGATCCGCAATGGAGTCAATATCGGCGTACTCGGGCACAACGAGGCCCAGCTTAGTGCCGTCGAGATTAGCGCCTAGATCTTCAGTGCTGTCACCTACGCGTTCCATGTATTCAGCATGGGTGGTCGGTAGCCAAGCGGCAACGATAGCGTCCGCGTCACCCGTAGAAAGCGCCTGGAACATGGCCGCTGCTGAGAGAGAGGTAAGGTCAACCTCATAACCCGCTTGTTCAAGCACGGCGGCAATAACGTTGGTGGAAGCAACTTCAGATGACCACTCCACATAGGCCAGGTTAATCGAGCCTTTGTCTTCTTCGGCTTGCGCCGCGCTGCTAACCGCGATACCGGTGCCGGTTAATAGGGCCAGCGAGGCCATACGGATGCGGAGGTTCAATGTGCGATATTTCATTCACGTTCTCCCTTGGGTATAGATTTATTAATGTGTCGTTCTACTGCTATTTGCACTATTGCCGTGTTTTTCTGAGCGACTGTGTTAAGCGATCAAGCAACATCGCCAGAATCACGACCGCAATACCTGCTTCAAAACCATCACCAGGGCGCAGACGCTGAATGGCGCGCCACACCTCGCTGCCTAGCCCATCTGCACCAATCATCGCGGCAATTACTACCATGGAAAGGGCGAGCATAATGGTCTGGTTGATACCTGCCATCACCGTCGGTAACGAGAGTGGCAGCTGTACTTTGAATAGTTTCTGACTCCGCGTTGCGCCATAGGCGTCGGCGGCCTCAATCAGCTCTACCGGTACTTGGCGAATGCCTAGCGTTGTAAAGCGTATCGCTGGCGGCATTGAAAAAATAACGGTCGCGAAAATAGCCGATACCGAGCCAATGCCGAAAAATGGAATCGCGGGAATCAAATACACGAAGGCCGGCATGGTCTGCATAAAATCTAGCGTCGGCATGATGAACCGGTAAAGCCGGTCCGATAAGGCCGCTGTAATGCCCACCGGTAGCGCAATAATCACGGCAACGAAGGTAGCAAAGACGACCAGGGTGAGCGTCTCAATCATGGGGTTCCACAGCCCCAGATTCCAAATCAGCGCTAGGCCCGCAATAGCGCCAATGGCTAAGCGAGGGCCGGCCAGTTTCCAGCATAAAAGCGCAATCAGCGCCAGCAGCGCCCATTCAGGTAGCCACATTAAGCTATCGTTTAAGACATCAATGCCGGTTTGAGTGAAGCGCGAGATGCCCCGGGTTACCGATGAGTATTCGCTGGTCAACCATGTCAGACCCGTTTCGATCCAATTGCCAAGCGGAATGCGAGGGATATCCATTATTGCTCTCCTGCTCGTGCCAGTTCATCGAGTACCGCGCCTTTTACCACCACGCCCAGCAGCTGCTGTTGCTGGTCAGTAACGGCGATGGGGAAGCTTTTTTCACTGAACATGGCAAACAGGTTCTGCAGCGGTTTGTCCATGGGAACTTTGCGGAAATCTTGAGTTAAGTAGGGGGTGATGGAGCTGGCACCTTCGTCAATTGCGCGGCTAGCCGCATCAGCCTCTAATAAACCGAGCAAGCGACGGTCACGGTCGACAACATAGATAGAGTCGATGCTATGGTCACGCATACGGTGTAGCGCAGTGCGGGGGCCATCGCTATCGCGAGCGGTGGAGCGCAAGGGACGCATAGCACTTTCAGCGGTTAATATGCGTGCGCGATCAACGCCTTGGATAAAGCGCCGAACGTAGTCATCTGCCGGTTGGGTGAGAATCTCTTCGGGCGTGCCAATTTGCACGACTTCGCCATCTTTCAGCAGCACGATCCGGTCGCCAATGTTGAGTGCTTCATCGAGATCATGAGTAATGAAGACCGTGGTCTTTTGCATTTTAGACTGCAACTGCAAAAGCTCTTGTTGCATGTCTTTACGAATCAGCGGGTCGAGTGCCGAGAAGGCTTCGTCCATCAATAGCACCGTCGCATCGTTGGCCAGCGCGCGCGCTAAGCCAACGCGCTGCTGCATGCCGCCAGAAAGCTGATTGGGATAAGCATCCTCCCAGCCTTCAAGGCCAACCTGCTTGAGCGAACGGTGGGCAATTTCATGCCGTTCAGTCTTCTCAACGCCGCGAACCTCTAGGCCAAATTCAGCATTCTGTTGAACGGTGCGATGAGGAAAGAGTGCAAAATTCTGAAATACCATCGAAAAGTGACGACGACGGCACTCTAAAAGCGCCTTGTCTTTTAAGGTTGGAATGTTCTCACCGTCGATGATGATCTCACCTTCGGTGGTTTCAATAAGACGGTTGAGACAGCGGATCAGCGTTGATTTGCCAGATCCTGACAGTCCCATGATAACTAGCAGCTCTCCCTCATAGACATCAAAGGAGATATTGGAAAGCCCGAGTGTCTGGCCTGTTTTTTCCAGAATCTCTGGACGCTTCATGCCTTGGTTGCGAAGCTCAATGGCTTTTTGGGGATGCTTGCCAAAGACTTTACTTAAACCGCGCACTTGAATTTTGACGGGTCGTGTTTGATCCATCGACGATGCCTTTTGTTGAGCAGAGTAGCCGTGCAGCGTCACTCCGTTTAGACCCCATGGATGAGAGGGGCCATGGCAATGGAGGCAGCGATACACGCTATTCATAAAAAAATAAGAGATTCAGCTGAGTGATTTATTACTAATTATTATACATGTGTAGGGTCTGTGTGTCACAACGGCCCGTTCAACGCGGCAACTAACGCCACATGTGTCATTTTTTACCCATCAAGTGTGAATGATAAATAATATAAGCAATACTTTTTTATTTTTTAAGATACTGTTTTTAAAGTACTATTTTTTTAAAAAAAGATAAGTGGCACGCGAAGTGTAAGGAAAGCGTATCAGTAATATTTCAAGTTGAAGCTATCTGTGGGATAGCGAGCTTTATTAGTTTCAAGATTAGAGGTGGTAATTATGGACAAGCAATGTGACCGCGTTAATAACGATCTGGCTATGACCGATAATCAAACCACTGATCAGCATTCAACCAAGCGTCCTCACTGGCTGACACTCTGCATGATGGCGACCGCCGCCAGCGTTATCGTTTTGGCTGGCTGTGGAGATAGCGGAGACGACGCAGCTGTACCGCCGCCTGCTGAAGAATCTGCTCCGTTAGAGCAAGATACGACAGCTGAACCTGCTGCTGGCATGAGCGAAGAGCCAGCCATGGAGCAGGATCCTGGATTAAATGGCGATCCTGCGGCTCAAGGTTCAATGAATCAGAATACGGGTGCCGGGGCTGAAGGTTCTATGCCTTCTGAAGAGGCTATGCCCTCTGAGGATCCTAGGCCCCCTGAGGATCCTATGTCTAGTGACGAGACTATGCCCGGAGACACAATGGATGAGCCTGCTGAAGGCACTATGAACCCTAGTGAAGATGAAGCAGGATTCGGCAAAGGCACTGATCCAATGCCTGGTGACAGCAATGCAGATGATGAAACATCAAGTAATACGTAAGTTCTGTTTTTAGCTTAACTTCAAGGGTGAGGTTAGCGCTTGGACAGGAAGTATCAGTCCCTATGATGATAAGTCGACTCAGCTGTCTGTTCCCTGCGGCTGCTCCACACGATTTATCATCCTTTTCGCCCCCGCGCCCGCGGGGGTTTTTTTATGTCTCTTTTTTGGTTTTGCGGTCTTTAGTTTTGTATAGCGATTAACGTTCTGGCTGGCGCCATGCCTGCTATTCTTCGTTGTCTTCTAAGCGCCGATACAGCGTTCTACGGGCAATGCCCAACACCTCAGCCGTGCGACGTTTATTGCCGCCAGTTGCTTCCAATACTTTGTTGATATAGCGCTTTTCAACTTCTTCTAAGCTGGGCCAGCGGGCAGTGGCGGGCGTTGATACCTGGCTTGCCGCAAGCACTTCGCCGCTAAGCGTTGCCACTAGCGGAGCGCCCGCATCAGAAACGGAATTGACGCGCAGCCGCTCGGGTAGATCTGTATGGTTGAGTGAGCCGTCTTCACTTAACGTTACCGCGCGCATAATGGCGTTTTCTAATTCGCGGACGTTGCCTGGGTAGGGGTAGTTAAGAAGGCTGTTGAGTGCTTCCGGCTCAAATTTTTCTATCTGCTTGCCCTGGGCCTCGGCATGCTTATCGATTAGTGCAAAAACGAGATGCTCAATATCGGTGCCGCGTTCGCGCAATGGAGGAATGCGGAGCGAGAAAGTCTCTAGGCGATAGAACAAGTCACTGCGGAAGTTTTCTTGCTCTATTTCTTTGCTTAAATTGCGGTGCGTCGCGGCAATGATGCGAACATCTACCGGCTCTTCACGCTCACCACCCACCGGGCGTACGGTTTTTTCTTGCAGTGCGCGCAGTAGCTTGGCTTGAAGGTTAATCGGCATTTCACCAATTTCGTCTAGAAATAGGCTACCACCTTGGGCGCTGTGAAATAGGCCTTTACGCGCTTCGTTAGCACCGGTAAACGCGCCCTTAACATGGCCAAAAAATTCGCTTTCCATCAAGTCAGCCGGGATGCTTGCGCAGTTGACCGGTACAAACGGTTGATCATTGCGAGAGCTTTCCTGGTGAATAGCGCGGGCCAAAAGCTCTTTACCGGTACCGCTTTCACCTAAAATCAGAATCGGAGCAGCGCTTTTGGCGAGGCGTGACGCATCGTGAAAAAGCGCCTGCATCACCGGGCTTTTGCCCACAATACCGTGGAAGTGGCTGACGTTAGTGTCGTGGGAGACTGCCAAGCGCTGCCTTTCCAATACGCGGAATACCGCATCGCGAATGGCATCAAGGTCCAGCGGCTTGGTCAAAAAGTCGTCAGCGCCCAATTTTAGCGCTTCGACAGCTTGGTCAATGGTGCCGAATGCAGTAATGACAATAATACCCAGCTCACTGCCTGCTTGGCGTAGCTGTTGAAGCAGTTGAATGCCAGTCATGCCAGGTAGCCGCACGTCCGTGATGACGAGCGAAACCGTGGTATGGCTCAGTAAGGCAACCGCCTCTTCTGCGCTAGGGACACCCAGCGTTGTGTAGCCGGCATCCTGCAGCTCTTCTTCTAATAACTCACGTATCGCGGTGTCGTCTTCCACCACTAGCAAAGGTAAAAGGTGTTCCTGATGGGTCACAAATGTTGTCCTCACGCGGATGCGGTTTCACCAAGGGGGAGTGTAATTTCAAATCCAGCGCCGCCAAGAGCACTGTCAAATACGCCAATCGTACCGCGGTGGTCGTTAATAATGCGATGTACCATGGAAAGCCCCAAGCCGCTGCCTTGGCCAACGGGTTTGGTGGTAAAAAATGGATCGAACACTTTAAGATGATGGGGAGTGGGGATGCCTGGGCCATCATCTTCTACCCATATGATTAGCTCGTGATCGTTCTGTTGGGCGTGTAGGCGAATGCAGCTGACGTCGGGTGCTTGTGCTGCATTGCGCAGTAAATTGGTAAGTACCTGAATAATTTGTTGGCCGTCCGCTAATAAGTTGGGTGTCGGCGATGGTAATTCAATGACCAGACGAATATTGCGTGGCTCTAGTTCATCCTCCACCAAGTCGCTGGCGCTCTTAATAAGTTTATCGAGCGCCTGGCTGCCTTTCTCAACATTATGCTGGCGGCCTAGCTCCATTAGCTGGCGCACGATTTCAACAATACGTTCCACCTCACTGCGAATGCGGCCTAGCCGGGCGCGTTCGTCATCGCCAATCACATCGCGCCGAGCAAGGCGCTGTGCCTGGCCATTGATGACCGTCAGCGGGGCGCCTATCTCATGGGCAACGCCCGCGGCCAGCACGCCTAATTCAGCGAGTTTTTTCGATTTTCGTAAGCGTTTCTCAAGCTCAATTTCGCGCCGCTGACGGTCTTCGATATCGTGATCCTTCCCAGCCATCGCATCAAGCATGCCGTTTAACCCTGATGCGAGGCGGCGATATTCGGTGGGGCCATTTTCAACCGCGCGTTGACTACGATCACCGTCTTCTACCAGCAGCATAACGTGGAGTAATCGATTCAGCGGGCGCTCTATATAACGGCGGAATCCCCACCAAATACTGAGTACGATTCCTCCTGCACCCACCACAAATACCAGCACGGCGACGATGCTAATAAAGCCCGTGTAGGTTTCGATGCCAGTATTGAGCCGGTTGACCTGGAGCACGCCGTACACGGTACCATTTTGGGCGCGTAATGGCGTTAAGGCAGAGTAATAGTTCCAGCCATCGTGCTCGCGATAATTGCTATAAAGATCGTCGCGTTCAATGACCTGCTGGATCTCTTCACGGCTAAAAATGTCTTTGCCTAGACCCAGTCCATAAATATCGCGCCCATCGGTATCAAACACATAGGCACCGTAAATGCGGTGGAAAGAGAACGCTGACTGTAGGGCTTCTTCAAGCGATGTATCGCTGCCCGGCGTGATGGAATAGCTAAGTGAGGTGCTTAACGCGCGGGTAATAATTTCGACTTCGGTCTGTAGTTTGGAGCGTACGTTATCTTCAAGCGACTTAATAGCGACTAAGCTAAAAACCACCAGGATCACAAACAGCGGCACAATCACCGTCAGAATAATTAAATTGCGTAGTCGCATGCGATATCCATGGTGGCCTTAATGCTGAGTAGTGACGGGCAGTGTTACCGGGGCTGCACGCGAGTGAATGAAATGACTATTGATCGGCGGGCCGCAGACGATATAAGCCACCCCGCGGGTCATCCGTCAACACATAGATAGCATCATCCGGGCCTTGGCGCACATCCCTGATACGCCCTATCTGGCCTTCCAGAATCCGCTCCTCTTCGACGACGCTGCCGTTCTCTAAGCGCAGGCGCAGCAGTTTTTCGCTGCCTAATCCGCCAGCCAGTAAGCTGCCTTCCCAGTCACCAAACGCGGCACTGGTCACTTCAGCAAGCCCGGCGGGCGCAAAACGGCCTTCAAACACGTAGGCCGGGTCGGTCATGCCGGGCAGGGAGGTTTCACCAATAGGCTCATTCGTGGCGTAGTCATTGCCTTGGCTAACGTCGGGCCAGCCGTAGTTAAGGCCTGCTTCTATATGATTAAGCTCGTCGCCAGTGCTCGGGCCATGCTCTGAGACCCAGGCTTCGCCGTTGCGCATTACCGTCATGCCCTGAATATTGCGATTACCCATAGTGTAGATTTCATCCAGGGTTGCATCATCATCAACAAAAGGGTTGTCATCAGGAACGCCGCCTGTGTCGGTAAGGCGCAGGGTGGAGCCTGCATGGTCATCGCTTGCCTGGGCGCGAGAAGGGTCGCTGCCGCGGTCGCCGATACTCATTAGCAGCGTGCCGTCAGGCAGCCATGCTAGACGTGAGCCGTAGTGACGCCCAGGCCCAGAGGCGCGATCTTGTGCAAATAAGTGTTCCACCTCACCCAGTTCATTGCCCTGCCATTTGACGCGGGAAAGTGCGGTCTGACTGTTGCTGCCGTCGGCCTTGCTCCAGGTAAAGTAAATCCAGTTGTTGCTGCCATCGCCACTATCCTGACCAAAATCGTGATGCAGCACGATATCCAATAAGCCACCTTGACCTTGGTTATTCACATCAGGCATGCCTTCCAGCGTGTTGATGTCACCACTTTCAGGGTCGAGTAGCTTCAACTGCCCGCTTTGTTCGCTAACCAAGTAACGGCCATCAGGTAAAAATGCCACGGCCCAAGGGTGTTCAAAGCCCTCGGCGATAAGCTCAATTGAAATATTGAGAGAATCGGTTTCCAGTGAGCCTTGAATGGCTTCTGCATTCGCTGTGCTAATTATGCTTGCCAACACTAGTCCGCTAACGGCGGGAATTAGTAAACGGGCGGTTAGACTCGTCTGGTCCACATCATGCATAGCGTGTCCTCTGGTAATGGTGTCAGCGCAAATCAACATAATCAGTATGTCTAGCAGTGACTCTTCTTCAGTGCAGGGGTTCCCTAGGCAGGCTTAGATGACCAGCTTACATGAGTAAGGCGAGTAGTACCGGCAGATAAATCAGTGCGAGTAGCGTAGAGCAAAAGACGAGGCTTGCCACATAGGCGGGTTCACGCTGGGCACGCTGAGCAAACAGATAGTTGAACACCGCCACGGGCATGCACATCTGCACCACTAAAATGCTTTGTGCCAGCGGTGGTAGGCCGACCCAGCCGGCAATGAACCAAGCGGCGGCAGCGGCGAGCGGCACGCGCACCAGACTAAAGCCCAAACCTGAACGTAGGTTTTTAACCTGAATGCTGGCCAGCGACACGCCTAGCGTAATCAGCATAAGCGGTACCGTGAACCCTGACATTAAGTCCACCGTGTTTGCCAGCCACGGCGGCAGTGAGGTGCCGGTCAGTAGCAGCGCCATAGAAATGATAATGGCGTAGACAGTGGGCGTTTTGATAAGGGTTTTGAACGGATTGCCCTGGCTATTAAGCGCAGCGCCTAGAGTAAACTGAAACAGTGACACGGTGACCATGACCGTGATGCCGTAAGCAAACCCTGCACTACCAAAGGCGTAAAGCACCACGGGTAACCCCATGTTGCCGGTGTTGGGGTACATCATGGGGGCCAGCAATACGCGCCAGTTCCGGCGCAACAGTCTTGCCACCAGAAAGGTGGCCGCTCCCATGGTGATAATCACCAGCGCTGAGGCCAGCATTGTCTGTCCAAACGTGGCAGCATCAATATCAGCACCTGCCAGCGAGGCTAACACCAACGATGGTGTGCCGATGTTAAACACTAGTCGGGTGATGAAGTCGACCGGGTAGGGCTGGCCTAAGCGTATCCATAGAAAGCCAAGTCCTGCACCGGCTAATACGGGCGCCATAACGGCAAAAAGTTCGGCAAGCATTTACGGTCCCTGGCAGTCGTCAGCCAGCTATTGTCGTTAATCAGTGGTCTTGCTGGCAAGGCAAACACGCCAATTACACTAAATCACGGCGGCAGAGGCTTTCCATTGTAGCGGTATCTGGCTACGCAAAAACTCTAGCAGTGCATGAGTACGTCGCGTTTGATGGCCGTAGGCATAAAGTAGCGTGATCGGCAGCGCGATTGGCTCCCAGCCCGGCAGGCAGTTAATCAACTCGCCCGGGTGATGCTGCTCACGCTTCTCGGTTAGCCAGTGAGATAAAAGACCAATGCCCTGGCTGCGCGCGATGGCATCAATGTGAAGACTCGTGAGGTCTACCTTTAGTCGCGAGCGAGGCGGGTGAAATGTATATTCGCCATGTTCAGGGTGAGCAAGCATTAACCCATCTGAGGTCGAGCCTAGCAAATCTATCCATGCATGCTGGTTAAGTTCATCGGGACGTTGGGGTATGCCAGCGTTAGCTAAATACTGGGGGCTGGCATAAAGGCCTCGGCTTAAGTGCCCCAAACGCTCCTGATTCAAGCCGCACTCATGCGGTGGGCCAAGCCATACGTGAATGCTATTGCTGTCCATTTTCGTCGGGGGCGTCTCACGAGTGTGTAGCGTTAGCGCTACCTTTGGGTGACGATTGAGAAACGCATCAATGGCGCTTGCTAACCAGCTGCGCGCCAGCGCGCCATGCACTTCAAGTGTAATTTCACCACTGATTTCCTCGCGTAGTTCCGAAAGCGCTTCCTGGCTATGGGCAGCCATAGCCAGGAGCTCGATGCAGTAAGTATGAAACAGCAGCCCGGCCTCTGTTGGAATCAGGCGGTTTGCTTGGCGCCTCAACAGCGGCTGATTGAGTCGTGCTTCTAGCTGGCTGATTCTACGGCTTAAGGTCGACTTGGCTAACCCGAGTTTTTGAGCGCTGCGTGTCAAGCTACCCGTCGTCATCACATCGGCAAAAGCAGACAGTTCGTGGAAGTCATACATTGTCAGGCCCGCAGCGATTAAGGGTTGTCTATTGTGCCATTTAAAAGATTGAATGCAAATAATTAGCATTCATTATTTAATGAAAGTGCTGCTTGTTATCGCTCTTAAATAAATACACAGCCGCTAATAAAAAGCCCCATCATGAGGTGGGGCGAAGGATCAAATCAGGATAGTTCGTTAAGCAGGCACTAGAAGTTGAACGTTAAGCCCAGATTGTACTGGCGGCCATCTAATACGACGCCATAATCATCATTCGTCACCTCTTTGTTGGCGATATTGTAGAGGCCTGCTTTCACCTGTGCGCGGTCAGTTAAATCATAAACGACACCGGCATCGACGAAGCCATACCCTGGCGTGCCATCACCCATGCTCGTCCGAGCTAAATAATCACTTGTGGAGCCACGGTAATTGCCTTGTGTCCATAGACTTAACTCAGGAGTTGCCTGCCAGTTAACGGCAAGATTGAACATATGCTCAGGAATTTTATTCAGTGGCTCGCCAGCAAATTCGCCGGATTTTTGTTCTGAGTCGGTATAGGTATAGCTAGAGCTTAGGCGCACATCTTGGGTAAAGTCGTAGTCTAGCGTGAACTCTACGCCTTGCATCTCGGCTTCGTCGATATTCCGATAAGTACTAAGGAAAACATAATCATTGCCGGCGTATGGGCATTCCCATGTAGAAGGATCGTTGCGATCCGCGTTTGGTGTGTTGCAGTAGCGATCCTCTGCAATTTTATCGTCAAACTGCGTATGGAATATCATCATGCTGGAGGTAAGGCGTCGGTCTGAGCTATTAAAGATAAAGCCGGCTTCATAGTTCGTGCTGGTTTCAGGCTTCAGATCTTCGTTCCCAATAATGAGTGCGCGTGAATGGGGAGCGGGAGAGCCACTGCCGCCGGTGCCGCGGCCGAAGCCTTCTGAGGCGGCGGCAAGCCCAGGCTGGGAATAGCCGGTAGATACGCCGCCCTTCAACGTCCATTCAGGCGTTAGGTGGTAATTGGCATAAACGCGCGGCGAAAGGTGGCCACCGAATAATTCGTCGTCGTCGTAACGCATGCCCGTGGTAACGCTAAAGGCATCCTTAAGGCTCCATTCCATTTCTACGAACAACGCGGCAATCCAACGTTCTACGTTACGCATAGCATTGGGGCTATTGCCAATAAGCCCATTGGTATCATCAACAAGCTCTTCTTCTCGGTACTGACCACCAAAGGTCAGCATATGATCGCCCCAGAAGTAAGTTGATTGGTTATTAAGGGTTGTGACTTCTTCACGCTTTTCATCAGGTGATGGGCTGACGCGCTCTGAAATATCATGTTGCAGGTAGGTATCCGTCATAAAGGCACCATAAGTGCCTTTATGACCAAGGGTGAATACATCCTTATCGTAGCGATAAGTGCTCGAAGTTGCGGGGTTACCACGGCTATCTATCGTGGCAATGCTTCGGCCAGGGTTGTGTGTGAATTCTTTAACCGATGATGTGTAGCCGAAACTGTACTCGTTCAGCTCGTCTGGTGTGAGTATTAACTCAGCACCGATCTGGCGTGTATCGCTGTCTGGGGTGCTTTCGGCGTTATCGCTACCGCCTAAGTAATCACTCTCTTCTGTTCCTTGCCAGCTACCATGAACGCGTAAACCCAGCAGTCCTTCTATTAGCGGGCCGCCTGTATAGAAGCTAACTTGCTGCGAGTCGTTGTTGATATCGTTGAGAGAGTGGGTGTACTCGGTGACAACTTGGCCTGACCATTCTTCTGGCACGCTTTTGGTAATAATGTTGATAACGCCACCCATTGCTTGAGAGCCATATAGCGAGGACATAGGGCCGCGAATGACTTCAACACGCTCAATCATTGCAATGGGGGGCAGGCCGATTTGTTTGCCGCTATCCTGGCCGTTCGTATTGACGGACCGCCCGGCGGAAATGGGGCGGCCATCAATCAAATACAAGGTATAGCTATCATCCATACCCCGGATGCTGATGTCTTGAGCTCCACCTCCACCAGTAACATAAACGCCTGGGATGTTTCTGACCGCATCCGTAATATCACTATAGGATTGACGGTTCAGCTCCTCCCCGCTAATCACCGAGATGCTGGCGGGAGCATCGGCAATGGCCTGCTCGTACCCAGAGGCGGTAACAACCATCGGGTCGAGAGTGGCGTTTTCTTGTGCGACAGCAGCAGTCGCTATGGCCATAGAAGACAGGCCGATGGCATTTGCTAATGCACAACGAGAGAAGTGAGGCATTTGAGTTCCTTGGTATGATATTACTTACAGATGCTCATGGTTTTTCTTAGCATATGAGATGTATTGTTATATGAGATATTTATTCTATTGCTAATAGTTCCACTTTTCGAGGCGAAAAAATGAACATGCTGTTCTGCTTTGGGCAACTGAACGCAGCGATAGAGTTTTGATGCTGCGCTGTCTCCTGGCGATGGGTTTATAGGCATAAAAAAAGCCCCGGCCAAGGCCGGGGCATCAAGTCAGCATTGAAACAGTAGCGAGTAGGAACGGGTTAGAACTCGTAGGTAGCTGAGACCCAGAAGCTGCGGCCATCTAAGGCAACGCCGTCGGTAGAGCGGCCCGTTTGGGTGAAGTTGTAGGCCCGCAACGTTTCACCGTTATGTTCAAAGGTGTCGGAGCTAGTGAAGTCTTTATCAAACAGATTATAAATAGTACCGGTTAACCGCACGTTGTCAGACACACGATAAGAGCTACGCAGGTTGAATAGCTCATAGCCATTCAGTTTGTTGCCTAGTTGCTCGTAGAGTGACAGCGTCTCGCCGGAGGTTGGCAGGCCTGCGGAGAAGCGCTCCCGTGAGGAGTAATACTCTCCTTCTAAGGTGGTGCTCCAGCGGTCATTAATGGCCCAGGTTAAGTCTGCGGTGAGTTTGTGATCAGGCGTATTAGTGAGCACCATTCCTTCGTTGTCGCCAGAGGTGATTTCAGAATCTGTAAAGGTATAGCCGCCGCTAACACGCCAAGCCGGTGTAATTTGGTAGCTTGCGGTAAGCTCTACGCCACGCGTTTCAGCTTCGTCAATATTGGTTAATTGGCCAAAGCTTTCTTGTTGCGTAAAGTTACCCACGCTTAAGCAATTAGCAAGCCCTGCATTTGGGGTCTCGCCGTTACTCACGAACTGACAGTTGGGCAGGTCTGCCGCGCTGGCGATCCGGTCGGTAAAGCGGTTATAGAAAACGGTAGCACTGGTGGCAAAACCGCTTTGGTTGTCGTAAATAGCACCGATTTCGTAGTTGGTGCTTTTTTCCGGCTCTAGATCAGGGGAGCCGAGATTGACCGTGGTGCCTTGGCCGCCAAAGCCATTGATACCATCGTGAAGATCGTTGAGTGATGGCGTCTTATAGCCGCGGCTCACGCCGCCTTTCAGTGTCCAGTTGGGCGTTGTATTCCATACAAGGTAGCCGCGCGGGCTAAAGTGGCCGCCAAAGGCGTCGTGATGTTCATAGCGCCCGCCTACTGTCAGCGCAAGATCATCTCGCAGCAGCCACTCGTCCTCGGCAAACAGTGCCCAACTGGTTTGTTCGAAGGTGATATTGCCTGCTGTTCCATCCTTTAATTCGGCGTCAATATACTGCCCGCCAATGGTGGCCATATGATCTCCGATGGGGGCAACAAACTTGGTATCGACAATAATGTCGCGGTTTTCAAGGATGCGATCTTCGCCGCCTTGGGCCTCGTAACCAAAGTCAGGGGCGCTACCGGCGGGTAGGGTACGACCAAAGGTTTCGGTAGTGCTATGGGTAATGCTACTTTCCCAAGTGCCCGGCGCGTAGCGCCCCGTGTGGCCAATAGCAATCTGGTCACGGTTAAAACGCAGCTCATCCTTATAGCCATTAAAGGTGCCTGGAGAAGGGTTGCCGTTGCGGTCGGTGCCGTCCTGAGTGCCTAACCGATTATCGTCGTTTGAATAGGTTTGGCGAGCGCGCTCGGCATCGACCCATAATTCGTTGTTGTCATCTGGCGTTAAGTTTAAGCGGCCGCCAATGGAGTAATTGCGTGCTTCAGACGGGCGCGGGTCACGCCCGGCGCTATTTTCAATCATACGTTCGGAGCTGTCGCGATCAAACAGGCGCCCGCGCAGCTGTAGTCCGAGAGTATCTTCGATCAATGGGCCCGACGTATAGAGACTGATCGCGGAGCTATTGCCGGCATCGCGGTCTTCTTGAAAGGTATTTTCGACCGTCACCGAGCCAGCCCAGTCCTCGCCTATGCGGCGAGTAATAATGTTGACTACCCCGCCCATGGCGTCGGAGCCGTAGAGTGTCGACATCGGCCCGCGAATTACCTCAATGCGCTCAATAGCCGAGAGCGGGGGCATAAAGCCGGTCGAGGTTTCGCCGAACCCGTTTGGCGTGACGCTGCCTGATGTGTTCTGGCGGCGGCCATCAATTAAAATCAGCGTGTATTCGCTGGGCATGCCGCGAATGGAAATATTTAACCCACCGGTTTTACCTGTTCCCGAGCGCACATCAACGCCAGGCACATCAGCAATCGCCTCGGCAATGTTGGAAAACTGCTTAAGCTCCAGCTCTTCACGAGAAATGACCGAAATACTGGCTGGCGCACTATTTACCGACTGCTCATAGCCAGCGGCGGTCACCACCATATTATTGAGCTGAGCGGTTTCTTGACCATAAGCGGCTGAGGAGACAGCGGCAAGTGCGATAGCGCTGGTTAAGGTAAGGCGAGTAAATTGTTGCATGACGAACCCCGTGATAATACGATTTGCTTGCTAATGATATTTATTATCAAATAGGGTTTGGATTCTAAAAATAAAAGTTCCCATTTGCGATGCAAAATTATGGAACGGCGCGTTGCGTGAATGGAAACCTTGGCATGATTGGCGCTGTTGCAAAATATGGAACATGGCATTCACGCAAATAGTAGTGCAAGTGATTTTGAGAATCGTTACTGTCCATCATCTGGGTTATTATTTGCCAACTAATTTTTATCGATACTTTATTTAAAAGTAGGGGATCTCAATGCTGCGTTCGATACTGCGTCATGGCTTAACAGGTGTGCTATTCACGAGCCTTATTGCCAATGCCCAGGCGCGTGAACTGGATACCGCCTTTGGTAAAGTGGAAGTGCCTGATTCAGCGGCTCGCGTGGTGACACTTTACGAAGGTGCCTTGGACGCCTCGGTTGCGGTTGGAGTGACGCCGATTGGTGCGATCGCCACGCGGGGTGGCAATGAGGTGGCGACCTATATGAGTGAACATATCGATACGCGCCAGTTGGAAATGGTAGGCGTTACGCGCGAAACCAATATTGAAGCGGTGCTTCGCTTACAGCCGGATCTCATTCTGGCTACCCCGCAGCTTCCCGAGGAGCAGTATCGATTGCTTTCGCGCATTGCGCCCACCGTTGTGCCTGAATCAAACGGCCTGTCGCGTGAAAACTGGAAGGCCGAGTCACGCCTTTATGGGCAGGCCTTGGGTAAAGAAGCCGAGGTGGATGAGGTGCTTGAAAGCGTTGAGCAGCGCGCGGCTGAGCTTAACCAGCGCCTAAGCGAAGCACAGGTGGGCGGTACTGCCTATTTGGCTCGCTGGATGCCCGCAGGGCCCATGGTGATGTCGTCTGAACTGTTTGCAACCGGTGTGCTGGCCTCGACCGGTATTAGCGTGGAAGACGAAGGGCTGGTTAAAGAAGGCAGCGCGCATAGCGATATTCTGAGCCTTGAAAACCTGTCTATGATCGACGGTGACTGGCTGTTTCTCGCCACGCTTAACGACGAAGGCCAGCAGGCACTGGATGCCGCTGAGCAAAGCAGCGCCTTTACGCGTCTCAACGTTGTCCAACAAGGTCACGTGGTGCCTGTTAATGGCCAGGTTTGGAGCAGCGCATCAGGCCCCTTAGCCGCGCAAGCCATTTTGGACGATATCGAAAAAGCGTTGTTGCCTTAGGCGCTCTTGCTACCAATATGCGTGGCACAACAGTTTTCGGTGCAAAGATTCTTGTTATAAACGTGTTTGGTATCCAGATACGCTCGTGAAGGAATGGCCATGAAAGTCTTCGCGCGTGTGCAACGCTTCAATCAGCGCACGCTATTGTTATGCCTACTCACCGCCCTTGTGGCGGTGAGTCTCGTTAGTTTACTGGTAGGAGCGGGCAACGTTTCGCCGTCTCAGGCGCTCTCAATGCTGCTGGGCGGCGAGGACAGAGAGGCGTATTTCGTGGTGTGGGAGCTGCGTGCGCCGCGTACTTTAATCGGTATTGCGGTGGGCGTGGCGCTGGGCGTTTCAGGAGCACTGTTACAAGCGGTGGCTCGCAATCCTCTTGCGGAACCTGGCTTGCTGGGCGTCAGCGCGGGCGCCGCTTTTGCCGTGGCGCTGGCGTTGGTGCTGGGAGCCAGTGCGGCAACGCTGCGTATTTCAGTGGCGCAGCTGGGGGCGCTGGTGGGCTGTCTGTGCGTATTAGGCGTTGCTCGCTGGCGCGGGGTTGGCAATGATCCCATCCGCTTGGTACTTGCAGGGGCTGCTTTTTCAGCCTTGCTCGGGGCGATGACCTCGTTAATGCTGCTATTTGATCAGCGCTCGGCCGATGAGGTGCGCTTTTGGGTTATCGGCAGCTTGGCAGGACGCCGCTTGGAAGACCTGTTGGCCGTGTTGCCATCGGCGGCGGTGTGTAGCGTATTGATAGCTTTAATTGCGCGTCCGCTTTCGGCGCTGGCGCTTGGTGAACGTATGGCGTCGGGGCTTGGGCATCATCCTCAACTGATCCGCGCCTTGGTGGTACTTTGCGTGGCGCTGCTGGTGGGGGCGGCAACGGCGATTGCCGGACCTATTATCTTCGTTGGATTGGTGGTGCCTTTTATCGCTCGCGCTTTTGCCGGGCCTGATATTCGCCGCACCCTGTGGTTTTGCTTGCCGATTGGGCCCTTGATTATTTTAGCGGCTGATATCATTTCGCGTGTGGTCGTCGCGCCTTCTGAGCTTCCGCTGGGGGTTCTTACGGCACTGTGCGGGGCGCCGGTGCTGATCGCCGCCGTGCGTGCCCGCCGCCTACCTATGTTATGAGTTTTTTTATGAGGGCCCGCTGGTTAAAATCTGATGTCAGGAATTTCACAAAACTCACTAATCTCAGAAAAAATAGCGCCGCTGCGCTGGTGTCCATCGCGCCCACGATGAAAATGGCACCGTATGACGATGAATCGGTTAAGCCGCCTACCGGCTACTGGCGGTGGGGCGAGCGCCGAGCTAATGGTGCCAGTGTTCTGATTGAACGCCGCGCCGTTTTGGTCAACAGCGCGCTGATGGTCGCGTTAGTATGCGCCGCTATTGCCTACCTGTCCCTTGGCAGCCTAACGCTGATGCCTCGCGAGGTGATCATGGCGCTGGCGGGGCAGGGCGACATGATGACTGGATTTATGATTCAGGAGTTGCGCTTGCCGCGCTTGGTCGCGGCTTGCCTGACCGGCGCGGCATTCGCCCTGGCCGGTATCCTTATGCAGACACTGGCACGTAATCGTCTGGCCACGCCGGGCATTATCGGCATCGATAACGGCGCCACGGCGTTTGCGGTTGCCTCGGTTGTAGGTATGAGTGTCTCGCTAGCACCTTCGACCATGGCCCTGACCGGTGCGGTGACCGCCGCGGTGCTGACATTTGGACTCGCGGCGGGGAGCGGTACTCAGGGTTATCGCTTTATCGTCGCCGGTATCGGTGTTGGGGCTGTTTTCGGGGCGATCACGCAGCTGCTGCTGGCGCGGGTCGCCATTGATACCGCCAATGCTGCTTATCCGTGGACGGTAGGGTCACTGAATGCGCGCTCAGGTGGTTCCGTTCACCTATTGGGCGTCGGCCTAGCGGTGGGGTTTGTGACGGCACTGGCGTTAGCCCGCTCGCTAACGATCCTACGTTTTTCCGAAGCGACGGCTAACGGGCTTGGGGTGAACGCCAAAGTAAGACGTATCCAAATATTGCTGTTATCGGTGATATTAACGGCGCTTGCCGTTGCCGTTGCCGGGCCAGTAGGCATGGTGGGGTTGATCGGGCCTGAAATTGCGCGCGCGCTGTCTACCCCACGCCATGTGCCGGTGGTCGCGGCGACGCTTGCCGGTGCCCTGGTGATGGTGCTGGCCGATTTAATGGGGCGTACCCTGCTGGCGCCGATTGAGCTTCCGGTGGGTATTGTTACCGCTATTATTGGTGGCCCCTGGCTTTTATGGATTTTGATGCGGCCGCAACGGAGTCACGCATGAACGATTTTGAAGCTCCGCCGACGCTGGCTACCGATGCGTTGAGCATGGGCTACGGTGCGCGGCGGGTCATTGATAGTCTGGATATCTACTTGCCTAGTGCAAAGGTAACGGCCATTGTCGGGCCCAACGGCTGTGGTAAGTCAACATTGCTGGCGGGGCTGGCTCGCCTGCATAAGCCTGATGGCGGTTGCGTATTGTTGAACGGTGAGGATATTCAGCGATTGCCTTCTCGCCAGCTGGCCACTCAGCTGGCGCTGCTGCCTCAGGAAGCTGTCGCGCCGGAAGG
This sequence comes from Halomonas sp., assembly GCF_052095695.1. GTDB lineage: Bacteria > Pseudomonadota > Gammaproteobacteria > Pseudomonadales > Halomonadaceae > Vreelandella. The sequence continues at coordinate 36,587 of NZ_JBQDLQ010000010.1, forward strand.
CTTAACCGTGACCGAGTTAATACGCTTTGGCCGGCAGCCGCATCAAGGCTGGCTGCGCCAGTGGTCGGCAGAAGACCAGCGTGTTGTTCAGCATGCGCTTGAAGCGGCAGGGCTAGAAGATCTGGCTGATCGGCCCATTGAGGCGCTTTCCGGTGGCCAGCGCCAGCGTGCCTGGATTGCCATGACCATCGCTCAGCAAACGCCGCTATTGCTGTTAGATGAGCCCACGTCTGCATTGGATCTTGGTCATCAAATCGAAGTCTTCGAACTGGTAAAAGAGCTCGCCCATCACGGCCGCACCGTCGTGATGGTGCTACATGATCTTGCCAGCGCGTGCCGCTATGCGGATCATCTAGTGGCCATGCGGGAAGGGCAGATAATCGCGCAAGGCTCGCCTGCTTCAGTGGTGACCCCCGAGCTGGTTCGCACGCTTTATCAAGTAGAATGCACGCTAATAACCGACCCCGCGACCGGAAGCCCCCTGTTGGCCAATGTGCGGCGCTCGCCTGCGACGGTTTAATAGGCTGTCAGTTAAGTGGTTATCTCGTCGCTTTAGTCGCACGCTAACTTAGCGGCATTGCGACGATCAAAAGCTTTACCAGCGAAGCGTATGTCGAGGCTAACCGCCGGGCGATTAAGGTCAGCTCTGCGTTTATTCCGGCAATACCCTGGCGCTGGTGGGGGCCACTGGGTCGGGTAAATCGACGCTGATCAAGCTGCTGCTACGCTTTTACGACCCAGAAGCCGGGCGCATACTGATCGACGGCCAACTTATTATTGACGTGAGTATGAACTCTCTGCGCCAGTCCATTGGCTTAGTCAGCCAGGACGTGTATCTCTTTGAAGGCAGTATTCGAGACAATATCGCCTATGGAAAACCGCAGGCCGATGAAGCCGAGATTATCGCCGCTGCCAAAACCGCCGAGGCTTGGAGTTTTATCGAAACATTGCCTCAGGGGCTAGATACACCCGTTGGGGAACGCGGAGTGCTGCTTTCTGGCGGCCAACGCCAACGGCTTTCACTCGCGCGGGCACTGCTTAAAGACCCGCCGATCTTGGTGTTGGATGAAGCCACTAGTGCGGTGGACAACGAAACCGAAGCGGCCATCCAGCGTTCCCTAAAGCGCATTGCTCATGGGCGTACGGTGATTATGATTGCCCACCGGCTTTCCACCATCGTTCACGCTGATGAAATCGTGGTAATCGAGAAAGGCCGCGTCGCTGAGCGAGGCAGGCACGCCAGTTTGCTTGCCACCAACGGACACTATGCCGCCCAGTGGCGGGTACAAACCGGCAAGGCTCTGGCAGGAGACGTAGAAGTATTAAGGTCTTAAACGCTTTGTGTCATCGTTATCGATTTACTAACAGCGCGTTAAGCGTCACCGGCACGTTCTCATCAATTTCTTGGTAACCCAGCATCGACAGCACGGTACGCACCGTGCTGTTTTCCATTAGAACCCTGCCGTCCATGGCCATTGGTTCCGCGTGGGTAACCCGTATTTCATTAAGGCCTTCGCGGGTAAAGCGCAGCGGTACTGACTCCTGCTGGTTAACCATATCGGATTCAACCCTAAACTCCAGGGTCTCGACCAGCGATTCGCCAATGTCCAAATTGTCTAGCTGCTCAGGGGGCATTTGCGCCACCAGCGTGACCAACGTGGTGTTTGCCAGCAAACCAATCCAAGGCGGCAGTTCGCTAAAGCGCTCAAGTACATCCGTTTGGCTCAGCTTTAATGGCAGGCGCAGCGTACCGTCGCTGGATATAGTGCCCTGTAGGTCGCGTACTTGGTGATGATGCGTTTGCGGCGCTGCGCCGTTTAGCTGGGTAATTGATGCCTGCACCTGGGACTGAGCAGGATCAAGCTGCCAATCAGCGTGTACCGGCAGGGCTAACAATAAGGGAAATAGAGCAATCAATGCTTTCAAAGCGCGCCTCCGTATAAAAACTGTCCACAATATGTTGAGCTACCCACAAAACTAAGAGCCGCTCAAATCATTAAACACTACCCACAAGACCCCCCAAACCGTATAAAGTGCCACAGCAGCATGAAGATAGCGCAATGGGGCTAGCCTCAACCCGTCACATTCGCTATGATATGCACGCTTTTCGGGCCTATAGCTCAGTTGGTTAGAGCAGGGGACTCATAATCCCTTGGTCGTAGGTTCAAGTCCTACTGGGCCCACCATTTCTATACTGCTTATTTCAAATAGCAGCTCATCTTACGTCCTGTGCTTTACCTATCATTATTAGCAGAAGCCGCTCCCCCTTCTCAGTAGCTGCTAACAGCAGGCCCGCTGCGGCTGTCAACGCTCAATACCTCTCGCTGACGCTCTCTGTTTCAATACTCTTGGTTGCTTTTATTAGCTGTTTATTAGCAGGCATCAATGACGCTCAAATAGTCAGCTATCTACGATTGGATTGGCGCAAGCCCACTGGCAGGTTGCTTGCGCGGTACGCACACCGGGCTGCCGCTTTCGGGGTCGTGGAGCACGCGTGCATCTAGGTCAAATACGCGCTTTAGGTTTGCGGCGGTAAAGATCTCGCTGGGCGGGCCGCTGGTGACTATGCGGCCATCACACATCATGACTAGATGGTCGGCGTAGGCGGCGGCCAGGTTCAGGTCGTGAAGCACTAATAACAGGGTGCGACCATGTTCGTGGGCGAGGCGAGAGAGCAGCTCTAGAAGATCGACCTGCACCTTCAGATCAAGAAAGGTGGTGGGTTCATCGAGCAGAATTAAATCGGTTTTCTGCGCTAGCACCATGGCAATCCAGCAGCGTTGGCGCTGCCCGCCAGAAAGCGCATCCACGTTGCGGTCAGCGAACTCGGTAACGTTGGTGTAGGCCATTGCCTCGCGAATGGCTTCGGCATCCTGCTTAGTGTCCTGGCGCCACAGCGTCTGATGGGGAAAACGCCCCATACCAACCAACTGTTTAACGGTTAGCCCTTCAGGGGCGATGGGCCCTTGGGGGAGTATGCCAAGCCGTTTTGCCACGTCTCGCGTATTGCTGTGGTGAATGTCCTTACCATCTAAATACACGTGGCCGGCGCTGGGCTTAAGCGTTCGTGCAAGCGTTTTTAAAAGCGTCGATTTGCCACTGCCATTAGGCCCTAAAAGCACCGTTAGCTTGCCTTGCGCTATGGCGATATCCACGCCTTTTAATACGGGACGAGTCTCGTAGCCAGCCGATAAGGCTTTGCCGGTTAAACGGGGCTGTTGGTCTGAAAGGTTGGTCACAGGAGGGCTCATTGCATGGCCTAGGCAGGCAGCACCGTAAGGTAAAACATTCTCATTTTCAATATTTAGCACTCTAAGTTAGTGGGCGCTTACTAGGCAGTGCCACCGTCTACAGAATAGAGAATCATAAACGCAAGCAAGATGATTGCAAAAAAGTGAACGGCACGTTCAGGTTTGGTAGACCTGAATACGTTTATATGCATAATACAATCATTATCATTTGTGTGTGTATTACGCTTTCCCTCGATCGTTCACTCCAAAGGTATAAAAAGAACATGCGCATTAAGAATCGTCCAGTGTTTTGGCCAACGGTAACACTCGCTGGTTTGGTGGCTATGAGTCAGGCCCACGCGCAGAATACGGCTGTATCAGATTCACAAAGTAGCCGTGGTGACGCCGATCAAACAATGGTCGTGACCGCCTCACGAACTAATGCCACGAAAGACGATTCTCCCCAAACGGTGCGTATTATCACTAAAGAGGAAATCGACCAGCAGCTGCAGATTTCCAGCGATTCATCGCAAGTATTAAGCAACCTGCTGCCATCCTATTCGCCTAGCCGCCAGAAGATGAGCGGTAGCGGCGAGACGCTACGCGGACGCACCCCGCTGATTTTGATTGACGGTATTCCTCAGTCTAATCCGCTGCGTCCCACCGGTCGTGAAGCGCATACCATCGATTTTTCCATGGTTGAGCAAATCGAGGTTATTCAAGGTGCCAACGCGACCAATGGCGTTGGGGCGTCGGGTGGCGTGATTAACCTGATTACCAAGCGCCCGGAGCCTGGCTCTTACAATCAGCATGCAGAAATTAGAGTGACAACCCCTACCAGCGAGCTGGATAGCGACACGCTGAGCTATGAAACGAATTATGGCGTGAGTGGCAATACTGGCGATATCGATTATCTCTTCTCGGCGAGCGTCGAGAGGCAGGGGCTGTTCCTCGACGGTAGCGGTGATGCTGTCGGCGTCGATAACACGCAGGGCGATCTGATGGACTCTCGCTCCTATGACTTTTTGGGCAAGGTGGCCTACTGGATCGATGATAATCAGCGCCTGCAATTGACCCTGAATCATTTTGATATTGAAGGGCAAAATAATTATGTCAGCGTGACAGGTGACCGTGCCAACGGTGTGGTAACCACCTCTGAGCGCGGAACCCCAGAAGGCGATGCGCCCTATAACCGCGTATGGACGACGGGGCTGAGTTACGATCATTACGATCTCGCCGGGATGCGCTTAAGTGCTCAGGTGTTCTATCAGGACTATGAGGCACTGTTTGGCGCGACCAATTCAGCGACCTTCCAAGACCCTGCTATTGCGCCAGTGGGTAGTTTTTATGATCAAACCATGGCGACGACTAGCAAATTTGGCACCAAAGTATCGCTGACTAAAGATGATCTGTTTAGCGACCGGCTCACGCTGACCGGCGGCTTTGATACGCTGTTTGATGAAACCGAGCAGTACCTGTATCAATCTGACCGTACCTATGTGCCGTCGACAGAGTACACCGATCTTTCGCCTTTCATTCAAGCCGAGTTTAGGCCTGTCGATTCGCTACTGTTATCCGCTGGCGCCCGCTATGAATATGCCAAGCTGGATATTGGCAGCTACCAGACCGTCGCGGCGAATAATGGCGTTGAGGTTGAAGGTGGCGCCCCCAGCTTCAATGAAACGCTGTATAACGCCGGGGTCGTGTGGAAACCCGTTGATAACTGGAGCCTCTTCGCCAACTACTCTGAAGGATTTTCGATTCCGGATGTAGGGCGTGCACTGCGTGGTATTTCGACGCCCGGACAGTCGGTCAATAGCATTGATAACCTTCGTCCCATCGTCACCGATAATATTGAGACCGGCGTACGTTTTGAAAACGGGCGCTTAGCCGCTGAGCTAAGCTATTACGAATCGTCCTCTGAGTTCGGCAGCCGCCTGACGGAAATCGACGATGTCTTCTTTTTGAGCCGCGAGGAAACCGAGATTAAAGGGCTAGAAGCCTCGATGGATTATCAATTTACCGAGCAGCATTCCGGTCGCGTGGCCTACTCGCGTATGGAAGGGCGCTTTGACAGTAATGAAGACGGTAGCCTAGATTCCCAACTGTCAGGGCTTGATGTGTCGCCGGATCGCCTGGTCGCCAGCTGGTCCGCGAACTGGACGGAGGAACTCTCGACGTTTGTACAGGCAAACTATGCCTTTGATGAAACCTTTGACGAGGAAAACCGTGAGTTTGATGGCTATCTGTTAATGGATGCGGCGGTGGGATATAAACTGCCGGTCGGGCAGGTCAACGTGGGCGTTGCCAACCTGTTAGACGAGCAGTACGTCACCTACTATTCGCAAAGCGCGCTGGTTAACGACGAACGTTACTTTGCAGGGCGTGGCAGAACCGTGACCTTCGGCTATCGTTTGGATTTCTAACGCTGCCGGCGCATTCTATGCAATAGATAGACAAAGAAGGGCGCGCCGATGCCTGCTACGAAAATACCCGCAGGCAGGTCTTTCGGTAAGAAGGCCACTCTGCCCAGCAAGTCGGCGTACAGCACGATCAGCGCGCCAACCAGTGCAGAGGCGGGCACTAGCCGTGCCATATTACGCCCCACCAGCCTAGCCGCTAGGTGAGGCGCAATCAGACCCACAAAACTTAAGCCACCGGCGAAGGCCACGGCGGCACCGGCTAGCGCTACGCTGCAGGCGAGTAATATCATCCGACTGCGCAAAATAGGCACTCCCAGCCCTTCGGCAACGCTGTCACCCAATGCCATGGCATCCGCATGACGCGCAAAGGCCAAACAGATGGGCACAGGCACCAATAGCCACGGCAATATCCCTTCTACATCTTTCCATTGCGCGGCATACAGGCTGCCGGTTAGCCATACGTAGGCGGTCATGGCGGCGGCGTCATCGCTGATTACAATCAACAGCGTGGTACCTGCGCCAGTGGCTGCTGCAAGGCCGATACCGACTAGCACCATACGCGATGGGTTGATGCCGTTTTTCCAACTGAGGCTAATCACCAGCAGCGCTGATATCAGTGCGCCTAGCATGGCCGCGAAAGGTAGCCAGTGAATACTTAAATGAGTACTCAGTAGCGCTAAAAAAAGCACTGCCGCTAACGCCGCGCCGCTGGTAATGCCAATCACATCTGGAGACGCCAGCGGGTTGTGCACAATGCTTTGCAGAATAGCCCCTGCCATCGCCAGGGCAGCACCAACGAGTATTGCCAGCGCAATACGAGGTAGCCTCAATTCCCAAATGATAAAGGTAATGTCGCTATTTTGCGGCGCGGTCAGGGCGCCCAGTACTTCTATTGGCGACGTTGGAAAGCTACCTAAGCATAGTGAAAGACCGGCGCTAGCCGCTAGTAACAGGCTTAGTAGGGGCACGCTGGATTTAGTCATTGGCTAGTCATCTTGCGTCGCGCCAAATAAATAAAGAAGGGCGTGCCAATGAGGGCCGTCATGACACCCACCGGTACTTCTTGCGGCGGCATTAAAAATCGTGAAGCCACGTCGGCCAGCAGCAGCAAGCAAGCGCCGAGTAACGCGCAGCTGGGCAATAGCCAGCGATGATCAATGCCAAAGATGCCTCGCGCCATGTGGGGTACGATCAGGCCTACAAAGCCGATCATGCCTGCCAATGCTACAGAGCTGCCCGCCAATACAATCACGATAAGTCCTAACAGTAGCTTGATCGTGGTTGCCTGCATGCCCAGTGCCGTGACCATGTCGTCGCCTAGCATTAGCGCGTTTGCGTGGCGCACTAACAGCGCGCTCAGTAGCATTGCCGTGCCGAAAAGAGGCAATAGCGGCGTGACTAGCGAAAGATCGCGCCCTGACACCGACCCCGCCAGCCAGTAAAGGACGCTTTCAAAACTTTGCTGATCCATCACCAGCAGCCCTTGGCTGAACGAGACAAACATAGCGGTGACAGCAACGCCCGCTAACACAACGCGAAGAGGTGAAAGCTCGCCGTGGCGGCCTCTGCTGAGAATGACCACGAGCGCCGCGGCAACAAGCGCGCCTAGCAGTGCGGCCCACACATAGTCAGCAGGTGTACGCAGCGCTAGGAAGGACACCGCGACCACCACAAAAAACATTGCACCTGCGTTGATCCCCAAAATTCCCGGTGATGCCAGAGGATTGCGCGTCATGGTCTGCATGAGCGCGCCCGCAATGGCTAAGCTGGCGCCGACCAGCGTGGCAATCACCGCGCGGGGTAAGCGTTCGTTGAATAAAATGATATGATCGATTTGGGTGGGGTCATAGTGATGAATTGCGGCCGCTAATGATGCCAGCGGGATGTCGGTAGTGCCGAGCATAACGCTAGCGAAAAAGGCCGCAAGTGCCGTGAAGGCCGCCAGTAAAAGGCCCAGGCTTTTTGCAGTGTGGCTGTTCAGCATGTCGTTTGCTCAATGCTAGTGGCGGCAAGAGCGCGACAGGCTTGGCGGGGCAGCGGTTGCGTCAACCCATAATGGCGATAGAGTTCATCTAGCATGGCATTTGCCGCCAGTATGCCGCCGCCCATCATCCAGCTCACGGGTTCGGCTTCATACACGCGCTGGTTTTGAACGGCGCTTAATTGTTGCCATAACGGGTGAGAAGCCCAGTGCCGGTAATTATTAGCAATGGCGGCATCGTCTGGCTCTAGCAGTACAAAGATAACGTCGGCATCCAGTGCCGGAATATTTTCAGTGCTGGAAAGCTTCATTCCCCAGCCCTGGGTTTGTAGCGTATCGGGTTGCTCAAAGCCCAGTTCATCTAAAATGGAGCCCGCAAAGCCACTGGTATAAATGCGAACGTGGTCGCTCTTGAAGCGAATGACGGCAACCTTTTGCGGCCATTCATTGCCCATTTGGGCGGCTATCTGCTGGCGAAAATCAGCAACCCGCGCGTCCCAGCGTTGCAGTAGCTCGCTTGCCTGTGCCTCTCGCCCGGTGGCATTGGCGATCATGGTAAGCGTTGTTCTGAAGCCGAACACGTTAGGCGCCGTCACCGTGGTGGCGATAGCGCTCAATAGCGGCGCTACGCGGGCATGACGAAAATCGCTGGCAACCACTAAGTCAGGCGCCAGCCAGGCAATTTTTTCTAGGTTGGGCTGAGTTTCTAAGCCTACGTGCTCTACGTTAGTAAGCGCGTCACGCAGGTAGCGATACATGGGTTTTTCTAACCAGGAATCGACCACACCAATGGGCGTAATACCTAGGGCGACGGCACTATCGGTAGCGCCCTGATACAGCGTGACGATGCGGGCTGGCGTAGTGGGCTGCTCTTCGCTAGCCTCGGCAATGGCGTAAGCCAGCGTTGCACAGGCCGCCAGTAGCACGCACCGTAACATTTTGCGGTAATGGCGGTGAGCGTTCAGGTTGAAGATCACTTTCAAGCCGGCGGAAATTAGAGAGCCGCGATGATGTCATGCAGCAAAAGTCAATGCAACGCATTATCAAATGTGAGCGACTATTTGCACTAGGCCAAAAACGGTCACCCCTGCGGCCACGGGCCAGCCTAACGAACGTAGCCGCGACCATACTGCCAGCGTGACGGAAAGCCCAATGGCCGTTGCGATCCAGGCAATAGCACTGGGATTAACCGGCATAATCGAAACGCCCAGTACGGCGGCAATCATCAGTGGGCCGAGAATGCCCAACCACTGAGGCATATTATTGATGCCGGTATCGCTATTGAGGCGGCGCTGCATCCATAGGAAAGGGACGACGCGCATTAACAGCGTGCCGATGGCGCACGCTATAACGGCGATCCATAGCTCGGTGCTCATAGCGTGCGCCCTCCCGCCTGAAACTTCACGATATAGAAGCACAGCGCGCCGCAGGCAGCGGCCAGCGGAATAGCCACATTGCTCCAGCCATAAAGAGTTAATAGCAGCGCTGAAAGAATGGTGCAGCCCATCGCCAGTGCCCAGCGCTTATCGGTGAAGCGCGGCGCCACCATAGTCAAAAATAGTGCGGGCAAAGCAAACGGCATAACCTCGCCAAGCAGCGGCCAGCGCGTGGTTAACGTTTCTCCAGCGGTGGCGCCTACTACCGTGCCCACTATCCACACTCCCCATGCCAGCAAAGAGGCCCCCATAAACCAGCTAAAACGCTCGGGCGCAGACAGCTGAGGCAGTCGAGTCAGAGCGAGGGCAAAGACTTGATCGGTCAAACCATGCATTAACCAAGGCCAGTGGCGGCTGGGTGGCAGCCATGACGCTAGATTAGGACCGTAAACGACATGGCGCACGTTGATGAGTAGGGTCATTGCCACCACTAGCCATAGCGGTGAACCCGCCGCCACCATGCCTACAAATAGAAACTGCGATGCACCGGCGTAAACAAGCGCTGAAATTGCGGCGGCTTCCCAGGTGCTAAAGCCTGCTTGAGTCGCCACCAGGCCAAAGGAGAGTGAGACCGGTATATAGCCTCCCAGCAGCGGAATGGCTTCCCGGGCACCTTTTACGGTTGAGCGAATCGGTGTGTGACGAGCAGGCTGGCTCATGGCGTATTGCCTTTTTCACCATAGGTGATGGTCATTATTAAAGTGGCCTCCACAGCCTGGGTGCGATAAAGGTGCGGCTGGTCGGCGGAGAATGTCACCGTCTGCCCTGGGGTAAGCGCTATCGTCGCGCCATCTGGCCCCGCTTCCAGGCAGCCGCTAATCAGCGTTAGCGACTCTCGGGTTCCAGGCGTATGAGGTTCGGCGTGGCGAAGCGTATGGGGCGCACAGCGCATCCAGTAGGCATCCACTTGCGGGATGCCTTTGCCTTGATCAATCAGGCGCACCTGAATGCCATCCTCGCCTAGCGGCACGGTAATCGGGGCTACCAGTGTACCGAAGGGGACATTGAGCTGTACCGCCAGCCGCCAGATAGTATCCAGCGTGGGGTTGCCGCTACCCTGCTCAAGGCGGCACAGGTTAGATTTAGCGATGCCCGCGTCATTGGCCAACTGCGAAAGCGACCAGCCCCGCTCCATGCGCAGCGTCTGCAGGTGTTGACCTAGGGTACTGAGTGAAAGCTTATCCATGACATACCGCCCAGCTGTTCTTTATATAGAACGTTCTATATAAAGAACGTTAGCCTGTCAACGACTAGTGCGCCAGTCAGGAGAGTCAGCGCGGTAATCGCGTGCCAGATTTGGGCAGGCCTGGCGCATAGATAATGGCGGGTATTCTTCATAGGCAGTTGCCTGCTTTCGAATTTTTATCCGAGAAACAGGCAGCTGTGAGGGGGCAAGGAGTGCAAACGTTAAAAAGTACCGGGGTAGCTACCGCCATCAAGCAAGAAGTTTTGCCCCGTCATGTAGCCGGCATGCTGGCTGCAAATAAATGCGCAAAATGCGCCAAACTCTTCCGCCGTGCCAAACCGACCGGCAGGCACACCGCTTAGACGCTTTTCAGTCACGTCTTTCAGGCTGTGGCCAGAAATGTTGGCTTCAGATGCTAAGGCGCTTTCAAGGCGTTCTGTCTCAAACGGGCCAGGCAAAAGATTATTGATGGTGACGTTGCGACTCACCAATTGAGGCTGACGCGATAATCCCGCAATAAACCCCGTCAGCCCACTGCGAGCGCCGTTAGACAGCCCGAGTACGTCGATCGGGGCTTTTACGGCACCGGAGGTAATATTCACCACGCGCCCAAAGCCGCGTTCCGACATGCCGTCAACGGTGGCTTTGATAAGCTCGATGGGTGTGATCATGTTGGCTTCTAATGCCTTGAGCCAGTCAGACCGGCTCCAATCACGAAAATCGCCCGGCGGCGGCCCGCCATTATTATTGATAAGGATATCGACCTGGGGGCAGGCCTCTAACACTGCCGCACGCACCTGCGCATCACCAATGTCGCCAGCAACGGTGACGACTTCTATACTCGGGTTCAGCGCTTTTAACTGTTGTGCCGTGGTCGCCAAGGTTTCGCTATTGCGGGCATTGATGACCAGATTCACTCCCTCTTGGGCAAGTGCCATGGCGCACCCTTTACCCAGACCCTTGCTCGCGGCACAAACCACTGCCCAGCGACCTTTAATGCCTAGTTCCATCGTGGCTCTCCTGATAAAGATTGTTTAACGAGCGGCGTAGCCACCGTCCACCGGCAGAATGACACCGGTTACAAATTTGGCTCCGGGTGATGCCAGAAACAAGGCGGGCCCTATCAAATCATCGGGCGCTCCCCAGCGACCCATAGGCGTCCGGTCTATAAGCTCCTCCGCTGAACGCTCTTTGTCTTGAACTAACGCTGACGTTAATTCTGTCGCTATCCGGCCGGGTGCTAGCGCATTGACACGGATACCTTCGGGCGCCCAGGCAATCGCCAGTGAGCGCGTCAGCTGGGCGACGCTTCCTTTAGATGCGGAGTAGGCGGGAACAAACCCGCTGCCAAACAATGACAGCATCGACGCCGTATTGATAATACAGCCACCTGCGTTCTTAAGCGCTTCAAAGGCCGCCTGACAGCAACGCTGGGTCCCGTTTAGATTCATATCCACGACATCGGCGAAACCTTGAGGCGTAAATTCCTTACCACCGCGTAGGATGACGCCCGCACAGTTAACCAGCATATCAATGCGCGTGAATTGAGCAAAGAACGCCATCACGGCATCGTCATTGCGAACATCTAACTGATACTGACGAGCGCCGAAATCAGTCACGCCGTTGTCAGGCGACTCTAATCTGGCGATTCCGTATGGTTATCACATGACGTTTATCGATAAGGTCGAATCGGCCGACGCTGTGCGTATGGCCTCTTATATCGGTATGCCGGTGCCTATGCACTCAACCGCGGTGGGTAAAGCCTACTTGGCCGCACTGAGCAAAGAAGCCTGCGAACAATACCTAGCGCGGCTAACGCTGGAACCGATCACTGTACAAACATTGACGAGTCTGGAGGATTTACGACGGGCGCTGGCAGTGACGCGCAAGCAGGGCTATGCCATCGACGATGAAGAAAATGAGTTAGGTACCATCTGCTTCGGTCAAGCGGTGAATGGCGTCGATGGACGCGTTTCGGGGGCGATCAGCGTTAGCGTTCCGCGCTATCGTTTTCAGGAGGGGGCCGCCCACCATATCGTGACGACCATCCAAAAGCATCTTAGCGCGCTGCACTGAGGGCTCTTGCCGCGCTTATGATGAAAACAAGCCACTCCTCTAGATTGGCGGTTAAGAGTGCACCTTTGCTCTCGCCTGACAGGCCGCTGCGGTGAACAGTACATCAGTCGAGGAGTTAAGCGCGGTTTCGGTTGAGTCCTGAACCACGCTGATCACAAACCCAATAGCCACTGCTTGCATGGCCACTTCCGTCGGGATGCCGAACAGGCTAGCAGCCATGGGAATCAGCATTAGTGATCCGCCCGCCACGCCTGAAACGCCGCAGGCCGCTAGCGATGAAACCATGCACAGCAGCAGCGCTGTGGGGAAGTCAACGCTAATGCCCAGCGTATGGGTAGTGGCCAGCGTTATCACTGTAATGGTGATAGCCGCACCACACATATTGATCGTCGCTCCCAGCGGAATCGAAATAGAGTAGGTATCGGCATCTAACTTCAGGCGGCGGCACAGCTCCAAGTTAACCGGAATATTTGCGGCCGAGCTACGAGTGAAAAAAGCGGTAATCGCGCTGCCACGCAGGCAAGTAAATACCAGTGGGTAAGGGTTTTTTCGAGTAGTTAAGTAAACCAACAGCGGATTGCTTACTAGTGCGACAAATAGCATGCAGCCCACAATTACGCCCAGTAGCTGGGCGTAATTGAGTAGCGCCTCAACGCCAGATTCTGCCAGCGTACCGGCCACTAAACCAAAGATACCCAGCGGCGCTAAGCGAATCACCAGCGTTACAATGCGGGTTATCGCCGTGGATAAATCACTTAAGGCTTGGCGGGTGGTATCGCTAGCTTGGCGAAGCGTTAAGCCAAGGCCTACTGCCCACGCTAGGATAGCGATAAAGTTCGACTCCATCAGCGCGCCAACGGGATTGGTAACCGCATTCAACAACAGGTCGCGTAGAACGCTAACGATGTTGCCAGGCGGATTGCCGTCCACTTGCACTGCGTTCAAGGCAAGTTCGGTGGGAAATAGAAAGCTTGCTGCTACCGCAATTAACGCAGCGATTAGAGTGCCTGCCATATATAGCACCAGCACGGGACGAATATGGGTTGGCTGACCTTTTTGATGAGCCGAGATGGCAGCGGCGACCAGTACAAACACCAAAATGGGAGCCACCGCCTGCAAAGCGGCAATAAATAGCTGGCCAAGTAGCGCCACATTGCCAGCCATGCCCGGTGCAAACAGAGCTAGCAGTACTCCGGCAACGATACCCATTAAAATCTGTGGGATAAGGCCTAGCCGTAAAAATGGCCGAAAAACGGCTTGGACAGTAGCGATCATTGCGCAACTCTCAGATAGTGGGAAGTGAGTGGCGTGGCAGCGAGGGGCCGCTAACGCGCTTGAATCGGGCGGTATTCTATCAGCTGCGGGTATGCCATGGGCGGCTGTGTCAAAATCTCGGCGCATATCTCCTAAAAAGGTGGCATTAAAGCCTGGCCAGTCGCTAGTTAGGCAGGGGGCGATAACCAGCATTCACCTTCCCGGCGGATACCCAAGATGCTCTCAATAGCAGCTCGGTACATCCAGCCTGCTGACCCCGTGTACCATGTTCAGCCACCGAACCCTGTGTGCGGCGCAACGGAGTATACGTCCGCGGCGACAACATAGGGCTCGACGCGATAACGTGCCGCGTCATTGGCCGTTCGAGCATGGTTAATAGCGCAAGCTTCTCGTCTTCCAGTATGAGTTCGCGTTCAAGCGGCCCCGTGGATTGCACATCGCCATTTGCGCCATTTGAGTCATCAGCGCTTGGGAGTAGCGCAATAGCAAGTGGGGCGATTCAATTAGCGGCGTAAGCCGCCGTTGAGCGTCAGCCAGCAAGGCTGCGAAGTGTCCAGTAGCCTCCCCATAGACGTGTTGCCGTGGTGACAAAACATGCACTGGCAAAAAGAGTCGCCAGGGTCGGAAAATGACCAGGGAAAAGGCAAAAAACCACCAGGGCGAGTACGGTTTCAGTGCCCTCGGTTAACCCTTCTAAATAATAGAACGCTTTGTTAGGAAAGCTGGGGCGTACCAGGCTAACAGCGGCAGGGCGGTCATGCCGATCAAGAAAGCCCATAGCGTGACCTGGTCGGGCGTTATACGTCATTTGCGCAACGCGTTGGCGAAGCGTTTGAGAGGTCGCTGGATCAGCGGCATTGTCCCTTGGTCTAGCATGCGCGACTTCTTAATCTGCGTATAAGAAATTAATTAATTAATAATGGCAGTAACTTACGAGCTAAAAGCCCGTTGTAATAGCTAGCGATAACTAATAATTAGGACTAAAGGCTGTTAGACTTTGGTGGTAAATTTGGGTAAATGACTGGACTGAATACCTGTTGCAGTGAAATAAAGGGCGCCATAGAAAGACCCGCGACGCGTATTAGTAGGCTAACCAACTGCGCGTGCATTCTCGACATCCGATCACTAATATCTCGAAAGCGACGCTAATTGTATGCATAAAACCGCCCTGATGACGGTATGGGATCAGCTATGGAATTCCCATTACCAAGCCAAAAACCTATTGATGTGCGCACTGCCCACCGGTGGTGCCGCGAAGGCAGCGGCTTCCAATGCCAAGCGCGAGCCATCCCCTGATCCTAAGCCACCGGCCTACACGCCGCCGCAAAAGGTAGGGTTACTGCTTGGGCCTTTGCTATTTGCGTTTGTCGTGATGTTCTTTCATCCCGACGGCTTGAGCTTTGAAGGGCGCATGGTGCTGGCGACCACGCTGTGGGTAGCCGTTTGGTGGATCACAGAGGCCATTCCTATTCCCGTTACCTCGCTACTGCCCATCATCTTGTTGCCGATTACCGGCGCGCTTGAAGGCAGTACGGTCACCGCTGCGTACGGCAATCCGATTATTTTCCTATTCCTAGGCGGCTTTATGATCGCGCTGGCCATGGAAAAGTGGGATTTGCACAAGCGAATAGCGCTGTCGATTATTGCCGTATTGGGTACCAGCATTAATAACATCGTGTTTGGCTTTATGGCCGCCACGGGGTTTTTATCGATGTGGGTATCCAATACGGCGGCAGTCATGATGATGCTGCCGATCGGGTCGGCTATTGTTTACCAAGTGAGCCAAGAGCTGAAAAAAAGTGATGAGGATCACAGCGGCGAAATTGATAAATTTAGCAAAGCGTTGATTTTTGGTATTGGCTATGGCGGCACTATCGGTGGCCTGGGGACGCTGATTGGCACGCCGCCGAATATTATTCTCGCGGCAATTGTTAACGAGCTTTTCGGTATCGAGATCTCTTTTGCTGGCTGGTTAATGTTTGCTTTCCCCGTTGTCGTGGTGCTGCTATTCGCCACGTGGCTGCTGCTGACACGGGTATTTTTCCCGATCAAATTTAATCATTTGCCGGGTGGGCGTGAACTCATCCACAAAGAAAAGGCTGCCTTAGGCACTACTAGCTTTGAAGAAAAAGCGGTGCTGGCTGTGTTCCTGCTGGCTGCCTTTTTGTGGATCACTCGCTCGTTTTTATGGCAAGGGCAGATCATCAACATTCCGGGTATCAGTGACACGATGATCGCTATTTTTGCCGCGATTCTGCTGTTTTTGATTCCCTCCAAGAGCAAAGGCGGCTGCTTACTAGGTTGGGACGTTGCCAAAGACGTACCTTGGGGCATTTTGCTGCTGTTCGGTGGAGGCTTGGCCATTGCCGCAGGCTTTGGTTCTTCAGGCTTAGCAGAGTGGATCGGCGGACAGATGAGCGTGCTGGAAGGTGCTAACTTCCTGCTAGTGATCCTGCTGGCAACCGGTATGGTGCTGTTCTTAACCGAAATCACTTCGAATACCGCAACGGCGACGATGATTCTTCCGGTGCTGGCGTCATTGGCATTAGCGCTGGATATTCATCCCTTTGTACTCATGGTGCCCGCCGCCATGGCCGCTAACTGCGCCTTTATGCTGCCTGTGGGTACGCCGCCCAACGCGATTATCTTCGCCACCGGCAAGCTCAAGATTATTGAGATGGTGCGTACTGGTTTTTGGATCAACATTATTGCCTTGTTGTTAATAGTGGCAGCGGTTTATTTCCTACTGCCAGTGCTATGGAACGTGGATTTAACCAACTACCCTGATGCTTTCCGTCGCTAGGTCAGCGCCTGAGCATCGAATAGCCCCGCCAGCGTGCGGGGCTTTTTTATGAGTAGAGGACGGGCTGGGTTGTTATGATGCCGTTACACCATTTTTACTGAGCTTGTTATGCGTTTACTCCACACCGCGGATTGGCACCTGGGTCGACTATTCCATAATCTTTCATTGCTGGAAGATCAGCGTCAGGTGCTCAATCAACTCATCGAGATCATTGACCGGGAAAAGATCGATGCGGTGCTGATTGCGGGCGACATTTACGACCGCTCTGTGCCTCCTTCAGCGGCGGTAACATTGCTTGACGAGGTGCTGCATGCGCTCTGTGAGGTGCGCAAGCTGCCGGTCATCATGATTTCGGGTAACCACGATGGCGCCGAGCGGTTGCGCTTTGGCGCACGCCACTTGCGTCAAGCCGGGCTGCATATTCTCTCTGACCTGGCTGACTTCGCGACCCCCGTGACGCTCACTGTCGATGGCGTTGAGGTAGATGTTTTCGGTATTCCCTACGCTGATCCTGAGCATGTGCGCAGTCACTTTAAGGTCGACGTGCACGATTTTGACGGTGCCCATCGTTATTTGGTCGAACGAATTAGCGAACAGCGTCACCCAACGCGCCGCTGTATATTGATGAGCCACTGCTTTGTAGATGGCGGCAGCGCCTCAGATTCGGAGCGCCCGCTGACGCTAGGCGGTGCCGAAAGCGTTGCCTGGGAGCCCATGCAAGGCTTTGACTATGTGGCGCTTGGCCACCTGCATGGCCCGCAATACCGCGGTGGCGAGCATATTCGCTACAGCGGCTCACTGCTCAAATATAGCTTCTCGGAAGCTAATCAGCGTAAAGGCGTCACGCTGGTGGATATCGACGAGTCTGGTGTCACCCAGATTGAACAGATTCCGCTAATACCCTGCCGTGAAGTGCGCATATTAGAGGGTGAGATTGATGCATTGATCGCCCAGGGGCGAACAGACCCGCACGCTGATGATTACCTGCTGGTGCGGCTTACCGATCGCCACGCCATTCTCGACCCTATGGGCAAGCTTCGCGAGGTGTATCCCAATGTCCTGCATCTGGAGAAGCCCGGTATGTTGGACGCCCGTGGCCATCAGCAGCTTGATCGCGACCGGCTGCGCTTTGATGCCCTGGATATGTTTAGTGACTTCTTTAATCAAACCAGTGGGGAGGCCATGAGCGAAGAGCAGGCAAGCGCCATGGCAGCGTTAATTACCCAACTGCAGCGCGATGAGGCCCAGCAATGACGCCACTAGTCCTCACCATGCAGGCGTTTGGCCCTTTTGCGGGCAGTGAGACCATCGATTTCACCGCGCTGGGTAGAAGCCCGCTGTTTCTGATTAACGGGCCTACCGGCGCCGGTAAAAGCTCGATTCTCGATGCACTGTGTTTTGCGCTGTATGGTCAGACTACCGGCAATGAGCGCGACCCCACCCAGATGCGCTGCGACCAGGCCGATGCCACGCTGTTGACCGAAGTCATGCTGGATTTTCGCCTGCGTGGAGTAGATTACCGGGTGCGTCGCGTGCCCCAGCAGGAGCGCCCCAAAGCGCGCGGCGAAGGCACCACCACCCATAACGCGGAAGCCCAGCTGTGGCGCTTGAACGCACAGGGCGAGCAGGAAACCTGCTTGGTCGCGCGCAAGGTCAACGATGCCACTGCGGAGCTGCAAACCCTGATCGGCCTGGATGCTAACCAGTTCCGTCAGGTCATGGTACTCCCCCAGGGCAAGTTCCGAGAACTGCTGTTGGCAGGCTCCAAAGAGCGCGAAGTGATTTTCTCCCAGTTGTTTCAAACCCAGATTTTTCAGCGTATTGAAGAGCGCCTGCGTACCCAGGCCAATCAAATCGAGCGGGCGGTGAATGACCATCGCCAGCATATTAGCGGCATTCTCGCCGGTGGTGAACTGGAAAACCAAGCCGCATTAGCGCAAGAGCAAGAGGCGCTGGCGCCTCAAGTAGAACAGGCACGGCAACGCTTTGACACCGCCCAGCAACAGCGCCGCCAGGCCGAGCAGCAACGCGACGAAGCTCAGGCTCTGCAGCGCCAATTTGCGGCCCGGGAGTCACTTGCGGCGGATAAAGCTCGCCATCTTGAGCAGCACGCCTATGTACAAAGCATTAAGGAGCATTTAGCGCAAAGTGCCCACGCGCAGGCGCTGCGCCCACAGAGCACTGCGCTCGCCCAAGCGCAGCAGGCGTTAGCCGCCGCTCAAGCAGAACAGCGCCAGGCGCAAGCCGCGTTAACCTCCCAACGCACAAGTGCCGAACAGGCGCAGCAAACGCTGGAAACGGCACGCCAGCGTCAGACGGAGCTCCCCACACTGCGTGAGCGGCATCGCCAGTTGGGTGAGTTTATCCACAAAGGCCAGCAATTAAGCGAGCTGCAGGCGCGTTTTCAAACGGCGCAGGCTGCCTGGCAACAAGGCGATACGGCGCTTAAGCGCGATGAGGCCCAGCTAGAGAGTATTCGTCATCAAGGCGAAGCCATTGGCGTGAACCTTGAGCGTTTGCAACTGGAGTTCCAGCAACTGGCTAGCGCTCCCGCGGAGCTAAACAGCCATGCAAGCCTACTCAATCAGCGCCAGGAGCTGGACGAACTCACCCGGCAGGGGCGGGAGTTAATCGCCCAACAGCAGCAGGCAACGGAAGCACTCAGCCGACAGCAAAGCGAAGTGGCGCAAGCGCAGCGACATGCCACTGAACAGGAGATGTACTGGCACCAGGGGCAGGCCGCACTGTTAGCGCTTAGCCTTGAAGTGGACGCCCCTTGCCCGGTGTGTGGCAGCCGTGATCACCCAGCTCCAGCGGCTCAAAACGCAGCTGTCGTTACGCAAGCGCAGGTAGAAACGACGCGCTCTGCCTTGGAAAAAAGCCGTCAGGCGCAGCAAGATGCTGAACGTCGTCACCATCAGCTTACCCAGCAGATTAGTCACAACGCAGACCAGGTTCAGCGGCTTAACCAGCAACTGGGCGAGTGGGCCAGCCAGGCGCTGATAGAACTGGAAAATGCCTGCGAAGAGTTGCGTCGCCAAGCACAGCGGCGGGAAAGCGTTGAGGCGGAAATTCGCCAGCAAACCGCCGCCCGCGATGCGCTGCGCCGGGAGTGGGGTGCGCTGGATAAGCAGCTGAAAGCCCAGCAACCTGCGGTTGAAAAGGCGAAAGAAGACGCCTTGCGCCTGGAGAGTCAGCGCGACCAGTTGAGCCAATCGCTGCCGGAAGAGGCCCGCGACCCTGAGGCCATGCGCCGAACCCTCGCTGAGCTTGAACACCAAATCGCCCTGCTTGAAAAAGCCTGGGAGAGCGCTCAGCAGACGCTATCGATCGCTCAAACCCAGTTGGCGCGGGCGGAAGAGCAGTTACGCGGTGCTAGCGAACGCGTCGAGCGTCACCAACAGGTGCAAGCGCAGGCGCAAACCGAGTGGCAAACGGCCCTACAGGCCAGCCCCTTCGAAGATGACACGGCGTTTCAGGCGGCACAGTTGGACGACACCCAGCGGCAAGAGCTGACGCGTCAGGTTGAAACGTATCAGCATCGACTGGCTGAACTGGAAGGGGCGCTGCAGAGTTATCAAACCCAGTTGGCGGATAAAACACCGCCAGATCTCGCTGCGTTGACCCGGCTAACCGAGGCTGCCCAAGCGGAAGAGAACACCCAGTTGGAGGCGTGGCGAACGCTTGACGGCAGGTTAACCACGCTCAAAGGCATTCACCAAAAACTGGCCGCGGCCCACGCTGCCCAGGCCGAACTGGAAGCCCAGTATCAGCTGTGGGGCACGCTAAGCGAGGTCGCTAATGGCCGCACCGGGCATCGTATTAGCCTGCAACGCTTTGTGTTGGGCGTATTGCTGGATGACGTGCTGATTCAAGCCTCTGAACGTCTGGTACGCATGAGCCGCGGGCGCTATCAGTTGGTGCGCCGGGAAGACCCCTCCAAAGGTAACAGAGCGTCAGGCCTGGAGCTGGATGTAGCCGACACCTACACCGGCAAGAACCGTTCAGTGGCGACACTTTCCGGCGGTGAATCATTTATGGCGGCGCTGTCGTTGGCGCTGGGGCTTTCAGATGTGGTGCAGGCGTATGCTGGCGGTATTCAGCTGGATACACTGTTCATTGATGAGGGATTTGGCAGCCTGGATCAAGATGCCTTGGATCAGGCCATTGCCATGCTTAGCGAGCTGCAAATGGGCGGGCGCATGATTGGCGTTATCTCACACGTCAGCGAACTTAAAGAGCAAATGCCCGTGCGTATAGACGTGCGTGCCAGTCGCCACGGTAGTTCGGTGGAAATAAAGGGGACACAACTTTGATGTCTAAGTTTTTTAATGTCTCAGCCAGCGTTAGTTCATGCTGCGTTCATACAGTATGTTTTATAACGTGAGTTAGTCTTTACAAGAGCCAAAAGATAATATCGACTTAGGAGTACAAGGATGAACGCAAGCAAAATTTTGCAGCAGTTGATGAAGCAAGCCGGCGGTAGTCAGAAGGGCGTTAGTGGCAGCGGTGTCGATGTTAAGGGAATGTTGAGCGGACTTTCTAAGCAGTTAGGCGGCGGTAGCGGCAGTAGTCAAGGCAGCGGCTCATCCGGTGGTTTTGACGTAAAAAGCCTGCTGGGCGGCGGTGCAATGGGCATGCTAGTAGGCTCAAAACGTGGCCGCAGCATGGGCGGCAAAGCGCTTAAGTATGGCGCTATTGCGGGCGTGGGCATGCTGGCTTGGAAAGCGTGGCAGAGTTCACAAGCGGCTAAGAATGGCGGCGCACAGCCCACCGCTGAACAGGCGAGTGTGGCAGAGGGCGAGCGGGTAGAAGTGCTCAGCGGTGAATTCCAAGAGCGGCGTAGCCTTGAACTGCTGCAGGCGATGATCATGGCCGCCCGCGCCGATGGCCACATTGACGAGCAAGAGCAGGCGCTGATTACCGAACAAATTGATGCGCTAGGGGCCGACCAGGAGATGCACAACTGGGTAGAGCAGCAGCTAAAAGCGCCGCTGGATGCCCAGGCGTTGGCTCGCGAAGCGGACTCCCCACAGGCTGCGCGTGAGATGTACTTGATCAGCGTGGCTGTCACTGATGATCACAACCCGATGGAGCGTGCTTGGCTAGACCAGTTGGCCAGTGCTCTTAATCTACCCAAAGAGATGACGACTGAGCTCGAGCACCAAGCTCAGCAGGCTGGTTAATGCTCGAAACGTTCAATCTATGGCTGGCCACTGGCTTTGGGTTAGGGCTGGCGCCGATAGCACCGGGTACGTTTGGCTCGTTGCTGGGTGTTCCACTGGCATGGTGGCTGCTGGGTAGGCCGATGTCTCAGCAGGCGGCGATCATAGTGGTATTGATAGCCATTGCGATACCGGTTTGCCATGTCGCTTCGCTGCATTTTGCCGGCTTGGATCATGGCAGCATTGTGGCCGATGAGTACGTGGCTTTCCCTCTCGCCGTGATTGGCCTGCGAGCGGCGCGCCACCCGCTGATAATGGCACTGGCATTCGGCGTTTATCGTTTTTTCGACGCGTTAAAACCACCGCCGATACATTTAGCAGAGGCGGTGCCGGGTGGTTTCGGTATTGTGCTGGATGATGTTATCGCTGCACTAATCACCTGGCTTATAGTGGCGGCTGCATTGAGGCTTTGGCAGCGTCGAGCCAGCACTATCTAATACGCGATCGCAATAAAAAAACCTCGCAGGCAATGGCCTGCGAGGTTTTGGTTTTAGCGGCTTAGTGGTCTTATCGGATGATTTACTCCTTAACCACAATAACCGACTTGGCATTGACGAATTCAAGCATGCCAAAGCCGCCATGCTCGCGTCCATAGCCAGAGTCTTTTACACCGCCGAAGGGCATTTCTGGTGTCGCGACGCCAAAGCCATTGATAAATACCATGCCGGTATCAAAGTACTTGCTGGCAAGCTCTGTTGCGCGCTTAACATCTTTAGAGATGATCCCACCACCCAGGCCGTAACGGCTGTCGTTGGCGATGCGCATCGCATCTTCATCATCTTTAGCGCGAATTAATGCCGCTACCGGGCCAAACAGTTCGTCATCATAAGCGGGCTGCCCAGGGGTCACATTGTCCAGCACGGTGACCGGATAAAATGCGCCTTTACCTGAGGGCTTTTCACCGCCGCAAAGAATTTTTGCGCCTTTACTTACGCTCTCTTCTACCTGCTTATGAAGAGCATCGCGCAGATCAACGCGGGCCATGGGGCCAAGGTCGCTACCTTTTTGGTTGGGGTCGCCCGCGGTCAGTGCCTGCATACGAGCCACGTAGCGTTCTTTAAACGCATCATAGTTCTTTTCAGTCACCACAAAGCGTTTAGCCGCAACGCACGTTTGGCCACCGTTATAGACACGCCCTTGAACACAGGTTTCTACCGCGAGATCTAGCTCGGCATCGTCGAGCACAAGATAAGCATCGTTGGAACCTAGTTCTAACACGGTTTTTTTCAAATGTTCGGCGGCTTTAGCGGCGACCTTGCGGCCTGCACCGTCACTGCCGGTAAGCGTGACGCCGCGAACCGCAGAGTGGCCAATTACTTCATCAGACACGTCGTGAGAGATCACGAGCGTGCGGAAGACGTTCTCGGGAAGGCCCGCTTCGCGATAGATTTTTTCCAGCAACAGGCCGCTTCCGGTCACGTTTTCGGCGTGCTTAAGCAATACGCCGTTACCCGCCATTAGATTGGCGATTGAGTAGCGCACGACTTGATAAGCAGGGAAGTTCCAGGGCTGAATGCCGTAGATGACGCCCATCGGCGAATAGGTGACAAAGCCGCGTTCACCGTTCCCAGGCTGGCGCTCTTCGTCAGCTAACTTTTTAGGACCGTGTTCAGCGGTGTAATCACAAATGCCGGTACACAGGTCAACTTCTTGGCGCGCTTGGTCAGGCAGTTTGCCCATTTCTTTGACCATAAGATCGGCCAGTGCTTCTTTATGCTTTTGAAGTGCTTGGCCAATCGCTTTAACCGTTTTAGCGCGACTTTCAAGGGACTCAAGGCGCCATTCCAGAAATGCCTCGTAACAAGCATCCACTACCTGCTTGGCTCCACCGCTGCTCATTAGCTTATAGGTGTCGAGGGTTTCGCCGTTAGTCGGATTAATCGTCGTGATATTGTTGCTCATAAGATCTCCTATCTTTAGATCAACGTGTTGGTCAAACCGCCCAGCTCCTGGGCGCTTAATCGACCGGTCTACTTATCTTAAGCTTTCACTTTAGTACAAAATGTATGCTCATGCTTAATGACACGCTCTTTATCTGGCATCCTCTTAGGCAATGAGTTCCGTCATGAAGTCTAAAAGTCGAAGGTCGGGCCGCCAGCACTCTGGACGGGTGCTATGTGGCTGAGGGAATACGGTTCAAACAAACGCCTACGAATAGGCGTGGGGCTTAGCTTGTGGGCAGCGGCATTAAACTAACGCCTAGGCTCCCTTGGCGAACCCAGTAGGCTAGTCTCTAGTTATGCGTTTATCAGCAGCCTTTTCAAACCACGTTTTTATTAAAGGTAGGCCCATGACAGCAACAATCCAATTAATTAACGCGTTTTTTAGCCGCCTCTCTCCGGTGGCAGAGACAGGCATGCACGCAAGTACTGTGCTCGTGGTGGCGAAGTAGCGCCTTAACGTTACCGGAGCCCGTGATGTCAGAATTAGCTAATAACCACTATGACTATATTGTTATCGGTGCAGGCACCGCCGGGTGCCTGCTGGCCAATCGTTTGAGCGCAAACCCAAAACATCGCGTCCTGCTAATAGAAGCGGGAGGGCGCGATAACTACCACTGGATTCATATTCCCGTAGGGTATCTCTACTGCATCAATAATCCGCGTACCGACTGGCTTTTTCGCACCGAACCCGACAAAGGGCTCAACGGCCGTTCATTGATTTATCCACGTGGCAAAACCCTGGGCGGCTGTTCCAGCATCAATGGCATGATTTATATGCGCGGCCAGGCGCGGGACTACGACCACTGGGCTGAAGTAACGGGCGACGATGCCTGGCGCTGGGAAAGCTGTTTGTCTGATTTTATCAAGCACGAAGACCACTATCGATTAGATGCGGGCGGCGATGGCGACGCTAAACATCGCGGCTTTCATGGGCATGGCGGCGAATGGCGGGTCGAAAAGCAGCGCCTGAAATGGCCTGTGTTAGATGATTTTGCCGAGGCTGCCGTGCAGGCAGGTATCCCGCGAACCGACGATTTTAACCGCGGTTCAAACGAGGGCGTGGCCTACTTCGACGTCAATCAACGCTCGGGCTTTCGGTGGAATACCGCTAAAGCATTTTTACGCCCGGCACTTAAGCGCGACAACTTAACGCTATGGCATTCCACGCAGGTTAATCGGCTGTGCTTTAACGAAGAGGGGGGCATGCCGCAATGTACGGGCGTTGAGGTTGAGCGCAATGGCAGCGTCCAGCGAGCGACAGTAAGTGGGGAAGTGGTGCTATGTGCCGGTGCCATTGGTACGCCGCACTTGCTGCAGCTTTCCGGCGTGGGGCCTGCTGGGCTGTTATGCAAACACGGCATTACCTTGGTGCATGAACTGTCGGGCGTCGGCGAGAATCTGCAGGACCATCTGCAGATTCGCTCAGTCTATAAAATTACCAATGGCAAAACATTAAACGCCATGGCGAGTACGCTATGGGGAAAAGCCGGTATTGGGCTTGAATATTTGCTCAAGCGTTCTGGGCCTATGAGCATGGCGCCTTCGCAGCTAGGAGCATTTACCCGTAGCTCGCCAGAGCACGCGCATCCCAATATTCAATACCATGTGCAGCCGCTGAGCCTTGAGGCTTTTGGGCAGCCGCTGCACGCATACCCTGCCATTACCGCAAGCGTGTGTAATTTAAACCCCACCAGTCGGGGGACAGTACGGCTAAAGAGTAGCGACCCGCGACAAGCGCCGGCCATTTCGCCTAACTATCTGAGTACGTCTGAAGACCGCAAGGTGGCAGCGGACTCACTGCGCGTCACACGGCATATTGCCGAGCAGCCTGCCTTTAACAAATATGCGCCTGAAGAAGTGAAGCCGGGCGCTGAGTATCAAAGTGATGATGAGCTTACCCGGTTGGCGGGCGATATAGGGACGACCATTTTTCATCCCGTTGGCACTGCGCGCATGGGTCGCAAGGACGATGCTATGGCGGTGGTGGATGCGCGGCTGAGAGTTCGCGGTATCAGCGGTCTGCGCGTCGCCGATGCCAGTATCATGCCCACCATTACCAGTGGTAATACGAACTCTCCAACCTTAATGATTGCGGAGAAGGCTGCCAATTGGATCTTAGCGCCACATAGATGAAATTCAGCGGAAGTCCAGGAATTTAGAGGCTTTTAACTAGGTATTATAGTAGTGTTGACGGGGGCATGGGTTAGGCGCAAACTACGCTCAGTTGGTTAGCAAGTCGAACGTTGTCAGCAGTATAGAAACGCCTCAAGCGTTAATTCTGGTGAAAGTTTCTTGTTCTACCCACTGTAATTCGGGTATTTCCCGGTTTTGATTAGCTACATCGAGGATTTCGATCATGGCAACTGGTACCGTTAAGTGGTTCAACGACACTAAAGGCTTCGGCTTCATTTCTCCTGATGACAATGGCGACGACCTGTTCGCACATTTCTCTGAAATTCAGTCTGAAGGTTTCAAATCTCTGCAAGACGGCCAGAAGGTTTCCTTCGACGTCACTCAGGGTAAAAAAGGCCTTCAGGCTTCTAACATCAAAGTTGTTTAAGTTAATTCTTAAACCATGAGATGTTAACAATTAGCGCTTAGCGTTGATTGATCGGAAAGCCCCGCCAAGCGCGGGGCTTTTTGTTGCCCGTCATTTTAATCGCGCTGTAAGCCGCGGTATTGGCACCACTATGGCTACGCTTATATTCCTTTTTGTTCTTTAGGTGTTTCTAAAAATAACTTTTTAGAATATATGATTGGCGTCACAATAGCCCCGGCTTGTGGATTAAGAATGGGGTGGGTATGTCGCTGGATGCATGGATTGCGGTAGCAGTGGTGGTTACGATCTTTCCGCTTATGGCTTTTTCACGCCTCGGGCCCGATATTATTTTGCTGGGCGCGGTTATCGTGCTAATGACGCTGGGAGTCATTGATCCCCAGCAGGCGTTAGGTGGTTTTGCCAATAGCGGTTTATTCACCGTCGCGTTTATGTACGTGCTGGTGGCTAGCATTCGTGAAACCGGTGGGATTGATCTCATTATTCGCTATGTGTTGGGGCGCCCTACGAGCGAAAGAGGCGCCCTGGCGCGCCTGCTATTACCCGTGGCGATGCTCAGTGGTTTTGTCAACAATACCCCGGTCGTGGCTACCTATATCCCTGCGGTGATGAGCTGGAGCCGGCGGCTGCGTTTATCTCCACAGCGGCTGCTCATGCCGCTCAGCTTTGCTTCTATCCTGGGGGGCACCATTACCCTGTTCGGTACC
>NZ_JBQDLQ010000011.1:0-62810 GCF_052095695.1 Halomonas sp.
CCACTCACTAAGCAGCCGTATAGGCCGCCAGGCATATATTCTTAAATAGAATATAAAACATGATTGTAATTCCACATTGATAGATTTAATCTTGCCAATATTGCGCTGCTAAGCGCCTACCGCTCGATAGGAGTTTGTCCATGTCAATGCCAGCCATTTTCAGCCGCAGCCTGATTGCCATCGCGCTAGGCGTCACCGTCAGTGGTGCTGCAGCAGCGCAAGAGCGTGAACTGCTTAACTCATCGTTCGATGTGGCTCGAGAACTGTTTGCAGCCATCAACCCAGAGTTTCAAGCGAAGTGGCAAGAAGAGCACGGCGAAGAAATTGAGATTAGCCAGTCGCACGGCGGCTCTTCTGCCCAGGCTCGTGCCATCCTGCAAGGTTTACGTGCCGATGTAGTCACGTTTAACCAAGTAACCGATGTGCAGGTGCTCGCGGATGCCGGGCTCGTCGCAGAAAATTGGCAGCAGGCCTTCGAAAACAATGCGTCGCCCTATTATTCCACGACGGCTTTCTTGGTTCGCAAAGGCAATCCCAAAGGGATTGAAAGCTGGGACGATTTGGTAAAAGAAGACGTATCAATGGTCTTTCCGAACCCCAAAACGTCCGGCAATGGTCGTTACACTTATTTAGCAGCATGGGGTTTTGCCGATAACGAGTTCGACGGCGATGAAGAACAGATTGAAGATTTCATGCGCACGTTCTTGGCTAATGTCGACGTATTCGACACCGGCGGTCGTGGCGCAACTACTAGCTTTATCGAACGCAACATTGGCGATGTGCTAATTAGCTTCGAGTCCGAGGTCAACAATATTCGGCGTGAATATGGTAGCGACGATTACGAAGTGATCGTACCGCCGATCAGTGTTTTAGCTGAATTTCCGGTCGCCGTGGTAGAAGAAAACGCCGAGCGTAATGGTAACAGCGACTTAGCACAAAGCTACTTGGACTACTTGTACACGGAAGAGGCGCAGCGCCTGCTAGCGGGCTTCAATTACCGCGTGCATAACGAGACTGTGGTAGAAGAATTCGCTGATCAATTCCCGGAAATTGAGTTATTAAAAGTAGAAGACGTGTTTGGTAGCTGGGAGGACGTTATGAATACTCACTTTGGTAGTGGTGGCATTCTTGAACAGCTACAGCGTCGCTAAAAACTCTCTATGAATAAGCCTCAACTATGAGTCAACTCGCATCTTGGCGAACCGGCAGCACACGCGTACTGCCGGGCTTTGGTCTGTCTATGGGTATCAGCGTGCTGTTCATATCGCTGGTGCTGCTGCTACCGATTACCGGCCTGTTCGGCCAGTTAGCAAAGCTTAGCCTTGCCGAGTACTGGGCCATCATTACGGAAGGTCGCGTGGTGGCAAGCTACATGGTCACCATTGGCGCAGCTGCAGTGGCGGCGCTGATTAACGCCGTGTTTGGGCTGTTATTGGCATGGGTGCTGGTACGCTATGAGTTTCCCGGCAAGCGCTTACTAGACGCGCTGATGGATCTGCCCTTTGCGCTACCGACTGCTGTTGCCGGCATTACGCTGGCCACGCTTTACGCCAGCAGCGGCTGGATGGGCCGATTACTTGAACCACTGGGCTTTCAAGTCGCCTACACCTGGGTAGGCATTGCGCTCGCCATGGCGTTTACCAGTATTCCGTTTGTTGTCCGTACCGTACAGCCTGTGCTGGAAGATTTGCCCATTGAAGTCGATGAAGCCGCTATGTCGCTGGGCGCAACCGATGCGGTCGCCTTTCGTCGCGTCATCATGCCCCACCTTTGGCCTGCGCTAGTGACCGGCACGGGGCTTGCCTTTGTACGCTCGCTAGGCGAGTTCGGTGCCATTATTTTTATCGCTGGCAATATGCCTTACGAAACAGAAATCACCGCGCTGATGATCTTCGTCAAACTGCAAGAATATGATTATGCAGGCGCATCAGCGATTGCGTCGGTGGTGCTATTTGTATCGCTGGCCCTGCTGCTGGCTATTAATATTTGGCAGGGCCGTTTTGTGCGCCGCCTGCACGGAGGTAAAGGGTAATGCGTCGAATTGGGGATTCACCATTTATCCGGCGCCTATTAGTGGGCGCGGCCCTACTGCTATCAGCACTTTTTTTGCTATTGCCATTGATTGCCATTTTTGCCCAGGCGTTTTCGCAAGGTGTGATGGTGTTCTGGGCGAATGTCGGCAACACCTTTACCCTGCATGCGATTGGCCTCACTCTGATGATTGCGCTGTTAACCATTCCAGTCTGCTTAGTGTTTGGGGTTGCGCTGGCCTGGCTGGTCACTCGGTTCAGTTTTCCTGGGCGGCGCATTCTGCAAACGTTAATCGACATTCCCTTTGCAGTATCGCCAGTGGTCGCCGGGCTTATTTATCTGCTGCTTTATGGCCGCAACGGCTGGATCGGTAGCTGGCTCGATACTCACGACATTCAATTGATGTTCGCGTGGCCCGGTATTTTGATGGTGACCATTTTTGTCACCTGCCCTTTCGTTGCCCGGGAGCTTATTCCACTCATGCAGGCGCAGGGCTCTCGTGAAGAAGAAGCGGCCGTCACGCTTGGCGCTTCAGGTTGGACCACCTTTCTCCGCGTCACGCTGCCCAATATTCGCTGGGCGCTGCTTTACGGCGTCATTCTTACCAACGCCCGTGCAGTCGGCGAATTTGGGGCCGTCTCCGTGGTCTCAGGCGCTATTCGCGGCAAAACGAATACCCTGCCACTGCATCTTGAGCAGCTCTATCAGGATTACAACGCCGTGGGAGCATTTGCCTGCGCAGCGTTACTCGCATTCATTGCCCTACTCACGCTCGCGGCCAAAGCTGGGCTGGAATGGCGCGCATCGCGCCGGGAGGCATTTGCATGAGCATCCGTTTACATAATATTGCCAAGCATTTTGGCAGCACCCAGGCCTTAGAGCCTATCAATTTAGATATTCATGAAGGCGAACTGGTCGGCCTGCTGGGACCATCAGGGTCAGGAAAAACCACCTTGCTGCGCATTATTGCAGGCTTGGAAAATGCCGATCACGCTGTACAGCCGGGTAAAATTCTGTTTGGCGAACGCGACGTAACCAATGTGCATGTGCGCGATAGGCGCATCGGCTTTGTGTTTCAGCACTATGCGCTGTTTCGTCATATGAGTGTGTATGACAACGTTGCGTTTGGGCTTACCGTTCTGCCTCGCAAACGCCGCCCTAGCAGCGGCGAGATTCGCGCCCGGGCGTTTAGATTGCTGGAAATGGTCAAATTGGAGCATCTAGCAAACCGCTACCCTGCCCAGCTTTCAGGTGGCCAGCAACAACGCGTTTCGCTGGCTCGCGCCCTGGCGGTCGAGCCTGAAGTACTACTGCTAGATGAGCCGTTTGGCGCTCTTGACGCCAAGGTGCGCCAAGAGCTTCGTCGCTGGCTGCGCCATTTGCACGATGAACTCAACTTCACCAGCGTATTTGTGACCCACGATCAGGAAGAAGCGTTGGAGTTGTCTGACCGCGTCGTGGTCATGAGCAACGGCCGTATCGAGCAGATTGATACGCCTGATGAGCTTTATCGCGCCCCTAAAAATCGCTTTGTGTTTGAGTTCCTAGGCGAGGTCAATCACCTAGAAGGTAGCGTCAGCAATGGCGTATTAACCTGCGGCGACGCCTATTGGCACGTTGACCTGCCGGATGGACATGAGGAACTACTGCTACGGCCCCACGAAGTGCGCCTAACCGAGCAGCCCACATCAGAAAGCCACCTGCCGGTCACCATCACCGCGATTTCGCCCGTCGGAGCTGAAGTGCGCGTAGAGTTGGAGGCAGATTGGCTAGCCCAGCCATGGCTGGCCACCGTGCGCCATACTGACTTTGAACACTTGGCGCTTCGCCGCGGGCAGCGCCTATTCGCCCACCCGCGCCACTGGCGACGCTTCCCTAAGGCGGCGTTGAATACAGCGGCACAAACACACCTCGCTTGAGCATACCGCCAACGTTCAGGGCGCGTTATACTGGTATTTTAGCCACCGTGGAGGAAGACCATGCTTCGGCGTCAATTTATACGCATGTCAGGTGTACTGCTTGCCAGTGCATGGCTAGCCGGCTGTGCTAGCCCGCAATATTTGCAGCTCAGCCCTGAGCGCAACGCTGATGTGCCGCAAACCGGCTCAGGCCAACAGGTCACGGTGATTGCTCAAGATGGACGCGATAGCGACATTATCGGCAACCGTGCAGGCGGCAATATGTCGACGGCGCAGATTACGGTTAGCAGCCACGAGCTGATTCCACGTTTGCAGGAAGAGGCCGAGCGCGCCGTGCGAGACATGGGCTTTAGCCCGACCACCGAGCCGGCCAACGGGCGCCCGAGCCTAACGCTAGAACTGGCCAACCTGAACTACGCTCGAGGCGAGAGCGGCCAGCCGTTAGTCGATGAAGCGCGCCTGGAAGGCGTATTCCGCGCTATCGCAAAAAACAAAGGCACCACCTACACCGGTACCTATACATCACGCCGCACCCAGGGGTACGCGCTTAAGCCTGACGCCGACAGCAATGCGCGTATGCTGAGCGATCTACTCAGTGATGGAATGAATCGTGCCTTTAGCGACCCTGAGCTAGGTCGACTGCTGGCTCGCTAATCTGCTTATCTTGCCTAGTGTTATTGATACGGGCCACGCCGCTATAGGCGTGGCCCACGTCGTTCCAGCGCCCATATACTTTCCGTTCGGCCACGCTCATCCGGGCTACCTTCCTCCAAAAACGTTAGCGTGAAGTTAGCTTTGAACAGGTTTGCAATCTCGCGGGCCGGCACACTGTAGGGTGGCCCAGCCCCCTCTTCGCTGTGTGACAAACTAATCAACAGGCCTTTGGCACCTGGCGGCACCAATTGAGCAAGATGAAACGCATAGCGCTGACGCGTCGCTGGCGGCAGCGCAATCAGCGACGCGCGATCATAAAACGCGCCAATCTCAGCGGCCTGTTGAATGTGCAGATGAAAGAAGTCGCCACACCATAGTTCGACGTTGCCTTGCCGGGAAACGGTAAAACCAGCCTGGCTATAGCGTGATACCGCCGTACTGCGCTGTAGCAAAAACTGCTCAATCGCCTCAGGCGCAAACTCAATACCCAGAACTGGATGGCCTATATCGGCCAACCAACGCATATCGACACTCTTACCACACAGCGGCACCAGCACTTTAGTGTCGACATCAACATTCAGCGAGGCCCAATGACGCAGCAACGCCGGATGCGCTTGCTGCAGATGAAAACCAATACGCCCTTCCTGCCAGCGCTTGCGCCATTGCTCGCTCATTATCTAACCGCCTTGCCGCTTGTGATCACTCAAACGCTCATTCGTAGCGAATTAGAACCAACGGTCACGCTTTTTACGCCGACGCGGCAAGTGTGGAACAATCAGCCCCACCAGCAAGCCCGCGCCCGCGACACCGCCTCCATACATAAAGTAACGCATCAGAAGGTCTTCTTCCTGCGTTTCTAAGCGCGCCTGAAGCCCCCTCACCTGCTGGCGGGACGTTTCTGATTGGCTATCGAGCTCTTGGTTGCTGACTTCAAGCTCCGCGATCCGACGCTCGCGCACGTCTAGCGTTTCAGTCATTGAAGAAACCCGCTGCTCCCAGGCGTCGTTAATTCCATCAAGTTCAGCGGTTAATTCTTCTACCTGCGCTTCTAACGCGGGCAGCTGTTCGACCGCACTAGGGGTTTGCTGAAGCTCATCGCTCAAAACCCAAACCGCATTGCCATCACCGTTGCGAACCCGCGTGTAATTGCCGCTGGTCTCCAGCACATTGACCTGTTCACCGGCATTAAGCGTACCAATAATGCGGTAGCCATCGGTCGGACCGCTACGCACGTAGGTGCTAAGCTCATCGGTTACCCATGCCTGATTATCAGACTGGGCAGTAGCATTAATACTCGCCACACTGAGCAAAACACCGGCCGCAGCGGCGTAATAATGAGTACGAATTTTATTTACGTGCATGACATCATGTCCTGGTTAAAACGCTGCGAGGCGGACGAAGCCAACAGCGCTTATCGCTTAACTTAGCGGTGCGCTTCTTATACGTTTACCCTTCTCCGCGCGGTGGCAACGGAAAGGGACGGGGAAACTCTGCTATCCGCGCATCGGTTTTGACTGCTTTTAAAGGGCCTTCACGTTCTACTTCATCGATGCGAACAATAGCATTCAACGGCAGATAACTTCGCTTAACGCTCTCGAAAGTTCGCTGTAGCTTCTCAGTCGTAGGATCAACCACTACGCGGCTAGCATCATCAAAGACAAACTCCTCGACTTCAATAAAGCCCCAGAGTTCGCTTTGAAAGATTTCTCTGACGTATAAATCCCATATTTCACCCTGCTGGTGAACCACTACACGGTAGATCGGCTTGGCCGCCATCTTGGCCTATTCCTCTTGCCACTTATACATGAAGTTGAACCGCCTAGCTTACCATAGACACCCCTTTACGCCTTTAGCTATCCCAGCGTTAATGATTTAAATCGCCCGTTGCGTTTGCACTACGGACAACCCTCTCATTAGCCGAGCCTAGCTGCCGTCGTGTATGGTGATGTAAATAGTCTGGCAATTCTGTTCGTTCACCAAGTAGGAGTCATCAACATGCAAAAGGATCCAAATAAGGGCTATATCGCCCTGTTAGGCTGGAGCCTCAATGCGATTGAAGCGGCCGACAACTTTGACCGTCGCTACATTGTCGTTGCACCTGATTGGGCTGAAGAGTATTGCCAACAACACAATATTCCCTACATGCCCTGGAACTTTGAACGCCTCAATGATCGCTCCATAGAGATCGCCCAGACGCTCAAAGAAAAAGGCGTTGATGTCGCCATTCCTCTCTACGAAGAAACCGTTGAGTGGGCGGGCGCTATCAACTCTGTGCTGCTTGATAATCCGCGCATTTACGGCCAGTCGCTACTGCTACGCGACAAGGCACTCATGAAGCGCCGCGCACAGCTAGGCGGTATCCGCGTAGGTATCTTTGAAGAAGCCCACGACAAGGAAGACGTTGTGCGCTTTCTCAAGCGGGTTAACCAAACGCTGCTTAAGCTTGATGGTGACCCCAACGACCCGATCCACCTCAAGGCCTTTGATAAAGCAGGCTGCCTAGGCCACCGCGTTATTCGTACGCCGGATGAAGTAGATACCATCCCCGACGAAGAGTTCCCGGTGCTGATGGAATCACACCTGGACGGCTGGGAATTTGCCGTCGAAGCGTGGATTCACGATGGTAAAATCGCCTTCCTGAACATCTCTGAATACGTGACGTTGGGTTACTCAGTGTTTGTGCCCGCGTCTCCAGAGCTTGAAAAATACCGCGAACAAATTACTCAACAAATCGAAAAACTTATCAAAGCCTTTGACATTGAGTTTGGCTTGATTCATCCGGAATACTTTGTCACTAGCGATGGTGAAATGTACTTTGGCGAGGTTGCCTACCGCCCGCCGGGCTTCAAAGTATTTGAACTGCTTGAGCGGGTTTACGGCTTCAATGCCTATCAAGCCTCTATGCTGGTATTTGACCCGAAAAGCAGCAAAGAAGAAGTAGCAAACTTCTTCCCGAAAGAAGTAGTCGATGCCAATGGCTTTGCCGGTTGCTTTGGCGTTTACCCACGTCGCCGAGTGGTCAGCCGACTGGAAATCCCGGAAGAAACGGAAGATCACCCGTACTTTGAGTCTCATGAGTTAACCTCACCGGTAGAAGAAACCGTGACCAAGCGCACCGCGTTTGGTACCCACTGGGGTCTGATCTACTTTAAAGGCGAGGATGCACATACGATTCGCGATCTACTAAAACGCCAAGAAGATCTCGACTTCTATGTATAATCCCCGCTAATGCTGGGATAAGGAGTCACCGTGAAGACAGATCAACTCGCGTCTTCTCAGGAAGATAGTAAGCTCAGTGCACTATTGAGCAAATTTGATGATGCTGTGCGCCTGCTTTCGCAGGCGCCCGCGTTCTCAAAGCCCGCTAAGCTGCCGCGCGTACTCGACACTGCGCGGCGCGTGCTATTACAGAATGGCGGCTGTGATGGGCTAGAATCTCGCGCGAAAGCGTATGAGGATGCTGGCGTATTCTTAGGCTCAGATTGGGAAACACCTCAATATTTAGTGCCTACGCTGACAACCTTCGCGCTAAAAAGCGCGGATGCCAATGTCCTCGTGATTGAGGCATTAAGCGAACTAAGGCTCCTCGCTGTGGCCAAGGGCGATGTCGAACATTCGCTCATTTCCAAAGAGAATGCCCACCATTATCTGACGCAAGTCATGGCCATCAATCTATGGCTGCTTTTTTTGGCGCCGAGCGAAGCGGAGCGCGAAACCCAAGGCCGGCTGGCCACTATTCCCCGCCAGCTTTTCCAGCATTTAGCCGACAGAATTGGCTACGAACACATCATTGATCAACTGATTGAAGAGATTTGGCGCATTTTGAAGCAGCGTCCGATCCAAGTTGATTCGATCAAACAGATGATTACCCAGATTGCACTGTGCCAGGCTAATCCCGCGATTGATCTTGGCATTAGCGGCCAAGGCGCTGATCGACTGGTCAGTTCTCTCTATGGCACCACCCAAACCTGTCGCGAAGATCCCGGTGTCGACGTTTATCGCGAACGACTTGAACACATGGATCAAGCCGCTTTACAGGCTGAATCCACCGGCTTTGCCCGAGCGATGCATGATACCGGGCTAGTATCGCCTTACCATACCGTGCTGCTCAGGCATTTGCTGGAAGAAGGCGACCACTTGCTTTCTGAAGCGCTGGGCCTTTCATCTACCGGCCGCGACTGCCTGCTGTGCTATCGCGAACTGGTCCAGGCGCTGATTCGTGGCGGCGTTTATCCTACTACAGCACAGGCGGTCTATGGGCTTGCGCTAATGTTGGAGCGAGGCATTCTTTACCAGCCGCCGGTCGCGCCAGCAATGTGGCGCCAGCTGAACTTGCCGCTATCTGAGTGGGCGCAGTCTCGGCTTAATCTCGCTTACGGCGACAGCGTTTCTCCTCGAGCGCGCCTCATTGAGGGCGTGCTGTGCATGCTGGGATTGCCGCTGGGGGTTGGCCAGGGTAACAACCCCACCTGCCAATCTGCCCGCGCACTTTCGATGTGGGCCTATAACGACCCCGACTATTTGCTACAGATGGTGGCGTGGGCAGCACGCGATGACGAAATCATTATGCATTTTGAGGGGCAGGCCATCTCATCAATGGAAAGCCTGTCTGGCGTTGCTACTGAGCTGCCGATGGACCTCGATCCAGTGTCGCTGATTGTGGTGCCCCACCTGGATCGTATTTATGCAGAAATGGGTCGTCGCTGCATTGGCCGAGAAGGCGACCCCCACCGTTGGGTAAACCCTGAGTTCCACGGCTGGTGGTCGGGGCGTGGTTTTCGAATTAATGTCGATGTAGCGACGGGTCAGCTAATCGATGTGGATGATTTCGTGCGCCATTTCTACGCCTGCTATCATCCTTATTACAATGGCGATCAGCCGCTGATTCATCCACAGCCTGCGGGTATTGCCATTACCGATAGCGCAGCACGCTTCATCGGCTGGCATGCGATTACTATATTGCGTGCGTCTCTCGATCCTTCAGACGTCATGCGGGTTTATTTCTATAATCCCAACAATGACAGTGGGCAGGACTGGGGTAACGGCGTTCTCGTCAGTACGTCTGGCAACGGTGAGCGCTTTGGCGAAGCATCGCTACCTTTTGAGCGCTTCGTCTCGCGGCTGTATATTTATCACTATGACCCTCTAGAGCGTGGTGAAATAGTCTCAGTGACGAGCGAGGAGCTTGAAAGCGTTAAACACTACCTGCACCGTAGCTGGGGCGCTGCGCGCTTGCCGCCTACCGAACTCCAGGCAGATGCTGGACCAAATGTACCTTTAGCCCCCAATGCACCCTAGGCATGGGATAACCGAGCCGCTTAACGACACCCCATATACTCATGATACGACTTGATCAACTGTTGGTCAGCCTAGGGCTGGCCAACTCACGTACGCGCGCCCAACGACTGATTCGCCATGGCCGGGTCAGCCTAGCTAACAGTGGCAGAGTACTCACTAAAGTGTCTGAAAAATGGCCCGACACTACTCGCTTTATCGTTGAAGATGACCCCGAGGAGCGCTATGTATCCCGCGCAGGCTTGAAACTGGAAGGAGTGCTTACAGCGCTTGGCCTTCGCTTTGACGGCTGCGTTGTTTTGGATATTGGCCAGTCGACCGGTGGCTTTACTGACTGTGCGCTACGGTTCGGCGCTCGCCATGTCATTGGCGTGGAGGTCGGCCATGGCCAGCTTGCAGAAAAGCTGCGCACTGACACACGCGTTACTTGCCTGGAAGGCCTCAACGCACGGCACATGAGCAGCGCAACGGCGCTCACTCATGCTCTTGCGGAGCAGCCAATACACGTTGCCATAATGGACGTTTCGTTTATATCCCAAACGCTAATTTTGCCCGAGATTGCCGCGCTATTACCGCCTGACGGGCAGTTAATCTCACTGGTTAAACCGCAGTTTGAGTTAAGCCCCGGCGCGTTGGACAAACGCGGCGTAGTGCGCGATGCAACACTCTTTGCCGATGTAGAGGCTAGCATTCGAGGCGCCTGTCACGACTGCGGGCTCACCATACGCCACTGGCAGGAGAGCCCTATCACCGGCAGCGACGGAAATCGCGAGTTTCTTTTACATGCAGCGACAAAAGCTTAGGTTGGATCAGGGCGCAGCACGTCTGAGGACGGCCGCGCTGCAGACTGTACCTTAACCGCATCGCTCCGGTCTCGGTGTAGCCACACATCCATCTGCTCAAACGCTATGCGAACATTTTCTTCACGGAACAGCTCATCTACCCGACAGTTGACTTCATCGGCGGCAAACAGGCGGTCGACCAAGTCATTAACAAAAATACGCAGCTCAAAATTAAGGCTGTGCTGTCCGTAGTTTAAACAAAACACCTGAGGCTCAGGGTCGGTTAACACTCGGTGGTTTTCATCAGCAGCCTGGCGCAACAGCTGGTGCACCTTGGGCATATCCGAGCCATGAGCCACGCCATAGGTGAGCACCACGCGCGTCACGTTATCCGACAACGACCAGTTAATCAGCTGGTCGGTTACAAATGTCTTATTAGGAATAATGATCTCTTTGCGATCAAAATCGGTAACCGTGGTCGCACGGATACGAATACGGCTGACAGTACCATGTAGATTACCTAGCGTGATGGTGTCGCCTATCCGTATTGGGCGCTCAAACAAAATGATAAGCCCAGAAATAAAGTTGGCGAAAATCTCCTGCAGGCCAAAGCCCAACCCCACACTCAATGCTGCCACGAGCCACTGCAGTTTGTCCCAAGACACGCCTAGCGTGGCTAGCCCCATCACCACGCCAGTGCCCACGATGGTATAAGAGAGCAGCGAGCTAATCGCATAGGCGCTACCCTGCTTCAACGACAGCCTGGATAGCACCATCACTTCCAGCAGGCCGGGTAGATTTCGCGCCATAATAAAGGTAATCGCGACGACCAGCAGCGCAGCAAAGACGTCCGAAATGGATAGCACGCTGTCGACTAAATCGCCCTCTTGAGATTCCCAAAGTGATACATGGTCTAAATAGCCAAGCACTGACAATAAGTCAGCCCACACTAAATAGAGCAGTGCACTGAAGCCAATTAGCACAATCAACTTGGAAAGCCGTAATGACTGGCTATTAATTTGCTCCATATCGAGCGGCGGCTCTTCGACTACTTCAAGCCCGCCTTCCGCACCCTCCTGCACCTGAGCGCGACGGCGAGCCAGCGCACGGCGATAAGCGAGGCGCCGAGCAGCAACGGCCAAGCTTCTCACCAGCGTCGCTTCCACCACCACCCATAATCCCAACAGATAAAGCGTAATAGCAAACCTGCCCACTAAGCGCAGCGCGGTATATTCGTACCCCCACACCACCAGCCCAAGCAACATCAGCGGCACCGCTGCCATCGCAAGCCCCAGCAATAAACGAAATAGCCGCACGCCAAATACAGGGATATGTGCCAGTATTAACTGCGCTAGCCACCAGCTCATGGCTAACAAGCCACACGACAAGAGTGCAAAGGCAACGGGGCGCAGCGCTAACGGCGTTTCCATTTCATCCGACATCGTCGCAATCGCAATGACCGGCACCAGAGCAACGCCTAATCCTCCCAGAAGTTGACGCAACCGCGCGGTATATTGCGGCGACCAGGTAAAGTGGCGCTCAGCGACGCCATCCGCCACCAGCAGCCTGCGTACCCATGCCACCACGCTCCAGCTTAAGGCCAGTTGAAGTAATCCAGGCGCAACGCTAGTGGCTAACGGCCCAGCCGCTTCAAGCAGCCCGATACCAATGCCGGCTAGCGCGAGCGGACCTGGAAGTGCCAGCAATGCATTAAACAGCACTGCTTTGGGAGTATGCAGCTGAGTGTCGCTTTTCAGCCGACCAATTTGCGAATGTATATCGGCCAGCCGCGTTTTGATCTTGCGTCGTAACCCCATTAGCACGAGGCCAAGTAAGAAAACTGGCGCTCCCTTTAATACTTTCCAAGAAAGGCCCTGCCAGTGGGTAGGCAAAATAGCGCGCCACTCACCTTCACTCCACTCTACCAACAAATTGTGCGGCAATTGCCGCAACCAGTTAAAGTCCAGTGGGCGGCTATTGGCAACCCAGAAAAGCTGCTCATCAATCGTTTCACGAAGTTCGCTGGTGGTAATAAACAGCTGCTGCTGATTAAGCTGAAGCTCAATCGCCGCGCTTAGCAGACTTCCATAGGATTGCTCTAACTGCTCAACCAGCTCACGACGCGACTGATACAACCGAGAAAGTGAGTCTACCAACCCCGGAGTTGCCTCTATGCCCGCCTCTTCTAAGCGCGTCTCGGCAAACTGTGCGCTCTGACGAAGCTGGTCTCGCTGACGCACCAAATCAAACTGCTTTAAACGCAGGTCCGCTATTTCATCCTGCAAGCCTCGCCGCACTGATAGCGGCGGCAGCGACTGGCGCTGTTCGCGCAGAATGCGCGACAGCAGTTGGCTGCCGCGTATCGCATCAATCTGCTCATTGAGGCTGCGTTGCAGCTGTCGCACATGCTCAAGCTGGCGCTGGGCCTCTATGTTTTCGCGCACAATGCTGTTAGCACGATCCGTTGCACGCAATAGCTCTTGGCTTAAGGTTTGATTGGTTTTCTGTACTTGCAGCACCACCGGATGCCCGGCAGCAATTAACGGGTCGTCGCGCGCGGCGTCAGCGATGGCCTGTTCAGAAGCCAGGCGACGCTGCTGATCTATCACACCTTGAAGCATGCCCAACTGCTGTTCTTGGTAATCGATCTGCAGCATCAGTACATCGCGACGCTGTTGAGCTAACTCACGTAGCCGACTATTAGCACTTAACTCACGCTGGTTAAAGCTCACTTCACGATCGGCCAGCATTCGCTCAATACGTAGCTGAATCAGCGCCGCATCATTCAATGCAGAAAGCTGTCGATCTGCTAACAAAGCCTCGCGCTCATCGTGCTGTCGGCGTAAACTCTCCGCGCGTTGAAGCATTTCAGCAATATTTTTCTGAGCGCGCTCCGGGAGCGTCTGGGCAGCGAGTAGCTGTGAGTTCACTTCGGCTAACTGGCTTTGCAGTTGCTGAAGTTCGACCACTGCCTGCGTTTGCATTGTTTCTAGCTCGTTTAGCGGCCGATCGCTTAAATTAGCCACTGAAAGCTGCTGCGAGGCTTCTTGAGCATCGCTTAAATCACGCTGTAAGCTTGCCAGCAGCTCTGGAGCCTGTTCAACACGTGAATCTAAGGCATTTAATCGCTCATCGACAGACGCCAGCCTCTCGTACGCATCTAATGCCGCCTCTAAGGCTTTTTTATCGCTGGCCTGCTGGTTCGTTAACGCTCCTTCATTTGATTCTAATTGAGCGAGCCTTGAGGCCAGTTCAGCTTGCTCGGGCACGCCATCCAGCGCATCGGTCTGAAGCGAGGCATAAGCTTGACAAATAGCAGTGCTGCTGATGGCCAGCACAAACAAACACGTTACTAACCATTTACCGGCGTATCTAACCACGTTACTCATGCCTCGTTGACATCGAAAGCTCCGTATACACGGATTATGAACCTATTGTCAGGCGTTCTGATAGCCAGCGCAATCAGAGGTATTGACTTCACGATGTAGCGTGATAGAAACAATCTTGGCATTTGCCTTTTTCAATCATTTTGCGAGCCACCTTGATGGTCATCCGAAAACAGTCGTTGCGAAAATTTATCACGCTGCTCAGCCTCGCCACTGCTGTGAGCGCCGCGAGTGCAAATGCCTTTGCTGAATCACAGGCTGAAATTGAGGCACGCATTAATACTCTAAATACCGAACTGTATCAGCTTCGCCAGCAGCTTCAGCAAGTAAAAAGCCCCGAAGACGCAGCGCTTGGATTACCAGCGGAACCGCTGCCCCAGGAAGCCGCACTGGAAGATTTAAACGAGCGCCGCCAGCTTGAACAGGAGTCGAGCCGCAATCCGTTTTCGATTACAACGCACCATACCAACTACCTGTTCCCAGTCAGCTATAACGGCAACCAAAACCGCGAAAACTTCCGCAATATCTCGGAAGATGGCTCGGTGGATAGCGTGGAATTGAAATTCCAGTTCAGCGCCAAGGTTAATCTCGCCGAGCAGGTGTTTGGTGATCGTGGCGATGTCTTTTTTGGTTACACTCAGCGCAGCTGGTGGCAGGCCTATAACACAGAGGCGTCATCACCCTTTCGGGAAACCAACTACGAGCCCGAAATATTTGTCGACTTCGATAACACCTGGAGCGCGTTCGGATGGGTGAACACTCTCAATCGCGTTTCGTTTAATCATCAGTCTAACGGCCGCTCGGACCCACTTTCGCGTAGCTGGAACCGCGTCTATCTTGAAAGTACCTTTCAGAGCGGTGACTGGGCCTTCACCTTAGCGCCGCACTGGCGGATACCGGAGTCGCAAGAAGACGACGACAATCCGGACATCGAACGCTTTATGGGTTACGGCGACATCCGCTTAGCGAAACGTCTTAATAATAATCATGAAATGAGCGGCCTGCTGCGCGGCAATCCAAGTGCAGGCAACTATGGCACCCAAATTGATTATAGCTGGCCCGCGTTTAATACACTGAGGGCGCATGTGCAGTATTACTACGGCTATGGTGAAAGCCTGATAGATTATGACAACCGTGTTCATCGTCTGAGTATTGGTTTTAGCTTAAATCCATTATTTAGTGCGACAGGGTTGAAACGATAGCAGCATTTACTTGTCTCTTATGATGTGGCTGCTATGCTTACAGCAGCCTTAATCATTCACTCGTCAAAGGAAAGACACCATGGCTAAACGTCAACTCCCCTTCTCTTCTCAGTCAGATCAACTTAAAGACGACCTGCGTCATTTGAGTGAAACGGTTGAAGAACTTATGAACGCGACGGCAAAGGATGCCAGCGGTGAGATGAACGATCTTCGCTCACGTGCCGAGCGCCGCCTTAAAGATACTCGCGCTCGTTTGGAAGCCCGCGGTGAGCGTATCTATGATGAAACACGCGACTCACTGACTCATCAAGCCGATGCTTGCGATCGTTACGTCCATGACAACCCCTGGACAAGTATTGGTATTGGCGCAGCGGCAGGCCTAGTTGTGGGTATGCTGCTCGGTCGTCGCTAATGGCCTTGGGACCAACCCAACGCGTCTTCTCTGCCGCCAAACGCCTGCTGAACTCGCTTATTGCTAATAGCGAAACCCGCCTGCGTTTGGCGGTACTTGAACTAGAAGAAGAGCGCGCTCGCTTAGTGGTGTTGTTTCTTTTGACGGGGGCAAGTCTGGTTCTGCTGTTATTAGGCATTGCCACGCTTACGACACTAGTCGTCGTACTATTTTGGGACACCTATCGCTTAACGGCTATTGCCGTTAGTGCCGCCGTATTGATAGGCGCCAGCGTGCTATTTGCTGTTATTGCGATTCGCCAATCTAAGCGCCACTCGCTCTTGAAAGAAACGCTTAAACAGCTTACGGCTGATAGAGCACTGCTTGAGGAGCCAGGGGATGAAACCATCCGCAAAAACAGCTGAACCGCCTGCCGAGCCCTTGAGTCGCGCTCAGCGCAAAGCACAGTTACTTGCTGAGCTGGAACAACAGCGCGTGGACATCTTGATAGAAAGTGCATTTTTACAGCAGGCAACGTCACCGCTGGATAAAAGCTGGAAAAGCTTCAAGCTGCCGCTGTATTTCATCGGCGGCGTTGCTGCGCTAAAGCTGGTACGCCACCCAGGGGGCGCTCTGGCGGCAGGCAGGAAAGCTCTTGCGGGCTATATGCTGCTCAAAAAGCTAAAACTATTAGCCAAAGTGGCCACTTAAAACGATAGCGAGCAGCTGATCGGCGTGAACCGCTGCCAATGCTTCGTTAACTGACTGATAAACGAGACCTTGGCAGCGACTTTATCATTCGATGGCTTTGGTGCAGTTAATCTAGTCAGGCCCTAGCAAGATTGCCCACAGGCTACTCCACTGGCCCACGCCCACTGAAAGTTGTACCCCCCCAGTTCGCCCGTTACATCCAAGACTTCACCGATAAAACGCAGTTGCGGTAAGTCCTTAACTGCAAAGGTCTTTGACGACAGCTGATCGGTGTCAACCCCTCCCATTGTCACCTCTGCAGTACGCCATCCTTCGGTGCCAGATGGTTTTAATTGCCAGGCATTTAATCGTTGCGCCCACGCATCCAAGTCCTGATTGGAATAGTGAGCCAAGGGCCGTGCAGCAGCATCCTCGGGATACCACTCTAATAGTGCTTGGGCCAAGCGCTTAGGCAAGCGTTCGCCCAGCCATGTGGAAAGCTGACGTTTGGGGGTATGCTGGCGAGCATCGCGAAGGGTGCTTGCCGCGTTTTCTCTCGGGAGTAGATCAACACTAATGCCTTTCCCTGGCTGCCAAACACTGGATATCTGGAGCATCCCAGGACCGGATAAACCGCGGTGAGTAAATAACATGGGTTCTACAAAACAACGATCACCGGCACTTGCCGCTACCGGTACACTGACGCCTGACAGTTGAGCCGCGCGGTCTTTCCAGGTATCGCTGAGCGTAA
The DNA here is from genome assembly GCF_052095695.1 of Halomonas sp. Lineage (GTDB taxonomy): Bacteria > Pseudomonadota > Gammaproteobacteria > Pseudomonadales > Halomonadaceae > Vreelandella. The sequence goes on from NZ_JBQDLQ010000011.1 coordinate 17,102, forward strand.
AAGGCACGAGCCCTGGCCGTGTCGCTAAAACCTCTAAACCAAACTGGCGAGCTAAGTCGTAGCCAAACCCAGTCGCGCCCATGGTTGGAATCGAAAGCCCTCCGGTTGCCACCACGACCACCCCAGCATCAATCGCTCCCGCCGACGTGCTAAGCCGCATAGCATCGCCTTTTCGCTCTACGGCGCTAATGTGTGTACTCAACTGGATATCGACCCCTGCCCATTCGCACTCAGTTATCAGTGTGCGCACTATTTCTTTAGCCGAGACAGCGCAAAATAATTGGCCTGGTGCTTTCTCAACGTACTCCACGCCGTGTCGTTCTATCAACTCAACAAAGTGCTCAGGACGATAACGTTGAAGCGCCGAAATGCAAAAGTACGGATTTAACGAGTAAAAGTGCTGTGGTGTAGTGCCAAGATTGGTAAAGTTGCAACGGCCGCCGCCGGACATCAAGATCTTTTTACCCACTTTATTCGCATGATCTAGTACTAAGGTACGTTTGCCGGCATAGCCCGCTTGAGCAGCACACATCAATCCAGCCGCTCCAGCACCGATAACGACAACGTCATAAATCATAAGAAACTGCTCATAAAAGGGCCACTTAACTCTGTAAAAACAAACAGTCTAACAGGGTCATGCCTTAAAATTATCGACTAACACAGAGATAACTATGCATTTCCTCTTTCGCCGACGGCTATTTTCGCGACTCATACTAGTTACTCTCACTCTGTTGCTATCCAGTCTAACGTTTGCTCAATTACTGCCCTCTGTCATCGGCACGCGTGCAGTTATGACCACATGGTCTGATCCTTTTGAGGCGCTAGGAACGCTCAGTGCGGAGGAAAGTGTCGTGCTCTCCACCACGGTGACTGAGATCGTGGCCCAGATCAATTTTGAAGACGGTGAGCAGGTTGAAGAGGGACAGCTACTCATCCGCTTAGATGATACCGAAGAACAGGCTCAACTAAGATCCTCTCAGGCATTACGCGATGAAAGACGTAATGCCTCAAACCGCGCCTTTCAATTACAAGAACGTAACCTAGCGGCCAGAGCCGACGTTGAAGATAGCCAATCGAGGCTGCGCCAAGCAGAAGCCGATATTCAAGCCATAGAAGCCCAGCTGGCAAATTATCGGCTGCGCGCGCCCTTCAGCGGCCGCGTTGGGTTTCGCAATATCAGCATCGGCGCACTGGTAACACCAGGAATGGACTTGGTGACGCTCGATAAACTGGATGTAATGAAGCTCGACTTCAGTGTGCCGGAAGTGTTTCTTGGCCGAATATCCCCAGGCCTAATACTACATACCACCACCGCCACCTACCCTGACGATATTTTTAACGGCCAAATCGCCACCATTGGTACGCGCGTTGACCCCGTTACGCGTAGCGTTAATGTGCGAGCGTTACTCGACAACGCCGATGGCCGGCTGCGGCCAGGAATGTTAATGCAAGTTATTGTTCAGCAGCGAGTTCGCGACGCGGTGGTGATTCCTGAAGCCGCCATTGAGCCCAGCGGTGACCGCCACTCAATCATGCTTATCGAGCAAAGCGAAGATAGCACGCGCCTAGCTAAGCGAATTGTTTCGATTGGGGAAAGACGCTATGGCGAAGTAGAAATTTTGGAAGGCCTAGCCGCTGGCGAACTCGTGGTAGTTCACGGACTTCAGTTGGCCCGAGACGGCCAGGAGGCACGCCTGCTTGGTATCGTTGACGACCAAACTAGCATTCGAGCGCTGCTAGAGGCTGACCGCTAATGCGATTATCGGATATTTCCGTTCAGCGTCCGGTACTGGCAATGGTGATCGCAGCGCTCATTATTGCCTTTGGTTTAATGGCACTTAATCGCCTACCGCTACAAGAATATCCGACCATTGCCCCACCCGTGGTCACGATTGATACTCGCTATCCTGGCGCGTCCGCAAGCGTCGTTGAAACGCGCATAACCCAGGTGCTTGAAGACCGCATTGCCGGGGTGGAAGGCATTGATCTAATTACCTCGCAAAGCGAGGATGGCCGCTCTCGGATTGAAATAGAATTCTCGCTAGACATGCATATCGATGCCGCCGCCAATGATATCCGCGACCGCATTTCCGGGGCGCTACGCAACCTGCCCGATGATGCTGACAACCCCGAAGTCACCAAAGCCGACAGTAGCGAAGAAATCGTTGTGTGGATGAGCCTTTCTGGCGAAGACTACTCGATTACTGAACTGACCGACTACGCTAACCGCTTCTTGGTCGACAGCCTCTCCGTTCAGCCAGGCGTGGCACGCGTTCGTGTGGGTGGCGGCAGCGACTATGCCATGCGGGTGTGGCTTAATCGCAATGCGCTGGCCGCGCGAGGATTAACCGTCAGCGATATTGAAGATTCACTACGGGCAGAAAATGTCGAGCTGCCGGCAGGCTCGATTGAATCACAGGATCGTCAGTTTATTGTTCGCCTTCCACGCAGCTTTGAGAGTGCCGAAGACTTTCAGCGTCTAGCGCTCACTCAAGGTGACAATGGCTATCTTGTGCGCCTTGCTGACGTTGCGCGCGTTGAAGTTGGCGCCGTTGAAGATCGCACGGTATTCCGCTCCAACGGAGTTCCCATGGTAGGCCTTGGCATGATCATGCAATCGACAGCCAATGTCATTGAGCTATCGGATGCGGTAAAAATAGAGCTTGAACGCTTACAAGGCACTCTGCCAGAAGGCATGTCGCTGAGTTTAGATTACGACGCTTCGCTATTCGTCTCCGGTGCCATCGATCAGGTTGTCATGACGCTTTTTATTGCCATGGCCCTAGTTGTAGTCGTGATTTTTCTTTTTTTAGGTAATCTACGCACGACCTTGGTGCCCGCCGTCACCCTACCTATTGCGGTTATTGGGGCATTTACCGCCCTTGCCGCGATGAACTTCTCGATCAATCTACTCACCCTGCTTGCTCTGGTGCTGGCGATTGGCCTGATTGTAGATGATGCCATCGTGGTGCTTGAGAACATCAATCGCCGTATGCACGACTACGGTGAAACGCCCCTCGTCGCAGCCTTTCGCGGCACTCGGCAAATTGCCTTTGCGGTGATTGCCACCACGCTCGTACTGGTAGCCGTTTTCGTGCCCCTCAGCATGCTGCAAGGTGATATTGGGCGGCTGTTTTCCGAATTTGCGCTCACCATGGCCGCGGCGGTCGTGATCTCTACGCTATTAGCGCTGACGCTAACGCCAATGATGGCCTCAAAAATTCTTAAGCCCGGCATGCACGATAGCCGTATTGGTAAGTCGGTACAGTGTTTGCTTAACGGCACACAGCGCCGCTATAAAAAATCCTTGGAGTGGATGCTTAGGATGCGCTGGCTGGTCGTGACTATGTTTATCCTACTGATTGCCGCCACCGCTTGGCTCGCCACGGCGCTGCCGAATGAGTACACGCCACAAGAAGATCGCGGCAACTTCATCGTGTTAGTGAACGGACCCGAAGGCGCTACCTTCAGCTACATGATGGATTACATGGATGAAATAGAGGCCCGGCTGGCGCCACTGGTCGCCAGTGGTGAACTGGAACGCGTGGTAGTACGTGCCCCACGCGGCTACGGCAATATTGAGAACTTCAATAGCGGCTTTATTATTGTCAACATGGCCGACTGGGGAAGTCGACGCAGTGCGTGGGAAATTATGGCCGAGGTGCGCCAAACCCTCAGCACGCTGCCGGGCGTACAGGCCTTTCCGGTCATGCGCCAAGGCTTTGGGCAGCGCACTCAAAAACCGGTGCAGTTTGTGCTGGGAGGCGGTACTTACGAGCAGCTTGCCCGCTGGCGCGATACGCTGATCAACCACGTGCGTGAAAACAATCCGAACTTAATGGCGCTAGAGAGCAATTACAACGAAACACAGCCTCAGCTGCGCGTGGATATTAATTACCCGCGAGCCGCTGCGCTCGGCGTAACCGTCACTGAAATAGGCCGAACACTAGAAGTATTGCTGGGTGGGCGCAATGTCACCCGCTATGTTGACAATGGTGAAGAGTACGATGTGATCTTGGAGGGTGATCGCAGCAGCCAAAACAGCCCACGCGCGCTGGATAACATTCAGGTGCGCTCGGCACGCTCAGGCGCACTTATCCCGCTGGCCAGCCTTGTTACGCTCTCTGACTTTGCGGGCGCAAGCGCGTTGAATCGCTTTGACCGCATTCGATCAATCACCATTGAAGCCAACCTAGCCGACGGATATCCCTTGGGCGAGGCGCTAGCGTACCTGGAAGAAAGCGCTGCTGAGCTGCTGCCAGCCGAGGCGCAAACCAATGTGGCAGGCGCCTCGCGCGACTTCCAACAGGCCAGAGGCGCCACTGCCTTTCTGCTGATACTCGGTGCGCTGGTAGTCTTTTTAGTGTTAGCGGCGCAGTTTGAAAGCCTGATTCACCCGTTTGTAATCATGCTCACGGTGCCATTAGCCATGAGTGGCGCGTTGCTTGCCCTACTGCTAAGCGGCCAGTCGTTAAATATTTACAGCCAGGTGGGGCTAGTGTTGCTGATTGGCTTGGCGGCTAAAAACGGTATTTTAATTGTCGAGTTTGCCAACCAGCTCCGCGATGAAGGCGTTGCGTTTAGAGCGGCGCTAATTGAAGCTTCCGTGACGCGCCTGAGGCCTATTTTGATGACCGCAGTGACCACAATGGCCGGCGCTATTCCGCTGATAATTTCAACCGGGCCGGGCGCAGAATCGCGTCTTGTTATCGGCACCGTGATCATGGCGGGCGTAGGCTCTGCTACGCTGTTTACACTCTTTGTCGTTCCCGTGGCTTATGACCTGTTGGCACGCTATACAGGCTCGCCAGGGGCAGTCAAACGCCAGCTAGAGGATGAGATCGTCGGCACACCGCCCCCCCCTGAACTCAACTAGTCAGTTACAAAGCGAGCCGCTGGAACGTTAACAGGCGCCGAAAAAAGGGCGTCCCTTAACGGACCGCCCTTGATGCTAAGCACTTCAAGACTGAGGCACTTCAAGACTGAGGCACTTCAAGACTGATGGCACTTCAAGCCTGGCGGTTATTCACACTCACCGACATGCTCGCCTTCAATGACCGTATTCATGCTCAGCTCACCCATTGGAGACTGGGTAAGGATATCGACGTTGCCTTCAATCAGCTCGCCCATAAAACGCATTTCGCCATCAATCGTGGCTTCACCGCCTTCAGCACGGCATACCATGCTATACGTTAGACCATCGGCGTTCATATCTTGGTCAAGTAACTCACAGCCTTCTTCTTCTTCGATAAAGCCAAACTCTGAGCCTTCAAGCTCTTCTTGAGTAATGCACTGACGCTCGGTTTCCGTTTGATCCGGGATGTCCATTTCGCCACTAATACTGGTGGTGCTCACAAATTCCCACTCACCAGGCTTCACGTTGGGGGTCTCAGCCAATGCGACCATCGGAAAGGCCACCAGGGCCGCTACTGCCATGTTACGTAACATCATCGCTACTCTCACTGCGTTGCTTTAGGAACCTGCGAATATCCTACCTGATTCCATTCGTCGATGCCTCACCTAGCCATCAGACTGCTACACTTACGCGCTTTGATACATCCGCTTAAAAGGTAGTTAACGATGCATGACGATGCACTGATTAATTATGACTTACACTGCCCTTACTGCGATTCACCGCTGACCTTCGTAATTGATGTTTCTCAGGGTAGCCACGACACTTGGGAAGATTGTCATCAGTGCTGCTCACCTATCCAGCTGCAGATTATCGTCTCCCCTATGAATGGCGGACTTGAAAGCGTTGTGGCGGGCCGCGATGACGACGTTATGTAATGATAGCTAAGCCGCATCGCCCTGCTTAACGGCCTGTTTGCGTTTAGTTTCACTGCGCCGCATAAAGAACCACGCCAATAAGGTCGCAAGCGACACTACCAAAATAATCAACGTCGCCAGCGCATTAATCTTCGGCGACACGCCTAGACGCACCGATGAAAACACCACCATCGGTAGCGTGTTTGCCCCAGGGCCGGAGACAAAGCTGGCAATCACCAAATCATCGAGCGACAGCGTAAAGGCCAATAGCCAGCCTGCAGCCAGCGCAGGCGCAATAATCGGCAGCGTGATGAAAAAAAACGTTTTCAACGGCGGTGAGCCTAAATCCATGGCGGCTTCTTCAATTGAACGATCCACTTCTCGCAGCCGAGCGGCCACCACAACTGCCACATAGGCACTGCAAAAGGTCGTATGGGCAATCCAGATAGTCGCCATACCCCGATCGGCAGGCCATCCGGTAATCTGCGCCATTTGCACGAACAGCAACAGCAACGACAGACCGGTAATCACCTCCGGCATCACCAGCGGCGCGGTGACCATACTGGAAAGCGCCGTTTTACCTCTAAAGTGTCCATAGCGCGTCATTACAAAAGCCGCTACTGTGCCCAAGCAAACTGCCATACTCGCCGCGAAAAAGGCTATTTTCAGGCTTGTCCACACGGCCGACAAGATCTGCTGATCCCGAAACAGCTCGCCATACCATTTCGCTGAAAAGCCAGACCATACCGTGACGAGCTTGGATTCATTAAACGAATAGACGACCAGCACCACCATCGGCAGATAGAGAAACAGCAGCCCAAGCACTAGCATGACCGTCGAAAAGTTAATTCGCCGCACCAACCTCATTCCTCATGGCTCATTATGCAAACATCCACTATTCAAGTTCGCGCGACTGATAGCGATGGAACCAAACGATTGGCACCAACAGCAGCAATAACATGACAATGGCTAACGCCGAAGCGACAGGCCAATCCCGATTAAGGAAAAACTCTTCCCACAATACTTTGCCAATCATTAACGTATCGGGGCCGCCAAGCAGCTCAGGAATGACAAACTCGCCTACTGCCGGTATAAACACCAGCATTGAGCCTGCCACAATACCGCCCACCGAAAGCGGCAGGGTCACTTTGATGAAGGTATTCAGCTTACGCGAACCAAGGTCGGCGGCGGCTTCAAGCAGCGAGTTATCCATCCGCGTGAGATGAGCATACAGTGGCAACACCATAAACGGCAGGTAGGCATACACAATGCCGATAGTGACCGCAAACTGGGTATTCATCATGCGCAATGGCGATTCGATGAGCCCAAGCCCCATCAGCAAATTATTAATGAGACCGCTGTTACTTAAAATACCCATCCAGGCATAGACGCGAATCAAAAATGAGGTCCATGACGGTAGCATCACGAGCAGCAATAAAAGCAGTTGCCAGCGAGCTGACGCCCGCGACATTGCATAGGCCATCGGATAGCCAATCAGCAAGCAGGCAGCTGTGGATATAAAAGCGGTTTTTACTGAGCCCCAATAAGCAGCAATATACAGCGAATCGGAGGACAGAAAAATATAATTACCCACATTCAGAAATACATGCAGGGTCTGATCAGCGTATGCCAGTAACGGGCCATACGGTGGAATGGCCACCGCCGCGTCAGACAGACTGATTTTGAGCACCAGCGCAAAAGGCAGTAAGAAAAACAGTGCCAACCAAACTAGCGGCAACGCAATCACCGCCCGACGCCCCAGCTGCCAGCGTTTGAGCAGCACTGAAGAACGAGATGGCTTCATTTAGGCAATCCCCTCGCAGTTAAAAAGGCGCCCATCTAGCGATTCAACACAATAATGCTGTGGTCTTCCCAGTAGACATACACGCGGTCTTCCCAGGTAGGCCGATCACCGTGACGCTCGGTATTAGCCATACTGACCTTGATCATCTGGCCGGAAGGTGTGCGCACGTAATACAGCGAGAACCCACCTAGGTAAGCAATATCGTCCACCCTACCTTCTGCCCAGTTATATTCCGTCGTAGGCTTTTCACGCGTTAACCAAATTTTTTCAGGGCGCAGTGCAACCCACACGCGCCGGTCCATCGCCTGGGTGGTAATACCATGATCGATATAAATAGGCCGCTCGAGCGCGGGGGCAGTAATTCGGCAATGATCGGCGGCATCTTCGATGATTTCGCCTTCAAAGACATTCACCGTGCCGACGAATTCAGCCACCATGCGGCTAACCGGACTTTCATAAATATCCACCGGAGAGCCCACTTGCTCAATCCAACCATCGGCCATAATCGCTACGCGATCCGCCATGGTCATGGCCTCTTCTTGGTCGTGAGTCACCATAATGCAGGTAACGCCTACCTGCTCGATAATCTCGACGACCTCTAGCTGCATCTCAGTACGCAGCTTTTTATCCAGTGCGCCCATGGGCTCATCTAGCAATAAAATTTTGGGCCGTTTAGCCAGCGAGCGCGCCAACGCCACCCGCTGACGCTGACCACCCGACAAATGGTGTGGCTTGCGCTTGGCAAAGCGCTCCATATGCACCAGCTTTAGCATTTGCGCTACGCGGACATCAATATCCGCTTTAGAAAGCTTGTCCTGCTTCAAACCAAAAGCGATGTTTTGCGCTACCGTCATATGCGGAAACAGTGCATAAGACTGAAACATCATGTTAATAGGCCGCTTGTGCGGCGGCATCGCGGTGATATTGTCACCGTCTAATAAAATGCGGCCTTCGGTAGGTGTCTCAAAACCTGCGAGCATTCGCAGCAGCGTTGATTTACCCGACCCAGAACCACCTAGTAGCGCGAAAATTTCACCGCGTTTAACCTGCAAATTGACATCATCCACCGCCAGCGCATCATCAAAGCGCTTGCTTAAGCGTTTAACTTCCAGCACGACATCTTCAGCAAATCGCGGGGTCTTGCCCTGGGCGCGTGGTGCCGTCGTGCTGATAGATGCGGTGGATGAAGCCTCGTTCGACAGGGGCGTAGTGACCATTCGCCACTCCCATCAAAAAGCCCGAAAACCCGAGCGTTTAAAGACAAACAGCGAGACAAGCACGATGCTTGTCTCGCCGCCAGACGATGCAATTATTAATGACCTGATTTAACGCGGTTCCAGGTGCGCGTCAGGACGCGCTGAACGTTTTGCGGCTTTTCCAAGGGTACAAATGAATTCTGTAACACCTCGGCTTCCGGATAGATAGCCGGATCATTAATGATCTCGTCAGAGAGATAGTCATTCGCCGCCAAGTTTGGGTTGGCGTAGCGAACGTATTCAGTAATTTCAGCCGCTATCTCGGGGTCAAGAATAAAGTTGATAAATGCGTGCGCGTTCTCAGCATTGGGTGCGTCAGCAGGTATCGCCATCATGTCAAACCACAGCTCAGAGCCTTCCTTGGGAATGCTATAAGCGACCGTGAAATCACGCCCCGCCTCTTGTGCTCGCTCGGCGGCCTGAAAGATATCGCCCGAATAGCCAGCTGCAACGCAAATATCGCCATTCGCTAGATCGGCAATGTAACGTGAGGAATGAAAGTAGGTAATGTCGTCGCGAATGCCGGTTATCACCTCGCCTGCGGCTTCCAGGTCGTCGCTAGCATTACTTTGTGGGTCGAGCCCCAGGTAGGACAGCGCTGCTGGCAGCATTTCGATACCAGAATCCATTAGCGAGATACCGCAGCCCGCAGCACTCAGCGCAGCGGTAATTTCTGGATCAAACAAAAGCGCCCAGCTGTCGACAGGGGTTTCTTCGCCAAGAATTTCTTCGACACGATCGACGTTATAGCCGATACCGTTGGTTCCCCACATATAAGGGACGGCATACTCATTCGTTCCGTCGACGCTTCCCAGATTAGCCATCAAATCTGGATCAAGGTTACCAAGGTTGCTCAACAGCTCATGGTCAAGGGGCTGATAAACGCCCGCACTCAACTGGCGTGTAAAATATTGGCTAGAAGGCACCACCACATCATAGCCAGAACGGCCAGCAAGCAAGGCGGCATCAAGCGTTTCGTTACTATCGTAAACATCATAGGTCACGTCAATGCCGGTGCGCTCGGTAAATTTTTCAAGCGTTTCCGGAGCAATGTAATCTGACCAGTTAAACACCCGCACTTCATTGGCGTAGGTAGTGCTAGCCGCTGCGACGAACGAGATGGCCGCAACGGCCGCGGAAAGTTTGTGAATGTTCCCCATATGACTGCTCCTATTATCTATATCCATCTAGCTACGCGATCTTTTCAACACGATTCTAAGCGATTATTGTGCCATGTATTCCCGCTGGCGAGCTGTCTTCTACTCAGACAGCGTAGGCCATAATTCTGGCCGTGCGAATTTTGCGGTGCGTGAGCCCCTATCGCAAGACAATGTGAAAAATTCTTGTATTTCGCACCATTGACCCCACTTAACAACAGTACGGTGGCACTGACCAACCAATAAATAGCTAAATACTATCAACCAGATGGCTATTCTTAATTTTATTCATTAGTGGTTAGTCCTTAGTATAATCATCACTTCTCAACCATTCGTTCATCAATCGCGGAGATTACCTGAATGTCTTTAATCAACACTGAAGTTAAGCCATTTAAAGCAACAGCTTATGTTAACGGCGAATTTGTCGATGTGACTGAAGCCGATATGCAAGGCCAATGGTCTATCTTTTTCTTCTACCCCGCTGACTTCACCTTTGTATGCCCAACCGAGCTTGGTGATCTAGCCGATCACTACGCTGAGTTCAAAAAGCTGGGCGTTGAAATCTACAGTGTTTCTACTGACACTCATTTCACGCACAAAGCATGGCACGACAGCTCTGACACCATCGGCAAGCTGCAGTACCCCATGATTGCTGATCCGACGCTGCGCATTTCACGCAACTTTGAGGTACTGATCGAAGACGCTGGCCTTGCTGAGCGCGGTACCTTTGTTGTCGATCCTGACGGCAAAATCCAGATTGTCGAAATCAATGCCGGCAACATTGGCCGTAATGCCGAAGAGCTACTGCGTAAAGTGAAAGCCGCTCAGTACGTTCGCGCTAACCCGAACGAAGTTTGCCCGGCTAAATGGAAAGAAGGCGAAGAAACGCTGGCGCCTTCTTTGGATCTGGTAGGCAAAATCTAAACCGCCTATCGATCTAACCGGCCGCCAAGCTCAGCTTTGGCGGCTAGTGATACCTCAGCACCCGGGTCCTGCCCGGGTGTTCTGTTTCTACTCAGAGTACTGCGAGGAAGCTACTGTCATGCTGGACGCCAATTTAAAATCCCAGTTGAAAACGTATCTGGAGAAAGTGACTCAGCCGTTCGAGATCGTTGCGTCCCTCGATGACGGTGCCAAGTCACAAGAATTGCTGGGCCTGCTGCAAGATATCAGCAGCCTAAGCGATAAGATTACTCTGCACAGCGACGGACAAGATGCCCGCACGCCGTCGTTTGCGATTAACCGCCCCGGCGAAGATACCGGCGTCGTTTTCGCAGGCATCCCGATGGGCCACGAATTTACCTCGCTGGTTCTCGCGCTACTGCAAGTAGGCGGCCATCCGCCTAAAACCTCTGACAAACTGCTGGATCAAATCAGGGCTCTTGACGGCGAAATGCTGTTTGAGACCTACTACTCACTTTCCTGCCAGAACTGCCCAGACGTTGTTCAGGCACTGAATCTAATGGCTATCTTTAATCCCAACGTTCATCACGTTGCGATTGACGGCGCGCTGTTTCAGGATGAAGTTGAGTCTCGTGAAATCATGTCGGTGCCGAGCGTATATTTGAACGGCAAGCCGTTTGATCAGGGCCGCATGACGCTTGAGCAGATTTTAGCCAAGGTCGACACCGGCGCGGTTGAACGCGATGCCAAAAAGCTCAGCGAAAAAGCGGCCTTTGACACACTCGTGATTGGCGGTGGCCCCGCGGGTGCGGCGGCAGCGATCTATTCAGCCCGTAAAGGCATTAACACCGGCATGGCCGCGGGACGCTTTGGCGGCCAGGTGGCCGATACCATGGGTATTGAAAACTTCATCTCCGTTTCGCATACCGAAGGCCCAAAGCTTGTCAGTGCACTTGAAGAGCACGTGAAAGATTATGAAGTCGATGTCATGAACCTGCAGCTCGCCACTAGCTTTAAAGCAGCAGAGGCTCAAGGCGGCCTGCATGAAGTGTCGTTTGATTCCGGCGCGACACTTAAGAGTAAAACGCTCGTGCTCGCGACCGGTGCTCGTTGGCGCGAAATGAACGTTCCCGGCGAGCAGCAGTACCGTAACAAAGGCGTTGCCTACTGCCCTCACTGCGATGGCCCACTGTTCAAGGGCAAACGCGTTGCCGTTATTGGCGGCGGCAACTCTGGCGTTGAAGCAGCTATCGACTTAGCGGGCATCGTCGGCCACGTGACGCTGATTGAGTTTATGGGCGAGATGCGTGCCGATGCAGTGCTACAGAAAAAGCTTAAGAGCCTGACCAACGTCGATATTATTCTTAATGCACAGAGCACTGAAGTCACTGGCGACGGCAGCCGGGTCAACGGTTTGATCTACAAAGATCGCACCAACGATGAAAGCAAATCCATCGCGTTGGAAGGTATTTTTGTACAAATTGGACTGGTGCCCAATACCGAATGGCTGAAAGACTCGCCGATTGAAATGACACCACGCGGGGAGATCATCGTCGATGCACACGGAATGACATCCGTACCCGGCGTTTTCGCCGCTGGCGATGTGACCACCGTGCCCTACAAGCAAATCATTATTGCCATGGGTGAAGGTGCTAAAGCATCGCTCGGCGCGTTTGACTATCTCATTCGCAATTAACGCTTGAGAAATCCAAAAAAAGCCCGCTGGGTTGAACTGTTGAGGGTCAGCTCAACGTCAGCGGGCTTTCTTATGATCATCAGCAGCACTTACAGCGTCGTTGGTATGTCACCTAACACCTCAGGAATGGTCATCTTGACATAGCGCCCTGGTGCCGGCTCGATGATGGAAAGTGCGCCATCGCCAGGTTGGCGCACAGGCACCATTTTCCCACTGTCGGCATAACCATTGTCAGTTATCCACGCCTGCCAATGAGGCCACCATGAGCCCTCATGCTCACTAGCGCCTTCCAGCCACGCTTGATGGTCTTCCGGCAATGCATCGTTGGTCCAGTATCCATACTTGTTCTTACTCGGCGGATTAACAATACCCGCAATGTGCCCCGAACCGCCGAGCACAAAGGTTGCCGGCCCCTTAGGCAGCAATGCCCCGTAGTAAGTGCTGTTCCATTTAGCGATATGGTCTTCTTTCGTGGATACAAAATAGCTGGGCGCTGAGATTTTGCGCAAATCAATCTTCACGCCATCTAATTCAATGCCGTTTGGCTCAACTAAGCGATTCTCCAAATACATATGGCGCAAGTACCATGCATGGGTACCTGCAGCCAAATTGGTGCCATCGGTATTCCAGTAAAGCAGGTCAAAAACGGCAGGCGTTTCACCCTTCAAATAGTTATTGATATAGAACGACCAAAACAAATCATTTTCACGCAGTAAATTAAAGGTGTAGGCCATTGAACGGCCATCCAAATAACCTTTCAGCTGTAACGTTTGCTCAATACCTTTAACCACACGCTCGTTGAGAAAGACGCCGATATCGCCAGGATCGCGGAAGTCTTGCAGCGTTGCCATATAGGTCACCGACTTTACTTTCCGCCCACGCCGAGTGCTCGTAAGGTAGGCCACCGTTGAAGCCGTTAGCGTGCCGCCAACACAATAGCTAAGTAGGTTCACCGACTTCTCACCACAGGCTTGCTCGATGGCATCCATTGCACTAATGGGCCCCATCTGCATATAGTCAGCCCACGTGATATCACGCTGCTCAGGGCCGGGATTACGCCAGGAAATCAAAAAGACCGTATGCCCTTGCCCTACTAGCCACTTGACCATGGAGTTATCGTCACGCAGATCAAGGATGTAATACTTATTGATCCACGGCGGCACCATCAGCAGCGGCGTTTTAAACGTTTTCTCTGTGGCTGGGGTGTACTGAATTAATTGGATCAATTCATTTTCATACACCACTGCACCGGGCGTCACCGCAATGTTGTGGCCCATACCAAAAGCGCCGCGGTCAGCCATGCGGACATTGATTCCCTCGGCGGAATTGGCCAAATCTTCACGTAAGCTCGCTAAACCATCAACCAAGTTCTGACCGCGCGTTTCCAGCGTTTTACGCATGACTTCGGGGTTAGTGGTCATAAAATTCGTCGGCGCCATCGCATTCACCAACTGGCGCGCGTAAAACATCAAATTTCGCTTATGAGTTTCATCCAAGCCGCTCAAGCTTTCAACCAGCTCTTCAACGGCCTGCGAAAACAGTAAATACTGCTGCATGATCGCCATGTAATAAGGCTCTTGGGTCCACGCACTGTCTTTAAAGCGACGATCATTTTTCGCTGGGCTTATCAGTGGTGAGACTTGTTCGCCGGCCATGCCTCGCATCGCCTGCTGACACAACAGCCACTGGTCTTGTAGTAAACGTGTTTGGGTTTCAAACAACAGAGCAGGATTTTGCATCAGCGACTGCGCCCCAGCCTCAAAGCTTTCACGCATATCGGCATAGATAGAGTCGGCAACATCGCTGGGTGCAATACGGGAAAGTAAATCCTGCATCAGCCCCTGATACTGGTCGCTAATATCGCTAAGCTGGACAGTCCAAGCATCGGCTTCCGCTTGAGAAAGTCCTTGAGAAAGTCCTTGAGAAAGTCCTTGAGAAAGCCCTTGAGAAAGCCCTTCAGAGAGTTTTTGAGATATAGCCTGAAACGGATTATGCCACGCTGACTGCATACTTACCCCCCCCTACGCCCGCTCTCGGGCGCACCAAACGCTGTCGATCGGCTTGGCCATGAATCAGGATCATAAAAGCATCGCGGCGCCCTAAGACGCCACGATGATCATCTCACTCAGCTTTTACGCGATGCCTGACTAGAGGCTTTGGCAGATTGCGTGCCTTTGGTCGCAGCCTTGGCTTGCTCCGACTTGTGCTGCCCGGCTTCGCTAAACATCTTTTCCATTTCAGATTTGAACTGCTGGCTCATCTCACTCATTGCCCGCGCATCTTCCTGCATCTGCTGGGACACTTCGTTCATCATTTCTGCTTGCTTAGTACTAAAATCGCGCAGCCCTTCGGCATCTTTGATTTCAGTAGCACTGCGCATACGCTCGGTGCCCATCTGGCTGTAGCGTTTCATTGCTTCCAACTGATACTGGGTCATCTTTTCCATATTGTTGAGCATCAGCGAATTGATTTTGCGCATAGGCTCAAACATTTGACGCGTTTGTGCGTTAAAGGCGTCCGTCGTATTGTCTTGCATAGTGTCTGCTCCTCTCGGTGGATCCTTGGCATGAGCCTTAGGCTACACATGTAAAACGCCTGGAGTGACTCATGGTGGCGTAGCATTGCTGCACTGTAAAAACGCACTATAAAACGAGTAGCCGCTGACATACGGGGTTGCAAACGACCCTAGAAAGTATCCTTACCTTCTATCCTTTCGCTCGAGAGCGCGAAGAAGCGGCTGTTTTAGCCTTCGCACCCTTCTCGCTTGAACTGCCTGAGCCCGGCGCTCCTGTCGACGGTGTGTCTTTACGCGATGCACCTGTGCTGGCCTCTTCATCCGCAGTAAAGGAATTATCAGACGCAGCAGCATTACCTGCTTGACGCAGCATATCCAGCATCATTTGCTGGTAGGTGCCAAAGTTCGCTAATCCTTGGGAAAGCCCCTTTGAGAGTCCTTCTGAAAGCCCTTGCTGCATCATCGGCTGTTGTAGGAAAGGCCGCATCAGGCTCATAGGGTCATAGCCTTCAACACCGGATTCCATTTGCCGCTGAATATTTTCTAGCAGATGCTTTTGGAATTCCTCTACATCAGGCAGCCCTAGTGATTGGCGAAACTCATCAGGGGTAAGATCAAACTCAACGTTAATCTTCATAGGCGGCTCCTGCCAAGCTTTACCGACACTCACTTTATCGATACTAATTTCACCGACACCAGGGTTTTGTCTGAGTGTAGCAGCGATAAGCCAACTTCACCGTGGCTTTAACGCTGCGTTAAACGCGGTGTATCAACGCTAACGTCACCATTCTGGCCTCGTTGGCGCAACCAGTGGTCCAGCAACGTTATGGCCATCATAGCTTCGGCAATAGGAGTCGCGCGAATACCCACGCAGGGGTCGTGTCGCCCTTTCGTGATCACTTCAACCGCTTGGCCATGCACATCAATAGAGCGGCCCGGCGTGGTAATGCTCGACGTCGGCTTTAGCGCCAAACGTGCAACAATTGGCTGGCCGCTGGAAATACCGCCGAGCACGCCGCCGGCATGGTTTGACAGAAATCCTTCGGGCGTCATCTCATCGCGATGTTCGCTGCCGCGTTGGGCAATGCATCCAAAGCCTGCGCCGATTTCAATGCCTTTTACGGCATTGATGCTCATCAAACCATGCGCAAGCTCAGCGTCTAGGCGGTCAAATACCGGTTCACCCAGCCCCACGGGAACCCCTTCAGCAATCACAGTAATTTCAGCACCTACCGAGTCTTGATCACGCCGCAGTTGATCCATATAGGCTTCAAGCTCAGCTACTCGCTCTGGGTCAGGGCAGAAAAACGCATTTTGCCCTACCGACTCCCACTGTTTGAAGTCAATTTTGATCGGCCCTAGCTGACTCATATAGCCACGAATCTGCACCCCTTGAGCCGCCAAATATTTCTTGGCGATGGCCCCGGCGGCTACCCGCATAGCGGTTTCTCGAGCGCTGGAGCGCCCGCCGCCCCGATAGTCTCGGTGGCCATATTTATGATGATAGGTGTAGTCCGCATGCGCGGGCCGGAACTGATCTTTAATTTTCGAATAATCGTTAGAGCGCTGATCGGTGTTTTCAATCAGTAAACCAATCGACGTGCCGGTCGTTTTACCTTCAAAAACGCCCGACAGAATGCGCACCTGATCCGGCTCTTTGCGCTGGGTCGTATGTCGCGAGCTTCCCGGCCGGCGGCGATCCAAGTCGTGCTGCAGGTCCGCCTCGCAAAGCGGAAGCCCTGGCGGGCAGCCATCAACGATTGCGCCAAGCGCGGTGCCGTGGCTTTCACCAAAGGTTGTGACACTGAATAATTTGCCAAACGTATTGCCAGACATGGCCGTTAATTCCTTACACGAAAGACGCCGCATGGGCGTCGAGTTCAGCGGCGCTCAGGACAAACACGCCCTGGCCGCCACGCTCGAATTCTAGCCACAAAAAAGGAACATTCGGAAATGCTGCTTTCACATGGCAATCTGAGTTACCGACCTCAACGATCAGCCAGCCCTCATCGGTCAAATGTTGCCGAGCTTCTCGCAGTATACGCCGCACAATATCCAAGCCGTCACTACCGGCACCCAGTGCCAACGACGGCTCATGGCGAAACTCAGCGGGCATCAACGCAAGATCACGCGCATCCACGTAGGGCGGATTAGAGACAATCAAATCAAAGCGCTGGCCTTCCAGGCTATTAAAGACATCCGACTCCAGCGCGCGCACGCGATTGCCCACATCGTGGCGGGTTATATTTTGCCGCGACACGGCTAAGGCATCTTGGCTAATATCCGCCAGCGCTACTTCGCAGGTGGGCAAATACAGCGCCGTGGCAATACCAATACACCCAGAGCCCGTGCATAGGTCTAACACCTTAGCGGGAGGCTCTTCTGGAAACCAAGCTGCAAAGCCATCTTCAATTAATTCGGCAATCGGTGAACGTGGAATCAGCACGCGCTCATCAACGTTAAACGGATGGCCGGCAAAAAAACTTTCACCCAGCAAATAGGGCAGCGGCCGACGCGTGGTAATGCGTTCGCGCGCTATGCCAATGATACGCAGGCGCTCAACGGGCAGCAGCCGCGCCTCTAATACTCCGGGGTCAACGCTCCACGGCAAATGCAAAGCGCCCAAACAGAGCGCGACAGCCTCATCCCAGGCGGAGTCGGTACCATGGCCATAATGCAAACCAGCCAGATAAAACTCACTGGATACCCAGCGCAGGTAGTCGCGCAGAGTGAAAAGTTCGCTCACCAGCGCCGACTCTGGCAGGGAAAGGGTTGAGTGAGAATGCTCAGCGTTGAGATGCGTGGTCACAGCGACTCCTGGGTTAACGATAATCTTGGATGCAGCCAGGCCGTGCCTGATAACGCTTTATCCACATGACGAATAAAAGATTGTACCTTTCACGCCGCCCGGTTCACAGCAACGCTCAGCCCGCTATACTGTGCTTCTTTATGCTGATGCACCGTTTTGACACCTATTTTTCACACCTGAGCTTGCCATGACGCGACGCCGCAACCTTCCCAATGATGATGATATCAGTGCCTTCCGTGAAGCGTTAACAGCGGCGGGCGTACGCCGTATCGCGAACAACCAGGCCGACCCTGGCAAACCTAAACAAGATAAAAAGGCACATGAGGCGCGCCGCCACGCGGCGGTACAAAGCGATGCGAAGCAGGTCAGCAGGCGCACGTCGGATGGTCGCGTGGAGGCCGTACGCCCGTCGGAATATCTGGAATTCAGCGTTGTTGACCTGCCGCTGCGTACCTTTAGCCAGCTAAAGCGCGGCCAAACCGCGTGGCAGTCGGGGTTGGATTTACATGGCTATACGCTAGAAGAGGCGCGTGCGGAGCTTGAGAGTTTTCTACGCGATTCAGCCCGCCAAGGCCTACGCTGCGTACTCGTGGTGCACGGCAAAGCATGGGGCGCGACGTCTGATTTCCCCGTACTCAAAAGCCACACCAATACATGGCTACGCGAATGGCCGGGGGTGCTGGCATTCTGCTCGGCGGCGCCTGTCGATGGTGGCACCGGCGCCGTGTATATCCTGCTACGTAAACGTAGCCTTTAGCCGTTACTCAGCGGCATCCGAGGCAATACTCGGCATTCGCCGCTCTAACGCCTGATCCGCCAAGTGACGACCTAAACGGATCAAGTCTCTACCGCGATGAAATTCATAGGTGCTACAGACGGTCTTGGGTATTTCAATAAGCACATCGGGTGGGTAGCCCGCCACTTTATATTTAGCCAGCGCCGCCTGGGTAATATCAAACGATTCCAAGATCATATCCAGCTTGCTCCACTCACGCTTACCGCGGGCTTCAGTGGTCTCATCAGGCTCTTCATCCCCGTTGGCGCCCAGCCCACCCCAAAGTTTACGCGTCGCCGCACGAATATCACCAATCCACTTACTCATACTTTGGTCACGCTCGCGTTCATTGTCACTACGGCTATCAGTGGCCTCTTCTTCTTTGGGAAGCAGTTCCTCTAACGTCACCGGCAGCGGGCTGTGCGCAGTGACGTTGACCGCCACGACAAAATCCGCTTGATGGGCAGCGACCACGGGCATAATGGGTAAAGGATTGAGCAGCCCGCCGTCGACCAAGACTTGCTCACCAAGATGAACAGGGGTAATAACACCCGGCACTGCGATAGAGGCGCGAATAGCGCGCAAAAGAGAACCCTTTTGAAACCACACCTCGCGTTGGCGCACTAAGTCAGTCGCTACGGTTGTCACTGGAATCGACAGATCTTCAATCAGAATATTGCCTACCAGCGCCTCTAGTTTACTCATCACTTTGCTGGCCCGCATCGCGCCCATAGGGCTCCACGTCACATCAACCAGCTTGAGTACATCAAAGTAATCCAGGTTACATACCCATTCGCGGTACTCCGGCAGCTTACCCGCGGCGTAAATACCGCCGATCAGCGCGCCCATTGAGCAACCGGACACGGCAATAATCTCAAAACCACGGGCTTCTAATGCCTCAATAACACCAATGTGCGCGTAGCCACGGGCACCGCCGCTACCCAGCACCAAGGCAACTTTGTTGCCACTGGCCAAGTGAGCCAATTCATTCATGCTAACGTCCTTCTTTAGCGATTATCGGTATTGTTCCAGTGACCACCAATCACTGTAGCGACTTGCGCCACTGCACAAGGCTCCAGGTGCAAATGATGGCCGCCAATGAGCACGTGGCGGTGTAAATCTTTGACCGCCTGCCGCGCTTGAGCGGCCCACTCACGTTCGCCCAGAATGCCGCTATCGCCTTCAATCAAGAGAACCGGAGCATTAATATCTGCCAGCAATGACAGCACTTGCTCCGGCGTAAAACGCACCAACGATGGCTTCAGTAGACGGCCGTCAGTACGCATTTGTACATGGCCATCGGCGGTTGACTGCGTATTGCGCTCCACAAGCGGCGCGGCCGTTATACTATCTAGCGGCGTCACACCGCCCGCCACGCGCGCAGCGACCGCGCTTTCTATATCCGCATAGCGTGGCGCCCGAGAAAGCGGCCGTCGATAAGCTGCCAGCCCTTTGCGCAGTTGGCTGGCGGTATCTTCCAGCGGCGTATTAAGTGCGCCTAATCCGTCAATCAAGGTTAAGCGCACTACCCGCTCAGGCAACGCCGCGGCCACCAGACATGCCACTGCCGCGCCCATTGAGTGGGCCAGCAGGCTGGCTTGCTCTAATCCAAGCGTGTCCATGATATCTAACACGTCGTGACAATAGTCCCACAATGCATAATCGGTGCCTTCAGGTACATGGGAAGAGTGCCCATGCCCTCGAAAATCCACTGCTACAATGCGAATATTTAGTGCCTCAACCAGCAGCGGTGCCAAGCGTGAAAAGCTGGCTGCATTATCTAGCCAGCCATGCAGAGCCAGCCACGTGGGAGCATCCGAGCGCCCCCAGCTCAGCGCGGCAAGGCGACTGTCGGCAAGCAAAAGTGGCTGCGGCGCAAAAACGCGGGAAGCCGTTAGATCAGAGTGGTACATAAGCTAAAAGTCCTGGGCCAATAACGCCGCGTGAAGACAGCCAAGATGACGACGCGGGCAACAAACGGTACCATGCCCGGCGTAATACTTTTGCTGCTTTTCTCTCCACGCTTATTTTGGTGTTGCCATGAAACCACGCCGCGATACTCGCGCCCGTAATCTTGTCTTTCTCATTGCTGTTATCAGCGCCACCGTAGTCGGCTTTTGGCTCGCACGCTGATACGCAGCGATACCGCTACGCCTCCCCGAGAAGCCCTAAACTGGCCGCCGGGGCTTGGCGACGCAAACCACGTGATAGCGCGTGGCCAATCACGCCAATCAGCACAGCCCCGCCGAGTGGCAATAATAGCCATAGCCCTAGGTGGAAGGTTGGCGTGAGATCTAGCCAATAAATATACAGTGCCGCCGTGGCAAACTCTGCCAATACCGCCCCCATCAAACCACTGGCAAAGCCTAGCAGCGCATACTCGGCTCCCTGTACGCGTGAAATCATCCGACTGCCTGCCCCAAAGACACGCAGCAAACCGCTTTCATGGGCGCGCACCGGAAGGCTTGCGGTTAACGCCGCATAAAGCACGCTAACCCCGGCCAAAAGCACCAGCGCCAGCACCAACTCCACGGCCCGCGTCACTTGGCTAAGCACGTCATGCACTTGGCCTAAGATGGCATCCACGTTGAGCAACGACACACCGGAAAAATCGGTAATCAGCTCTCTAATCAGGCCACTTTCCGCTTCAGGCAAATGAAAGGCTGTAATGTAGCTGTGGCCAAATTGCTCAAGCACGCCCGGCGGAAAGATAACGAAAAAATTCGGCTGAAAGCTGTCCCAGTGAAGGCTACGCAGGCTGGTAATTTGTGTCGCTATCTCGTCGCTACCGACTGAGAACGTGATCTCATCGCCAATGCCTAGGCCTAACCTTCCAGCCAGCCCATCCTCCATCGAAATAGGCACTGGGGTTGCTTGCGGCGTTGCCTCAACCGCACTCATCCATCCTTGGCTGACGTCGCTTGCTTGCGCTGTCGCAAACCATTCTCCGGCGACTAACTCGTTACCATCGGGCAGTTCTGCTTGCCATGTGAGGTTTAGCTCACGGCGTAGCGAACCATCGCCACGCGCATCCTGCGGTACGGCACCCTCTGGGGGCTGATTATTAATAGCGATAACGCGACCGCGCACCATTGGGTACAGGGTGCTTTGAGTTTCTACACGCTGTGAAACGACCGCTTTAAAAGGATCTCGCTCGGAGGGTTGAATGTTGATCGCGAAATAATTAGGGGTATTTTCAGGCAGCTGATCTTGCCAGGTGCTCAACAGATCACCGCGCACTAATACAATCATCGCCATCGCAAAGAACGTCACCGAAAATGCTAGCAGCTGACCCAGGCCTGCCTGGCGTCTGCGAGCCAACTGACGACCGCCTAATCGTAGCGCCTGCGACCACTCATTGCTTCCCGTTACTCGTTGCACACCGCGCAATAAAGCGCTGAGTAAAAAGGCGCTTATCAGCCACAGCAAACCGAGCAGCATCGCCCCGCCAATTAATAGCGCAATTGCTAGCCCCAGACTACCTGAGTAAAGCCATAGCAATCCGCCAAACACAATGCTCGCCCCCCCCACCACTAGCCATGCAGAAGGCGGCAACGGATCCAGCTCGCGGCGCAGCACTTTCAAAGCGCTAACTTGTTTAATACGCAGCAAGGTTGGCCCAGCAAACCCAACTAACACTGCAATCGCTGTGAAAACGCCCAGCCCTAGCGGCATTAGCCCCGGTGGCGGGAGCGTCATGGGCAGAAAGCTCACCAGCACCCGGAGTAAAACAGCTTGTCCAACAAGCCCAAGCAGCGCCCCAATCACCGCTGCGACCAGGGCTAGCCCGAGTAGTTGAAGAGTAAAAATTGATACTAACTGGCGCTGACTGGCGCCAAAGCAGCGCAACAGCGCGGCAGTGTCTAAGTGACGTTCGACGTAGCGCCGGGTCGACATCGCGACCGCCACGCCTGCCAGCAGTACGGCGGCTAGCCCAGCAAGTCCTAGATAGCTTTCAGCGCGCTGTAAAGCGTTCCCCAGTTGAGGCCGATCGACTCGCACATCGCGAACCTCGACGCCGTCGCGGCGGAGCTCCGCCAGCAGGTCTTGAACCCGTTCGAGTGCCGCTGGCGAGCCTGCCGCTAATATTTCAAACTCTATGCGCGAGCCAGGCTGGATTAGCCCGGTCGCTTCAACATCCGCGGTATTAATCATTAAGCGCGGGTTAAAGTTGCTGAATCCAGCGGACTGGTCTGCTTCACGCTCCACAATGCCCGTCACGGTAAGCTCGGTTTGGCCTACCTGTACTTGATCACCGAGCTGTATCTCGACTAACTGCATTAGCCGCGGGTCAGCCCATGCTTCGCCGGGCGCGGGGCCTGATGCAGCCTCCTCAGTGCCATTGCCAAAATCGACGTGTGATACGCCGTAATGAGGATAAACATCATCGACAGCTTTGAGACTCGCGGGCTGAAAGCGCTCGCCGCGGCTAATCATGGAAACGAGATCAACCTGGTCACTTAACGTAAAGCCGGCATTTTCCAGAGTGGCCCGCAGCTCTTCGGAAAAAGGATCGCGCTGCTCTAACACTAAGTCGCCGCCCAGCATTTGGCTTGCTTGACGCTCCAAGCCACGTTCTAAACGGTCCAAAAAGAAAGCGATCATCGTCGATGCCGCAACGGCCAGCACCAGAGCGATAAACAGAGCGCGCACGTCAGCAGCGCGAAGGTCTCGTTTTAGACTGCGCATCGCTAAGCGCCAATTCACATCGCTCATTGCGCCCCCTCACCTACCGAGACGGTTACTGGCACAAAAGGTTCTAACTTGCCTTGATCCAGGCGCAGACAGCGGTCGCAGCGACGAGCCAGAGCGTGATCATGGGTAACCAAAATGAGCGTCGTGCCTGCTTCACGGTTCAACGTAAAAAGCAGATCAATGATTTGAGCGCCGGTATCCGAGTCAAGATTGCCGGTTGGTTCATCGGCAAACACCAGCTCAGGGTCAGTGACGAAAGCGCGAGCCACCGCCACCCGCTGCTGCTCGCCACCAGACAGCTGCTTAGGGAGGTGATCGACGCGCTCGCCAAGCCCCACGCGCGCTAACCACTTAGTCGCGGTTTGTGTTTCTCCGGCACGGGGGGAAAGCTCTAATGGCAGCATGACGTTTTCCAGCGCACTCAACGTGGGTAATAACTGAAAATTTTGAAACACGAAACCCACTCGCCCCGCCCTTAGTGCCGCACGTCCATCCTCATCTAACCGGCTGAGCGCTTGACCGAAGAGCATAAGCTCACCATCACTGGGTGTATCCAGACCCGCCAACAGCCCCAACAACGTTGATTTACCCGCACCGCTTTTACCTAAAATCGCAACACTTTCACCCGCTTCTACGCTTAGCGACAGGTCGTGTAAAATAGTCAGCGAGCGCTCTCCGCTGGTGACTTTTTTCGAGAGCCTGTCGGCATGTAGAACGGGGTGTCCGGCAACGCCATGAGGAACGTTATGCGCCACGGGGGTGTCTGTAAGAGGGCGGCGGGCACCATTTGAGTGTTCATTCGTTAACGAGGCGTGTGCCGCTGAGTTTTCAGTTGGATCAGAGGAGTAAGGCATGAAGCATGGCATCCCTAAAGCTTGGTGTGGGCTGAACCGTATGGTAACCGTATGGGTACTAGTACTGGTAGCCACCTGGACCTCAACCTCAGTCAACGCAGAACCTGCCAGTGAAGACACGCGCCCCACCCTACTAGTAATGGGCGACAGCCTAAGCGCCGCTTACGGCATTGAGCGTGAAGAAGGCTGGGTGAGCTTACTGGCCGAGCGCCTAGACGATAAAGCACAGGTTATCAATGCCAGCATTAGCGGTGAAACAACGTCTGGGGGGCTACAAAGGTTCACTGACATTATCGGACAACGACAGCCCGATATTGTTCTACTTGAACTGGGCGGTAATGACGGCTTGCGCGGCTTGGCACCTAATCAAATGCAGGCAAACCTAGCCAACATGATTGAGCAGAGTCAAGAAGCCGGGGCGCAGGTGCTGCTGCTGGGCATTGATATTCCGCCGAACTATGGCCAAGGGTACCGCGATGCGTTTACGGGCGTATTTCACTCATTGGCGGAGGAGTACGACGTGGCGCTAGTGCCCTTCTTACTTGAAGACATCGCCTTGGATGCACAGCTGATGCAAAGCGACGGCATTCACCCTACTGCTGAAGCACAGCCGATTATTTTAGACAATGTATGGCCTGAGGTTGAGTCGCTTCTTGAAGAATTCTCAGTCGATGCCCATCTGTCCTAAATCCTAACGCATGTCCTCAGCCATATGCGCCAAAAGCAAAAGCGTCGCTGAAAAATA
Organism: Halomonas sp.; assembly: GCF_052095695.1. Lineage (GTDB taxonomy): Bacteria > Pseudomonadota > Gammaproteobacteria > Pseudomonadales > Halomonadaceae > Vreelandella. The sequence goes on from NZ_JBQDLQ010000011.1 coordinate 42,080, forward strand.
ACCATCTTCTGCTTGGGGCGTCGCGCTGGGTAGTTTTTCGCCGCTCGCATAGGCCCTAATCGCACCCACGCCGCGTGAAATTGAGTATTCCGCACGCTCGTCACTCACTACATCAACCCATACCGAAAGGGACAGATTTATCCCGGCTCACGCAAGAAGAGCTGGATGCTATTGCGCGCTACCTAGACTACCCCCTCATTAGCCTGCTTCTGCAGGGTCTGCATCCCTAACCCCAAAAGTATTAACACCAGCCCCACCAAGGTTGATGGCAAAATAGGTTCTCCAACCACTAAAAAGAGCAGCATCAGCGATACCGGAGGTGAGAGAAAAATAAGGTTAGAAACCTTTGCAGTGCGCGATACCTTGTGAACGGCCATCTGCCATAAAATGAATGCTATGCCCATTTCAAACAGCCCGACGTAAACGCCTGCTCCTAATGCTCCCCAGCCGTGCCACTGAAAGCCAGGGCCCAGCAATAACAGGATGGTTAGCACCGGTAAACCCACCGTGAAATTTTGCCATTGGCCCACTAATGCCGAGCGCGAGTCGCGCGCATTAAGCAGCCAATAAAGCGCCCACAGCAATGTTGAAGCGAGTGCCAGAACAACCCCTAGCGGATCAGCAAAAGAGACATTGAGCACCGCGCCACGCGTCGCAATCACCCACACCCCGGCATACGCAATCAGGCCAGCGACGATATCCATGCGCGTTAAGCGTTGCCCCAGCAAGGGCACGGCTAAGAATGCCATCGCCAACGCCCAAGTGTAGTTTAGCGCCATCGCCTCCTGCCCGGGAAGTCGGTCATAAGCCGCAAAGAGCACCAAATAGTAAGCGACGGGGTTCATTAACCCCGCCCACGCGGCAGTCTTCCAACCGGTGCGCAGCGCCGTAGCAAGATTGCCCTGCTTTATAACCAGCGCCCCCATTAATGCCCAGGACACTAACACTGCGAGCCACATCAATTCTAATGGGCTCATCCAAGCAAGAGCCACTTTGAACGCCGTCGCTACGGTCGACCACAGCGCAACGGCTCCTAGCCCATACAGGATGGCTTGGCGATCCTGATTCATCGGTCGATATGTCCTAAATCACGCCCAGGCTCTAGCTGGTCACGCACACTTTGTTTGAGGCGCTTGATATCCGGAAAACCACCGTCGCGTTTGCGCTCCCATAGCAGCACATCTTCATACCAAATCTCAAAAGTGCCGCCATGAGATGGCATCAGCGCCACTTCATCTAAACCTTCCCCGAAGGTCGAAAGCAGTTCCTGTGCATACCAAGCACTGCGCAGCAGCCATTGGCACTGCGTGCAATAGCGAATTTGAACACGTGACATTTCTAATCTTCCCGTCAGATTAATAGGGTCTCTTTAAGCGCCATTCTGTCATGTCGAGTTAGCTTGAAACAGGAAGGGGATGAAAACATCCTCATCTACGTCAATAAGGCTTTGAGCGTTTGACGGGCTACAGCGCAGACGAAATTTTATATCGCGACTGTCGTTTTTTACAAAACGAAGACCGCGATCAAGATGCGCTTGCCGCCATTAGAAAAGCGCTAAAAGCAGGCCGGCCGTCTCGTGAAGTGCTACGCAACTATCGAAAAGACGGCACCATGTTTTGGAATGAACTTTCCATTACCCCCGTCTACGACGAAGCGGATAAGCTGATGTATTACATTGGTGTACAGAAGGATGTCACGGAACGTATCGAGGCACAGCTTGCCCTGGCAGAATTACAAAAGCAGTAAGAAGCCTGATAAAAATTAACTTTTTCACGCAAAAAAGCCAGCAAGGCTTGAACTTCAGCCCAACTGGCGTTATATAGCGGCAAGGCGCTTGAACTGCGCTAGGCGCTTCACTTTGTAGACTAACCGAGTTTACCTGTGAAGCCGTTGTGATGCCGGTACGCCGGCTGGGTTGGAGGGCATATCATGAGCCGTGACCCCTTAAGTCGTGAAACCTTTACTACCGATAGCGTCGACTCAGATGAGTTCGAAAGCTTAGATGCTGTTAATGATGACCATTACAGCAAAAGCAAACCAAGTAAGGCCGACAGTTTGCGCTCTCGACGCCAAGTTGAAGCTTGGTTAGAAGAACGCCGATTGCAGCGCGTCATTGAAGATGACTGGGATGAAGAAGAGTAGCCATTTGCTTCTCCCGTTTGCCAGCACTGCCATCAACCAGCTTAGCCTTCTCGCTCGATGGGTAGGCTTAGCTAGCAGTACACTTCTCACAGCCTAGCCTTTCCCGGCGCAGACCTCTATCATCAGTGCATAGCTAGCCGCATGCGGCTATTGCTTTTTCTTTCATCAACCTAACGGATCTCCATGGCGCAATACGTTTTCACCATGAATAGGGTTGGCAAAGTAGTGCCGCCCAAAAAGCAAATTCTTAAGAATATTTCGTTATCGTTTTTCCCAGGTGCCAAAATTGGCGTGCTGGGCCTCAACGGTTCGGGTAAATCCACACTGCTGCGTATTATGGCCGGTGTCGATAAAGAGTTTGAAGGTGAAGCTCGTCCGATGCCCGGCATCAATGTTGGCTACCTCCCTCAGGAGCCGCAGTTAGATGACGAGAAAAACGTTCGTGACACCGTTGAGGAAGCGCTCGGTGCCATCAAAGAGGCGCAGGAAAAGCTCGATGCGGTTTACTCTGCCTACGCAGAGCCAGACGCAGACTTTGATGCGCTCGCTAGCGAACAGGCACGTCTTGAGAATATTATTGAAGCGGCCGATGCGCACAACTTAGAACGTAAGCTTGAAGTTGCCGCTGAAGCCCTTCGTCTGCCCCCTTGGGATGCCAAGGTAGGTAATCTATCGGGCGGTGAACGTCGCCGCGTAGCGCTATGCCGCCTACTGCTTTCCAGTCCCGACATGCTGCTGCTCGACGAGCCCACCAACCACCTTGACGCTGAATCCGTGGCTTGGCTTGAACGCTTCCTGCATGACTATAACGGCACCGTGGTCGCGATTACTCACGACCGCTACTTCCTGGATAATGTTGCAGGCTGGATACTCGAACTTGATCGTGGGCAAGGTATCCCGTTCGAGGGTAACTACTCGCAGTGGTTAGAGCAGAAAGATGAGCGCCTGGGCCAAGAAGCTAAGCAAGAGGCTTCGCGCCAGAAAGCCATTAAGCAAGAGCTTGAATGGGTGCGCAGCAACGCCAAAGGCCGCCAAGCTAAAAGCAAAGCACGCCTTAACCGCTTCGAAGAAATGCAGTCCGGCGACTTCCAAAAGCGTAATGAAACTAACGAAATTTATATTCCGCCGGGGCCGCGCCTGGGCGATAACGTTATTGAGTTTCGCAATGTCGCCAAGCGCTTTGAGGACAAGTTACTTTATCAAGACCTCTCCTTCACCATTCCTCATGGTGCGATTGTAGGTATTGTCGGTGGTAACGGTGCGGGCAAGTCGACCTTATTTAAACTGATAACGGGTAAAGAACAGCCTGATGTAGGTGACGTAGTGATTGGCGAGACGGTCGATATTGCTTACGTTGAGCAGCTACGCGATGCACTTGATGACAAACAGACCGTGTGGGAAGCCGTTTCTGGTGGCCAGGACATCCTCAACATCAACGGCTATGAAGTGTCATCACGCGCGTACGTTGGTCGTTTTAACTTTAAAGGCAACGACCAGCAGAAGCGCTTAGCAGAACTGTCTGGCGGTGAACGTGGCCGCCTGCAGCTCGCACAAACGTTGCAACAAGGGGCAAACGTTTTGCTGCTTGATGAGCCCTCTAACGACCTGGATATCGAAACGCTGCGGGCATTGGAAGAAGCACTGTTAGCATTCCCAGGCTGTGCCATGGTGATTTCACACGATCGTTGGTTCCTTGATCGTATCGCCACCCACGTGATGGCATTTGAGGGTGATTCTGAGGTCGTCTTATTCGAAGGCAACTATGCAGAATATGAAGCAGACCATAGAAAGCGTGTGGGCAATGACACACCGAAACGCATGAAATATAAGCGTATCGATGCTTAATTAAAAAGAATATGTTGTCACTAAAAAGGCTCCGCTTTGCGGAGCCTTTTTATTTCCAAAGAATGTCACCTGTAGGCATCAGGAGCTTTGCAACCCTGCATTTTAAGAGTGATGGACACCCTTAGTCACCATTTTAGCGCCCAAATGCATTAGCCACCTAATTGGCCCTGGAAAGCGTAACCCTCCTGCCTCTAAAGCGATATGCGATTGATGCGCTGCATCAATCGCCATTTGGCGCAGTATAGCGCGCGAACAGGCATCACTTTCGGGCAACGATTGCTGATGTAGGTCAAGAGACTTACCTGCCTGCTCTTCAGCCGCGGCCAAAAAGCCCAGGCTCACGCGGTCACTTACCGCACCCGTCGCCGCACCTACTCCAAACCCGGTGATATAAAAAAGCGGATTTAAATAGCTGGCTCGGCTGTGTAACTGCTCAAGGCGCTCGTCACACCAAGCGAGATGATCGATTTTCTCGAGCGTCGACTGCTCCATTTGCTTGCGTGCATGGGGCAGCTGTGCAGTGATCCCCTGCCCTTGATACAGTCCTTGCAAACACACCTCACCGGTGTGATGAATTCGCATTAAGCCAGCGACATGACGGCGCTCGTGATCGTCCAGTCTTTCTCCGGTGACATCCTTGGCGGGGCTGACACGCTGCGGAGATGTCGCATGAGGGGCAAGAGTACGCAAAACGGTATCAAACTGGTGAATCAGTCTGTCGGCTCCACTCTGTTGACGATCCATAGGAACACTCCGTTGCCTTGCTAAGCTTAAAGACTAAAGCGTACTTAATTACCAAATCGTACTTATCTTGCTCACACGTCATTACTAACCGGGGGGCCAAGTGAAGATCCGCCCGCCCATTAGATGCATGTGAATATGATAGACCGTCTGCCCACCCATTTCGTTGCAGTTCATCACCACACGGTACCCATCTTCATCAAAACCCTGCTCACGGGCGAGCTTAGCGGCGGTGAGCTGAAGGCGGCCAACGGTTGCTAGATCGGCTTCTTCAATATCATTCAGCGTCGAGATATGCTTTTTAGGGATAATTAGCTGATGGGTGGGTGCCTGAGGGCCAATGTCGTTAAAAGCCAGAACATGCTCATCTTCGTAAACAATATCGGCCGGGATTTCACGATTGATGATTTTACAAAAGAGGCATTCCATAGATTACTCCATTACTTTTATCAGCAAGGATTAGCGAAAACGTCGCTGTGCCAGCAAATGGCGAACTAAAGGAGCGAGGATTAACTCCATCGCCAATGACATCAATGCCCCGGGCACTACTAGCGTGTGGGGGCGAGTCATAAAGGAGTCTTTAATCATGGCCAGCAGCCAGGGAAAGTCAACGGTGGATGGGTCCCTAAAGCGGATGACCACTAACGACTCAGCGTCAGTAGGAATGTCCTGGACCTCAAAGGGGTTAGAGGTATCAACCGTAGGCACGCGCTGAAAGTTAATGTGGGTGCGCGAGAATTGCGGCTGAATGTAGCGCACATAGTCATCCATTCTGCCTAAAATCGTATCGATCACCGCCTCTTGTGAATAACCGCGCAGCTTTGTGTCACGATCAATCTTTTGGATCCATTCAAGGTTCATGGTCGGCGCAACGCCGACTAAAAGATCAACATGACGCGCAATATCAAAGTCTTCAGTTACCAGCCCGCCGTGCAAACCTTCATAGAAAAGCAGGTCAGTACCACAAGGCAGCGATTGCCACTCGGTAAAGGTGCCTACACGGCAGCCGGCTTCAATTTTCTGCTTATCTTCGGCGTGAATATAGTGCCGAAAAGTACCGGAGCCATGCTCGCCGTACTCACCGAACAGCCCTTCTAGCCTATCCAGCAAGTTAGCCTCAACGGCAAAATGGGAGAGCTCGTTCTTACGCTCAGGCTCTTCACGGAAAATACGGTGCAAATCGTCGCGCGTGTAGCGATGAAAAGCATCGCCATCGACGATTGCTGCATGCACATCTTCACGCAAAAACATACGCTCGAAGCTGCGCCTTACGGTCGTTGTGCCAGCCCCAGAGGAGCCGGTCACGGCAATTACCGGGTACTCTCGTGACATTAGCCACTCCTCGCAAGAGAAAGTGCATGTTTCACTTCAGCGGGCACATCCACAGGGGCTCCTGTGTTTAAATCAATCAGCAGCTGGTTTACGCGCGCCGTTGCTACGATCTTCTGGGATTCACTCTGGCGAATGCGCTGATAAATCGTCAACGCTTTGCCTTGAGGCGCCGGCACGGCGGTTTCAATGATTAACGCATCAGGCCAGCGCGCTTCACTGAGATACTGTATCGCCAAATCAGCCACCAAGCTGGGGTACCCGCATATGTCCCACTCAGGCAAATTAAGTGCCGCAAAAGCCTGCACACGAGCCTCGTGAAGCAGCGACACTATCGCGTCATGCCCTAAGTGGCGGCCGTAATTCATATCGGTTACACGCACCGTCAAGGGGTGGCAGTGAATAACCGTTTCAGCGGGAAAGTCCAGCTTGACACGCTCCATGCCTGCATCCTCGACGGTGTTGGATAGGAATGACGCTGTATAGGCGCAAATGTTTTTTAGGCCTCGCGAGAGATTGCTCTAAAGGCGATATCACGACGGTATTCAGCACCGTCCCAGTGAATCGATTTAACGCCTTGATACGCTAACTGCTGTGCCTTTGAAACCGTCGTACCCAACGCCGTTACACACAGCACGCGCCCGCCATGAGTAGTAATTTCGCCTTGAGTATTCTGCGCGGTGCCAGCATGAAATACTTTACAGCCGTCTTGCTCCGCCGCGGCCAGGCCATGAATCACATCACCCTTCCGATAGTCACCAGGATAACCACCCGCCGCAATCACCACGCCGACCGCCGCACGCGGATCCCATTCACAGCGATGTCCTGCTAATGCTCCCTGTGCGCCGGCTAAGCAGAGCTCAGCGAAATCAGACACTAGCCGCATCATAATCGGCTGGGTTTCAGGATCACCAAAACGACAGTTATATTCAATCACTTTGGGATTGCCTGCGGCGTCAATCATCAAGCCTGCGTACAAAAATCCGGTGTAGGCATTTCCCTCTGCAGCCATGCCGCGCACGGTAGGCCAAATAACCTGCTCCATAATACGCGCGTCAATCTCGTCAGTAACCACGGGGGCCGGAGAGTATGCCCCCATGCCGCCAGTATTAGGGCCGGTGTCGCCGTCATAAGCGCGCTTATGGTCTTGGCTAGTCGCCATGGTAACAACGTTCTCCCCATCCACCATGACAATAAAGCTGGCCTCTTCGCCTTCTAAAAACTCTTCAATGACCACGCGTGCGCCAGCATCACCAAACGCATTAGCTTCCAGCATGTCACGAATGGCGTCGGCTGCTTCTGTTTCGCTCATTGCGACAATAACGCCTTTGCCAGCTGCAAGGCCATCCGCTTTGATGACAATGGGTGCACCCATTTTACTCAGATAGGCAAGTGCAAGCTCAACCTCAGTAAATGTTTGGTAGTCTGCTGACGGAATATCATGGCGTGCTAAGAAGTCTTTGGTGAAGGACTTCGACCCCTCAAGCTGAGCAGCGGCTTGATTAGGGCCAAAAATCGTCAACCCGGCCGCTTGAAAACGATCAACGACACCTCCTACCAGCGGCGCTTCCGGGCCAACCACTGTCAAGCCAATCTGCTCATCACGGGCAAATGCTACCAGGCTATCGATATCCGTTGCTGCAATCGCGACGTTGGTGACCTTCACTTCCGTCGCCGTACCAGCATTGCCCGGTGCAACGAAGACTTGTTCAACGCGGCTCGACTGAGCCAATTTCCAAGCTAAAGCGTGCTCACGACCACCGCCGCCAATCATCAAAACCTTCATGTTCATCCTTCTCAAACGGGAGAGCGTTATTGGCGGCATTATGCCACAGCGCGGCCCCAAGTGGGGTCAGGTGGTTTTGTCCTGTTTCTTTTTATTATTGCTTCCGGCATCGTCATCAGGCTTAACGCTGCTCTCTGGCGCTTGATGATCGTCAGCGTCAGCTTCATCGCTTTGCGCAGATTGATGCAGCGTCTTTTGCCAAAAGCGCATATTCTCTTCGCCTAACTCGCGCATGAAGTCCAGTGGCGTGTTACGCATGGCTTGCTTCCATTGGCTTTGTAGGCGCTTTTGCTGTTCCAGCATCAGCTGCGTACCCTGCTCAAGATAACGCGACAGCGGCAGTGGTGATGTCATGTCATAAACGCGGATCAGCTGCGCTAACAAATCGTTGGAGAACACCTGAGACTCACCGTTTGCCTGCTCTTGCTCAATGATGATTGATAGCAAAATAGTGCGGGTCAGGTCTTCACCGCTTTTGGCATCTTCAACGCGAAAAGGCGCTTCGTCGATGATTAAGCGACGCAGGTCTTCTAACGTTACGTAGCGGCTTTGCTGTGTATCATACAGCCTGCGGTTAGCATACTTGCGAATCACGCGCACGGCGCATCTCCTTAAAAGCGATAGGGACTTTAAAAGCGATAGGGGCTTTTTCCCGTTGCTGGTATTGTGCCTGCACCACGCGCCCATGCAAGCGGCTTTGATCGATTAGATAGACGCAACACGCCTATTCTGTGACCAATAGACTCTCATTATGAACTTGATTTTACTCAGCCTCGATGATCTTACCGGCGATAACCGCGCCTGCATCAGCGACCCGCGCAGACTGGGCCATCTGCATAACGTTCATCGCTCCACGCCTGGAGACCTGCTTACCGTCGGAATACAAGGGGGGGCGATGGGCAAAGCGCGGCTTACTGAACTCACCGCTGAACGTGCTTACTTCACGCTGGAAACGATGGACGAGCCACCGCCAGCGCCACTACCGGTACATTTGGCATTAGCACTGCCAAGGCCACGTATGCTAGCACGCACTCTGGAGCACGTGACCGCGCTAGGCGTGAAAGAGATCACCCTGCTGCATACCAAGCGGGTAGAAAAAAGCTACTGGCAGTCCCCCGAGTTACGCGCGGAAAAAATTCACCAGCACCTAATATTAGGTTTAGAGCAAGCCCGCGACACCCAGCTCCCCAACGTTACGCTGAGTAAGGGGTTTAGGCCTTTCTTGGAAGAGCGGCTTCCCAGCCTACTCAAACAATACCGCGGACTGTTAGCGCATCCTGGCATGCCACACGCTTGCCCAAGAGATGTTAAGCACCCAACGCTCTTATTGGTTGGCCCAGAAGGCGGTTTTATCGCTTGGGAAGTAGAGCAACTGCTTGCAGCAGGCTGTGAGGGAATGCACCTTGGGCCGCGAATTTTACGAGTAGAAACAGCCGTGACGGCACTGCTGTCACGGCTATTTTAAGCGTTTACGTTAAGACTGATCATCTTCCGGGTCGTGCGGCACGACCTGGGAGTTCTCATCGCAGCCAGGCTCTTGCAGGAAGCTATTACGCACATCGAGCAAGCCAAGGTGGCTGATCGTGCTGCGGCCAAGTAACATTGGATAAATCATCTCTTCGCGATCACGCAGACTGAACTGCTCTTCGTAGATGGTATCGCCCATGCACACTTCCATCAGAATAACGGGGCGGTCATCGCTACCACCCGCGCCGCGCACGGTTTGCTCACGATACAGCGGGCGCTCAATTTCATCACTGAATACTTCGCCACTATCCTGATTTTCAAGCTTGAGACGAAAACGCACCCACTCTTCATTATCTTGCTCGAACATCTCAATGTCACGAGCATCGAGCGACGATGTTAATGCCCCGCTGTCGAGCTTTGCCTTAACCGTAATATCCCATGGCTGAAGCGTCGCATTTTCTACCCATCCAAATACCTGATCGTCGTCTGCCATCGCGGTGGAAGTAGATAGCAATGCACCAATAATAGTGCTGCCTATTAACGTTTTTCCTAGCACTCGCATAGCATCATCCTTGGTAAGTTCAAACTGTCAATAAAACGTTGCCTACTCAGCACGGTTTCGCAATTGCTCTAATAGGGTCTGAGTTGCAAAGCCGTCTGGTATTAACCCTTGATCACGCTGGAAGTTCCGTAATCCTTGCCGCGTATTGGGCCCCATGACACCGTCAGCGCTTCCCGCTGAGTAGCCGGTGCGGTTTAACTCGCGCTGGAGTTCTTTCACATCATCGCGAGTCAGAGGCGTTTCCTCTCGCGGCCATTCATTCTGGATGCCCTCTCGCCCGGCAATAGCATCGCCCAATGTGGCCACGGCGAGGGCGTAACTGGTGGCATTGTTATAACGTAAAATGGCGCGGAAATTAGCCCCCACCAGAAAAGCGGGGCCTTGAGCACCGGCAGGTACCACGACAGACGCGCTATCGAAATTTGGCAGCTCGCCCTGCTGCGCTCGAACGCCCTGATTACGCCACTCGGCACTACTGCGTCGGTCGGTCTGAGTATAATCAAACCCTTCTGGTAGCCGTATTTCTACACCCCAAGGCTGACCCGTTTGCCAACCAGCTCGCGCTAAGTAATTTGCCGTCGATGCCATTACATCGGGAATACTTCCCCAGATATCACGCCGACCATCACCATCGCCATCGACGGCATAAGCTTCAAAGCTGCTGGGAATAAATTGGGTATGACCCATCGCGCCGGCCCATGACCCCTTCATTTGATCTGCGGCTATATCACCCTCGTCAATGATACGCAGCGCAGCGAGCAACTCACCTCTAGCAAAATCACGGCGGCGGCCATCGAAAGCAAGCGTAGCAAGGGACTCTAACGTTGAGAAATCACCAAAATTGCTGCCGTAGTTACTCTCGATGCCCCAGATAGCGACAATAATTTCGGCGGGTACGCCAAAGCGCTGCTGCATTTCCAGCGCGGTATCGCGGTGGGCCGCTAACTTTTCTCGCCCGGTATTAACACGCGTCGATGAAACTGCGGTATCCAGATATTCCCAAATAGGTCTGACAAATTCGGGTTGATAGCCATCGAGCTCAATGACGCGATCAAGGTGGCGTATACCATCGAAGGCTTCGCTCAATGTCGCTTCGCTAATACCTTCACCGGCGGCATAGCGACGAAACTCATCTAGCCATTGCTGAAAATTAGCGTAGTTAACCTGTGTAGCAGCACGCGCATCGACTTCAGTCATCAGTTGCTGATTTGCGCGTGCTGCGCCTCCAATGAAGGGGGTGCTCAACGCTATCGCTAGCGAGGCACACAGTAAGGGGCGGTAACGCCGCCCTTCAGGCAAATTAATAGACATCGTTTATATCCTTAGGCAGTCCTTGGCATGCCTAGAATGATGGCCTAGAAAAGTAGTAGATACTAGACGCTGAGACTGATTAGAGAGCGCAATTATCTTTCAAGCGATGTTATCCAGTGGGCAACATAACGCCCACGCGGGTCATAATGATTGACCTGCTGTTGCACATCAAAGTAACGATGACGCGCGCCTCTTCCCACGCCGGCAATATAGCGCCAGTTTCCCCAATTGCTGGCAACGTCATAATCAATCAAGCAATGCTCGAACCATAAAGCACCTAAACGCCAGTCTACCTGCAGATCGTTGACCAAGAAGCTGGCGACATTTTGCCTGGCGCGCACTAAGCGACCAGGCCAGCTCAATCACCACATCGCTTGGATTACCGATGCGGACGCGCAAATCACTGCCGCGCTTTAAAAGCTCGCCGCGCAACGCCATTAAGCATTGCCATAGAAAGCGTAAACGCGCCGGGCCTATGCGCGGTGCTGCATCGCCATTTATTAGCGGAGCACACCACCGCTGATCCAACACATAAAGGCACAGCAAATGACTGGGGGGAGTACTAAAGTGCAACAGAGGATTGTCGGCTACACGCAGGTCGTCTTGCAGCCAGACAATGTCAACGGTGGGGTTCATACCCTTGCCTCCCAGAAGCGCTTTGCTGTTTTGCAGTACGTCGGCACCGCTCGCTGCGATAGCGCATCTCATCCCAACAGCGTGCCCACTTCTTTCGCCAGGCAAAGGAGCGCTGGCATAGGGCACACGTTTTTTGAGGCAAGTGTTGTTTGCGTTGCATGCTCACAGGTGCGCGCACTTTTTAATAGCTACATGATTAATCATGAATACATGACCCTACACGGCACAACTGTTGTACATTAATTGTTATCGGCAAGAGATGATAAAATCCAGAGCAGCGAAGCATCATGCATAAAAAAGCCACCCGTAGGTGGCTCAGCGGCAAGACAAAAATTGTTAACTACCGATCTAGTCTGGATCAGTGTCTCGTGGCTGGCGCTTGGCATTTTCTTGGGTCTCCAGGCCACTTTTTAATTCGTGAGTCAAAGGATCATAGTTAGGTCGTAACTCATCTTTTATTGTGCCACTCCAAAGCTTGGAGCCTACGAAGTAGCCAGCACGTCCAATCACATGGGCGGCCACGGGTGCTGTCATTAAAATAAATAATATGATGGCAAAAGAGCGTGCGACGATTCCCACTTCAGCAAAGTGCATTGCCGCCGCCAGCATTATTAAAATCACGCCTAGTGCGGCGGCTTTGGTGGTCGCATGCATACGTGTCAGCAGGTCGGGTAAACGCAGCAGCCCAACAGAGGCAAGCAGCATAAACAGCGCACCGCCAAGCATCAGCGTGCCTTTTATAAAATCAATCATCGCGCGGGCCTCCTCGTTCTAAAAAGCGCGCAAAGCCAATAGCCGCCAAAAAGCCCATGAGTGCGACCACAATCGCGGCGTCGAGGAAACTAGCAACCTCTGTTTTGATCGCATAAACCCCTACCAACCCCACCAAGGTGGTCGAAAAAAGCTCTAACGCTACAACGCGATCGGGTAAGCTCGGGCCGCGTACAACACGCACAAAGGTGATTATGAGCGCGATGCTCATAATCACTTGGCTAATTAAAATAACGGTATCCATCAGCGAAATAGCTCCAGGGCCCGGTGCTCCATCTCTTTTAAATTACGCCGCAGTTCTTCTTCATCGTCTAAAAACATTGCATGGATATACAGCACCTTACGATCATCAGACACATCCAAGCTAAGTGTGCCGGGTGTCAGCGAAATCAAGTTAGCCACCATGGTGATTTCCATTTCCGTGCGAGCCGAAAGTGGCAGCGCAATAACGCCAGGTTTCATATGCCAAGGCGGCGTCAAAATATCGAAAGCCACGCGCAGGTTGGCTTGAATCAGTTCTTTCAGGAAAAAACCGATAAAGCCGACAAACCGCGGCACCCGCGCCGGGTAACCTTTCAATGAATCAAGCTGAGGCTCAATCAAAACAAGCGTGATATAGCCAAATATCAAGCCGATAAGAAGATTCAAACCAGTAAAGTCACCGCTCAACAATACCCATGCCAGACCTAATAGTAAGTTCCAAATCGCTCCTGTCATGGCGCATCCACTCCCGTTGCCGCTTCTTCAGCGTCCGCTGCTGGTGAATTCAGCAACGTGTCTTCTACACTGACCGAAGCGCCCAGAACGGCTTCGATATACCCCGATGGTTCAAGCAACTGACCACCAATGCTCGTCATCACCCACATAATCGGCTCAGCAAATACCCCGATCAACAGAGAAGACATCGCCAGCACCATCACCGGTAAATACATCATCCACAGGCTTGGTTTTAACAATCGACCATCATCCCCGGTCGGAGTAACGGTTTCAGGCACATGATTATCTTCCGGCAGCGACTTCCAGAACACCTCATTCCAAATTTTCACCATGGAGTAGAGCGTCATTAAGCCTACAGCCAAAGCAATACCGGTGACGACATAGGCTTCAGCTTCGAGGCCTGCGCGCACGATGACAAATTTAGCAAAGAAACCAGACAGCGGCGGGATCCCCGCTAGAGAGAAAGCCGAAATAAAGAAGGCGACGGCTAGCCAGGGGCGCTCCCGATACAGGCCGCCCATTTTTTTGAGTTGATACGTGCCCTGCAAACGGTGGGTAATCCCGCTAATCAAGAAGAGGTTCGTTTTCACCACCATGTTATGCACGATGGCAAACACGCCACCGGCTATCGCCAAGGGCGTATAAAGCGCTAACCCTAAGATCATATAGCCAATCTGGCTGACAATATGAAACGATAGAATACGCCTGAACTCATATTGGGCCGCCGCACCCAACACCCCAGTTACCATCGTAAAGACCGCTCCCCAAAGCATAATGTCTTGTAAATAGCCCATAGCCTGGTCAAACATTAGCGTAAATACACGGAACAGTGCATAAACGCCGACCTTGGTGAGCAGACCGGCAAACAGAGCTGAAACGGCGACAGGCGGCGTGTGATAAGAAGCAGGTAGCCAAAAGAACAATGGAAAGGCGGCTGCCTTAATGCCGAAGGCCACCATAAACATAACGGCCAACACTTCGACCATGCCCGTGTGCTCAGCCTCCCCCATACGCAGCGCAATGTCGGCCATGTTGAGCGTCCCCACCATGCCATAAAGCAGCCCAACGGCGGTCAGGAAAATGACCGACGCCAGCAGATTCAAGGTGACATATTTAATCGCCCCCTCCATCTGCGCACGCTCCCCGCCTAAAATCAGCAGTGCAAACGATGCCACCAGCATCACCTCAAACCACACATAAAGGTTAAAGATATCGCCGGTTAAAAATGCCCCCATAACGCCGGCTAAGAGCAGATGCATTAAAGGGTAGTAGCCAAATTTCTCATGACCCCGGCCGGTCGTGGCCAGCGAATAGATCCCCATAGCCAAACCAATGACGGCGGTCATCAGTACCATGACGGCACTCAGCATATCGGCAATGAGCGTGATACCAAACGGCGCAGGCCAGTTGCCCATTTGCATGGTGACATAGCCGTCTGAGAGCGTGGATATGAACAACCACAGGCTAACAATCAGCAGCGCAGCATTACCGGCCACTGCCAAAAAGCGCTGCATGGGGCGGGAACGCCAGAACAACAAAGAGATTGCCCCTGACAGCAGCGGCAAGAGGACGGGAAGAGCAACTTCAGGCCTCACGTATCGGTATCCTTCATCTTATCGAGGTCATCAGCCTTAACAACTTCATAGGCACGTCGAATCAACACCACAGCAAAGGCAAGCACGCCAAAGGCAATCACGATAGCCGTCAGCACTACCGCTTGAGGCAGGGGGTCTGCAACGCCGCCTACCGGCTGCATCATGCCTTCAGGAATCAGTGGCGGCGCGCCTCGTGTCAATCCCGCCGTTGTAAATATCAGCAAATTAGCCGCGTTAGAAAGCAGCATTAAACCAATCACCAGCTTAACGATAGAGCGACGCAGCATCATGAAAATAGCCGTCGCGTAAAGCAGCCCTATGGCTACCGCCATTAGTGGTTCCATGCTGGACCTCCTGTTAACTCAAGGTTCATCCTTGTCGACCTCCATTAGCGTCATCACCATACCGGTGACCGAACCCAGCACCGCAAAATACACACCGATATCAAAAATCAGCGGCGTGGAGGCTTTAAAGTCGATGATTGGAATAGTCCACCACTGGGCGGTTAGAAACGGTTGCCCCATAAACCAGGCAGGCACAACGGAAATCATTCCCAGCAATAGACCAATGCCAATGAGGTCTCTGGGATCCACCATACGCAGCACTTGCTTGGTCGCGCTAACGCCAAAAGCAAATAGATAAAGCGTAAATGCCCCAGCTGCTACAAGGCCTGCGATAAAACCACCGCCCGGCTCATCGTGTCCTCTGAGTAATAAGAAAACGGAGAACATCAGCTGCAGTGGCATTAAAAACCGCGCTGCCGTGTTGAGAATAATGGTGCCTGACTTAACCATCGTTAGGCTCCTTAGCCGCTACTTTGCTGCTTTCACTCAGTTTATTCTCATTACCTTCATCATGACGCAGCTTCAGCATGGCAATAACGCCAACGGCTGCAAGCGCCAATACAAACATCTCACCTAGCGTATCTAGCGCTCGGTAATCGACCAAGATGACATTGACGATATTGCGCCCGAAGGCCAAGGGAGCGCTGTTCTCAATCATGTATGTCGAGATCGGTTCAAACTGCTGAATACTCCATGAGGTCATAATCAGCAGGCAGATCAAAATGCCCATCATGGCGGCGACAGCACCATCACGGATACGCTCAAGGCTGGTAGAAAGACTCGAAAAGCGCGGCAGCCGGAACAATACCAATACCAGCAAAATCACCGTTAAGGTTTCCACCAGCAGCTGGGTAATGGCAAGATCAGGCGCACTAAAGAGAATAAAGATTAACGCGATAGAGAAGCCCATCACGCCTACCGACACCACCGCCCCAAGCCGAGATCGAGAAATGGTCGCGAACAACGCCCCCATTACCATACAGCCCGCAACCACGGCTTCGTGAAAGCGCACGTCTAGATCAAAGGCAAGCTCAGGCGAATGTCGCAGCAAGATAGAGTTACTAATCAAAGCGATCAGTGTAATCAGCATAATCAGAATGTAATTACGCATATAGCCGTTTTGCAGCATGCGTGTCTGCCATTCGGAGAAATGTACGATGCCGTTCATCGCACTTTCATAGCCGGCCTCAGGGCCATGGCGCATGACCGGCGCCAGTATAGAAAGCCTGGCGCGTACGCTGTCCCAGCGTTTAAACAACAAAAAGCCTAAACCAACGCTAATAATCGACATTATCAATGCCACGTTTACGCCATACCAAAGCGACAGCGAAACTTCACTAGTTTGCCCAGAAATGGAGCTCGCGGCAGCACTCAGCAGCGCATCGGCGCCCAACGCCGCAGGCCATAAACCAAGTAACAGTGACCCCGCGGCTAAAAGCGTGGGCCCCGCTAGCATGCTGAGCGGCGCTTCATGAGGATCTAGCGGCGTTTGATGGCGCTTGCCGTAAAAAGGCCGTAACGCAATAATAAAGGCTACTGCGATCGTTAATATCGCGGCGATAAAGGCAAATATCACCAGCAGCATGTTGAAGCTGTCGGCGCCGAGTACCGACTCAAACTTCAGTTCCTTGCCTATAAAGCCAATTAACGGCGGTACCCCAGCTAACGAAAGCGCTGCAATCAGCGCAATCGTCGCCGTCACAGGCATCACTGAACGTAGACCTCCCATGTGCGTGACATCCTTGGTGCCGGTTTCGTGATCCAGAATACCGGCAACCATAAATAACGCCCCTTTATACAAAGAGTGCGCCAAAAGGAACGTAACGAAAGCAGTCATCGCATAGTCACCGCCAATACCCAGCAGCATTGTCAGTGTGCCCAGCGCCATAATCGTTGAGTAGGCTAATAACTTTTTAATATTCGTATGCTGAATAGCTAAGAACGAACCGGTCAACATCGTGGTCGCGCCGACCACGGAAAGAATCCCCACCCATAACGCCGTGCCACCCAGCTCTGGATATAACCGCGCTAGCAGATAAATACCCGCCTTCACCATGGTGGCTGAGTGCAAGTAAGCCGAAACCGGCGTTGGCGCAGCCATCGCATTGGGTAGCCAAAAATGAAACGGAAACTGAGCTGACTTAGTGAACGCGCCCAGCAGCAGGCAGATCAGCATAGGGGCATAAAGCGCATGCTCACGTAAATCTGTATCGCCACCGAGAATCTCTGACAGCGACCAGCTGTCGCTAGCAATGCCCAGCAGTATCAGGCCGGCCATTAACGCCAAGCCGCCGGCGACGGTCACAAATAAGCCCTGGCGCGCTGACTTACGAGCCTCAATATCGGCATGATTAAAACCAATCAGCAAATACGAGGTAATACTGGTTAACTCCCAAAAGATGAACAGCGTTAATAAGCCGTCGGCCAATACCAGCCCTAGCATGGAAACCATAAAGGCGATCAACGCGATATGAAACCGCGCGAGATCAGGATGATCTTTCAAATAGCCGCCGGCATAAATTAGAACGAAAGCACCAATGACGGTAATCAATAGCCCGAAGAGTAGCGACAAGCCATCTAACAAAAACGTAAGGCTAATATCTAGTGATGGCACCCACTGCCACTCGAGTAGCAAGCTGCCATTGTCAATCACATAGGGGGCCTGAAGGGCTAACCACGCCGCCAGTCCTGCTGGAAATACCGCCAGCACAAGGCTTGCGCGCTGACCAAACCATCGATGCAGCAACGGTGACGATGCAGCTAGCAAAAAACCCATTAATACGGCAAGTTGCATCTAGCATTATCTCCTAAATAACGAAACGCCCCACCGTTAGATCGGGCGCGAGGGCTATTGGTACCCTGCCTTTGGACTGGAACGCCAGCGTTGAATAATAGTGATCTCAAAGTGAGACAGCTTATAACAGACAGTTTTGCCTGACCAGTCAAACGCTTAAATGCAAACAGCCGCAGCGAAGTAAACCTCGCTACGGCTATTATTGCGCTTTAGAAAAAATCAGCGGGCGGGCAACCATCCAGCCAATTCGTTATTAATCACGGCGAGCAGTGCCTCTATATGATCGTCGCGATCATTCAAGCACGGTATGTAGCTAAACGTTTCACCACCTGCTGCCATAAAGCTATTGCGAATCTCTTCTTCTATCTCTTCCAGCGTCTCAATACAGTCTGATGAGAAAGCGGGTGAGATAATCGCGATATGCTTGTGCCCCTGTTGAGCCAACTCAGCCACGTGCGTAACGGTAGCCGGCCCCAGCCACTTCTCGGGGCCAAACTTCGATTGAAAGGCGGTATCCACTTCTTCTTTACTGAAGCCGAGCGCCTCGCGCAGCAGCCGCGTTGTTTTCTGACACTGGCAGTGATAAGGATCCCCTTGTACCAGGTAGCGCTCAGGAACCCCGTGATAGCTAGCCACCAGCTTGGTTGGCCGTGTCGGCAGCCCAGCATATGCCTCTTGCACAGAGCTAGCCAGCGCCTGCAGGTAGGCAGGATGATCAAAATACGCGGGCACCGTGCGGATATAAGGCTGCCACTTCATCTTCATCAGCGTGCGAAATGCCTGATCATTGGCTGATGCTGTCGTTGGTGAGCCATATTGAGGATACAGCGGGAAAAATACGATTTTTTCGCAGCCTTTCTCTTTTAAGCGCGTCAGCACACTTTGGGTTGAAGGATTTCCATAGCGCATACAGAAATCAACTTCAACATCATCCCCATAAAGCGCCTTTAAGCGCGCCGTCATTTTCACGTTCTGCGCGCGAGTTATAGTCAGTAGCGGGCTTTCATTTTTTTCGTTATTCCAGATGCTACGATACGCTTTGCCCGACGAAAATGGGCGCTTGGTCAAAACAATCAGTTGAAGCAGCGGCTGCCATTTCCAGCGGGCATAGTCGACCACGCGCTGGTCAGAGAGAAACTCATTTAAGTAACGACGCACGGACCAATAGTCAGTGGCATCCGGCGTACCTAGATTCGCGAGCACAACACCCACTTTGGCACGCGGCACCGGCGGGTGATCACTGGACGCGTGCGCTAAACGCCCTACCCCAGGCTGATCCTTGACGACGCTTTCGGTCATTACATTTACTCCCGAAAATACCTAAACAATTGAAAAAAGGTCATTAAAAAATAAAAAACACAAAATATGGCGGCTTAATTGCCAAGTGACTCGCGCAAATTCTATCACTTATCGGCATACTGTCGGTATAAACTTATACCACAATTACTTCTTGTATAACTATTTTGCAAATAGCTACCGATAGGCGAATCATTATGAACCGTTTTACGCCGCTACAGGTCCGCCCTCCGGTTACTCTATTTCACGACGGCCACTGCCCTATTTGCCGCCAAGAAATTGCCTGGCTAGCCAAGCATCGCCGCATAGGCTACATCGTATTAGTGGATATTCAGGATGAGCATTTTAACGCGCAAACGCACGGATGCGAATTCACCGCCATGATGGGGCAACTGCATTTACGCGATGGTCAGGGAAAGTGGTATATCGAAATGGATGCCAACCGTGCCCTGTATGCAGTATTGGGCTATCGGCGGCTAGTGTGGATATCGTGCTTGCCGGGGATACGCGGCCTAATGAACGCGGGTTACCGGTTTTTTGCCCGTCGCCGAATACGAATCGGGCAGTGGTGGGAAAAACGTCAATCTAAAGCTTAGCAAGGTAACTTAAACGCGTTAAAAGACGAGCGGCATACGCGAAGTAAGCGGCTCGCTGTAGTGCGTATCGCGACCAATCACTTCATCGTGGGGCACGAGCTGGACTAAATAAGCACGATGAATCGCGGCGCGCTGAAGCTCCATATAAACGTCATCTAACGAACGGAACAGCATCGGCTTATTACCCTGCATCAACATATGGCGCTCGCCTTCAACATCCTCTAACTCAATTTGATAAAAACGACTACCCGAATGGGTAATCACGCGTATTTCGAAGTTATCGTGACTAGCGACAAACTGCTTAAGATCTTTCAACTCCATGGTTCACTCCTATTATTGATACATACTAAATAGGGCACAGCATAGCTGTGCCCTATGACATTTCAGTTGCCTGATTATTACATTGTCATGACAATCTTCAGCTTCATGACATTCAACAACTAAGACGACGTTAGTGCAAGAGAGTTCCTGACCAAAGCATCAACAAATGCGGTTAATTACTGATATTCAGATGGATCAATCGCTTTACCCAATGAATTGCGGTCAATCCAATTGCCGCCTTTCGTTTCTTTATAGCGGAAAACCACTTTATCGCCCACGGTAACGGGAACCTCTCCGTCTTCGGTTTGATAGCTGTATTTCTCGCCCTCCACTACCAGGTGGTAACGATAAAGGTCCGGCATACCCAGCCACTCTTTGAAAGGCCCTTCACGCTCTAACGACTGTAGCTCACCGCGACCTTCAAGCTTAGGAAGACGCTGCCGATTACCGCGCCGAAATCCACCTGCCATTTGCTACT
>NZ_JBQDLQ010000012.1:0-62621 GCF_052095695.1 Halomonas sp.
GTAGACATATTACCGAGTCCTAAATTATTTTATTGAGATGAGCAGCAGCAGGCAACACGATCTGCTAGATAACTCGTGGCAAAAACGAAATCAGTGCTTTGCTAATACGCTCAAAGCCGCTGTGCTGTGACCGATGGCTACCTTTTACTCGATCAAATGAGTCATCATTGAGTATGTTGATCATTTTTATTTAAAACTTGAACGCCTTTGCATTTAAGCATAGCTAAGGTTTTTGAAAATGCAATATGCTGTACGTGTTAAGCCTCTCTGAATGGCGTATCTGCTGAGTTCAGCGTCAGCGCAGCTATCAGGCTAGTCATACATCGTTGGAGGGCTCCGAACAAAACTTACTAGATGAGCTTGGCTGCAACCAAAATATCGGCTACTGATTGAAAAACATCGCCAGGGACCGGTTCGCCGTTACCGGCACGCCGACCTATACGGCCGGCCAGCTCACGGTTTTCCACAACCTTCAGCCCACGTTCCTCGGCCTTGCGCCTCAGCGAGGCCGAATCTTCGGGTGCCGCCCTGCAGACCACTACGGGCACCGGCGTCTCGCCACGCACATAGCGGATACCCACCAACCAGTCACCTTCGGCACCAATCATGATCGACGCCTGCTCTACCCCAGTACGCGTCGAGACTCCATGGGTATCGCGACGTTGCCGCTGACGAGCCTTGCGGATTTCTGGATCGCCTTCTATATCTTTACGCTCACGCTTTTGCTCAGAGCGCGTCATGCGCTGGTCACGGCGGAACAGCCAGCTCTGCGTCTTCACGTCGATCAATCCAACCACTAGAAACACAACCAGGGCAGTGATGACCAACGGCTTGAGCAGGGCCAGAAATATACCTTCCAGGCAACCCATACCACAGCGAGCCGACTCCATTAAAGCTTGCAAACCTAGCCGACACACCACGATGAAGGCGACACCGAGTGTGACAATCTTTAGCAGTGACTTGAAGAACTCGATCATCCCACGCGCGGAGAAAATCCGCTTGACCCCTGCGGCGGGGTTAATGTGTTCGAACTTTGGTTTGATCGGTTCAACAGAGAACAGCATGCCACGCATGATGAGGATGTTGGTCAGGACGGCGGCGACAACGGTGATGACAATCAGCGGCAGGATCGAGTACACCAGAACTTCGACTCCCGCTGCCACCAGGCGTGGCCATGCGGTGTCAAAGGGTGCTAGGTAGAGCCGAGTGGTGAGGGTAATAAGGCTACGTACCCGAGCTTCAATCATCCCGGCACTCACAAGTAGATAGAGGGTGCAGCCAAGCATTACTACGGCAGTGACCATGTCACTACTCTTACCTACT
Organism: Halomonas sp.; assembly: GCF_052095695.1. Lineage (GTDB taxonomy): Bacteria > Pseudomonadota > Gammaproteobacteria > Pseudomonadales > Halomonadaceae > Vreelandella. Next base: position 1,324 of record NZ_JBQDLQ010000012.1, read on the forward strand.
TGCCCCTTCTCGCGGGCATCGCGAAGTTTTTTGTCCGATGCGGGGAGGGATTTCTCCTCGCTTGGCTGCTCACTCATTACAAACTCCCAAGAGAAGCGGTGCTAGGGCACGGAGCCGACCAATGACTCGAAGCGCCTATAGTAATCATCCAACATCCCCAACTCGGCAAACATCTGTGGCACCAAAAAGACGAGATAGAGCACCATCAGAAAGGTGAACAACAGATTCTTGATCGGTAGCGACAAAATGAACATATTGAGCGTAGGCGCCATGCGCGCTAGGTAGGCAAGCATCAGGTCGGCAACCAGCATAGCGATGACCAATGGTGCCACCATCAGGATACCGACTCGCATCACCTGATCCAGAAAGCCAAGCATTGCCAGGGCCGTCCGGGTCTCCAGCGTGGGCATAAAAGCCTCCACCGGCCATAGTGAATAGCTGCTATAGAAACCGTCGAGCAACACCAGAAAGCCGCCGCTGCCGAAAAACAGCGCCACCAACATGATCACTAATAGCGTGCTAGTGACACTGGACTGGGTCGCGCCGCTCGGATCGAGCAACTGCCCCATGGTCGAGGCGCGTTGCAGATCGGCCACTTCGCCAGCTACCTCTGCCGCCCAGAATGGAATGCCAAACACCATGCCGAGGAGCATACCGATAAACAACTCTTTGAAGAGCAGACCGGCGATAGTGAAAGCCGTTGCATCTCCCAGCGTCGACAATGCCTCGAGGATAGGCAGCACCATAGGAATAGTTAGGGTTAGGGCGACGGCGGCACGTATCAGACCGGTTAAACCGAGGCGGTTGAATACGGGTGTGATCAAGATCACGCCCGTAGCCCGGGCCATACCAATAGCGACAGCCACCAATACAGGGTAGACCTGCTCGATCAATATGCGGGTGAGTTCATCGTACGCCATCACCACTCCTGAGGAAGGGTTCCATTATTGTGGCGACGAACATTGGCTTAGCGCGTCCATGACGCGAAATTATTCAATATTTGATCCGTCAGATTGATAAGCTGCCCAACTAGCAAAGGCCCCGACAGAATCAGCACCAGCATTACCACGATCACCTTCACCGACTGCGGTAGCGACTGATCTTGGATCTGCGTCAGCGCCTGGAACAAGCCGATGCCAAAGCCGATCACGATTGCCGTCACCAGCGCCGGTGCCGATAGCAGTAACACTGTCCACAAGGCGTCGGTCATTAGCGACTGAAAGATACCTTCTGTCATCGCTAACCCCCATAGCTGAGGATCAGCCCATGCATCAACCGAGACCAGCCGTCGACGGCGACAAACAGAAAGATCTTCAGGGGTACTGAAATCAAGGGAGGTGCCACCATCACCATTCCCATCGCCATCAAAACGTTAGCGACAATGAGGTCGACGACCAAGAACGGGATATAAATCAGAAACCCTATCTCGAAAGCACGCGTCAGCTCTGAAGTGACGAAAGCAGGAATTAACGTCACTAGGTCGTCATCTTTAACATTCGCCCGCGCTTGCTCCGACCAGATATTCTGGGTGGCATCCAGAAAAAAGGCTCGCTCACGCTCGTTGGCATACTTCGACAGATACTCCTTTAGCGGCTCGCGCAAAACCTCGCCAGTCGCCTGGATCTCTTCCATGCTGCTCAAGCCCGCTGAGCTGTTCTCGAGCTGATAGAACATATCCCCCACCAGTGGCGTGGTGATATACACTGTCAACACCAAAGCAATGCCGTACAACAACAGGTTCGGCGGTGTCTGCTGAACCCCCAGCGCATTGCGAATAAGGAACAGTACAACGGAGATCTTGAGGAAAGAGGTCATGGTGACGACTGCCAGCGGCAGCAAGCCCAGAGACGCGCCAAGAACGATGATCCCGATCAAATCGGGTTCAAACTCATTCATCGATAGCCAGCCTCACGATCTGCACACCCAATCCATCGCCGACCTCCACCAAGCGTCCGCGCCCCATAGCCTTGCCGTTGACCACCAAATCTACGGCCTCTTCCGATGGACGCGACAGGGGTAAAACGCTGCCCCGATCAAGCTCGCGAAGTTCGCCTAGCGAGAGTTCGAGTCGACCAAACTCACAGACCAATCGAACCGGCAGTCGATCCAGTGTTGACTCATCCAAATGAGTCGGCGGAGCGCCACCGGCATCCTTCTGGGCCTCGTCGGGGGGTTGAGCCATATTGAAATCTCCTTGAGTCAGAACATGAAACGGGGACCGCAATTGCATACCGTCCCGATGTGCGGCCGCTTCAGCCATTAGGGTGCCACCGATCTCCGCCGTCTCTGGACCAAGCCTGTCGAGCATAACCACGTCCCCCAGATTCAGGCCACGCAGCTCGGCAAGGCTCAGCGTCTGGTATCCAGCAACCCACTGTAGCGGCCAGGACACTGCCGAACACGCCTTGGGCGCCACTGAACAATGAGCATCAAGCAAGGGATGTAGCGCTAGGGCAGACGATGGGGATAGCGACAGCGAGAGCCAGCCACGCTGCTCTTCGTTCTCTAACCGCAGGGCGAGGCATACTGGCAGATCTTCTGGCTTATCAACAACATCACTATGAAAGCGAATCGTGCGCCCTAGTTGCGTTTCTAAGGGTATAAGCCATTCGAGTAGCGCATATTCGAGCCATAAAGCGCGCACTTCAGGCGTGCAGTCCTGCAATGGCCGACGTAATGATAGAGGTGCAACCAGCATTGCGAGCGCCGCAGAGTCGAGTGTCAACCTTGCCGACTCCTCGCCCAGGACGATTCCAATCGTTATCGCGCCAACGCCGGGAGATGCCCCAGGCTCCAGATACCACACCAATGGATACCCACCTAGCGACAGGGCTAGAGGTACCCGCGGACGGCTCATAGCATTCAATATCGTCACGGCATCCGACGGCAGGCGGGGCAAGCGTGGTGAAATCAGTTTATCTGGGATAGCCTCTTCCAACTTTTTTTTACTGTTAAGAAACGCCTCTCCGCTCACCATTAACGCACACCTCTTGGGCCAGCATCCTCGGCTTCCAGTTCGGCATGCGCTTCATCGCGGAAGCGTTCAGCGTCGTGCCGCCTTGCCACCAGCTTTCCCAGGGCACGTTCACTCCGCATCCGGCGTACCCACTCGGCGGCAAGTCGGTCACGCTCGGTCAATTGTCGGGACTGCTCCTGCTCGGCCTCAAGACGGGTCTCCTCCAGAACTGCTTGACGGCGATAATGCACATTGATGCCTTGGCGCATGTCCTCAAACGCGGTCTTCGATAGCACACTCTCTCCAGAGGAGTTGAACCACGCCTCCTCCTGGCGATCAAAGGCACGGCGTTGCTCAGCGAGCGTGGTATCGAGCGTCTCTAGGTTCTCCGCATCGGTTTGGCAGCGGCGCCTCTGCTCTGCCAGGGCATATTCAGCTCGGCGCAAGCGACTCTCCCGTAGAGCCCGTAGCTTCTCAAGTTGTTGGCGTTCGTTCATGACACAATCTCGCTCATGCGTTGCAGAGTATCCTTAAGCCCACCAATCTCATCGCTGGACTGGCGTAGGAAAGCCTCTATGACGGCGTGCTTGTCCACGGCCTCGTCAGTAAGGGCATCTTGTCCCCGTTGATATTCACCCACTTGGATCAAGAGTTCGACATCCTGATAACGCGCTAGAAGGTCTCGCAGTCTACCGGCGTCACGGCGATGGCCTGTGCTGGCCACAGCGTCCATCAGACGGCTGCGGCTGGCCAGCACGTCGATAGCGGGGAAGTGATCGCGGCGGGCCAGATCGGCACTCAACACGATATGTCCGTCGAGAATCGCCCGAGTCTCTTCGGCCACGGGGTCGAGAGTCCCGTCACCCTCGGTTAGCACAGTGTACAAAGCGGTGATGCTGCCGCGCGCGCCCGGCCCTGAGCGCTCTAGTAAACGCGGCAAGGCCGCAAAGAACGAGGGCGGAAAGCCCCGACGCGTCGGCGGCTCTCCCGCGGCCAAACCAATCTCGCGCTGAGCGCGAGCAAAGCGGGTGATACTATCGACGAGCAACAAGACATCGCGCCCTTGGTCACGAAAATACTCTGCCACGCTGGTGGCGACCATCGCCGACCGAACACGCTCTATGGCAGGTCGATCCGAGGTGGCCACCACGCACACCGTGCGTCGGCGAGCCTCGGCATCCAGCTGTACTTCCAGCAGCTCGCGCACCTCACGCCCCCGCTCACCGACCAACCCCAAAACAATGACGTCGGCTTCACTACCACGCACGATAGCGGAGATAAGCGACGATTTGCCCACTCCAGGTTCGCCGAAGATCCCTATGCGCTGACCTCTTGCAACGGTGAGCGGGCCGTCGATGGCGCGAATCCCCAAAGCCAGCGGATGTTTGATTAACTGTCTTGATAGCGGCGCAGGCGGCGCAGCATGAACCGGGTATTCACTCAAGGTGTCAAGAGGTGGCTTTGGCGCGCCGTCGATGAAGTCACCGAGCGGGCTGATGACACGGCCAAGCAGAGCTTCACCGACGGGCACACTCTGCGGAGCACCGGTAACGATCACTTCGGTTCGGGTCGACATCCCGTACAGGTCGCCGATAGGTGACAAGATAGCGTCTTCGGCCTCAAACCCGATAACCTCGGCGGGCACGCGCCGACCACTAAGCGGGTCACGCAAATAACACAACTCTCCGATGCCGGCACCGTCGACGCTAGCATGCACCAATTGACCAAGGATACGTCGCACCCGGCCACGCACCGGCCTTAATTCCGCCTGGGCGATGCGTTCAGAGAGACGCGGCAATAGGGCGTCGAAGTCGATGTCAGGACCCTGCTCCATCACGCTCTCCCAGCTTCATGGTCGAACAGCGCCTCACGCAGCACCTTCAGCTGTGCATCCACGCCCACCTCGACCACTGCCACGGGGCTGACCAGCAGACACTGCCTCGCATCAAGTTGAGCATCACCCTCCACATGACAACCCAGGCGGCGCCCCCCCTCTGCAAGCAACGCTTCAACCTGAACAACCCGCTCCGGCGCAACACGCACCGTTACCGCCATATCATGGCGGTATTCGTCAAGCGCCTGACGCACGCAATTCCCGATCAACTCGGCATCATCAAATTCCCCCAGTATACGGCGCACCATCTGCAAACAAAGGTCGGCCATCGATTGATCCAGCCCCGCCAGATACGTTTTTACGTGTTGCGTCGTTTGCTCTAGCAGCGCGGCTGCCTGCGCCTCTCCAGCCCGCCGGCCTTCTTCAAAACCCTCTAAGTAGGCCTTCTCTGACGCTCGGCGGGCCTCATCAGCGATGCCGTCGGCTTGCCGTCGTACTTGTTCAAGAAAGGCGTAACCGTCGATCCAAGCAGCGGCCTCCGCTGCCTTCAAGATAGTTTTGCCCGGATACGGCGGTAGCTCGTTCACTCTACTGCCTCCACGCCGTGATCAATCATGAACGCCGATGCACGACGCACGATGTCAGGCCCATGTTCGTGCACCTCTTCACTGGGCTCGACGTCCGCTCGACAAGACCTTCCCAGTACGCCTAGGCGCAGCCAATCAGTATGTTCGGCCGGCTGCCTCGCCATCCAAGCGGCGAGACAGCCGGAGCCATCGCGCGCCACGGCATGCTCCAACGCATCATCATCAGCATACTTATGACAGTGAAGCGCCACGTCGCGATTGCTCAACGCAGCCCTGTACGGCAACTCACCGAAACGCTGCTTAAGTTCGACGACGCGAGTGGCGCGAATTTCGTGTATAAACGCCCTGGCGTGGCAGATCATGCCGCAATAGCGCGCCAGTTCCTCACCGGCGTCGGGCGGCAACTTGAATAGCACCAAGTCGTTCGCCTCAGGCACCGATAACGCTTCGGGCGGCAACAAGCCATGCCTGCGCACTAAACGCTCTCCCAGGCGCTGCTGGAAGCGTGGGTGTCGAGCCAAGGCTGCCTGGGTAGCATCGTCGGCCACGCTTTCCAGTTCGGCGCATAACCATTCCAGAGCGACATATTGTGTCGGCTCCTCTATAAACGCTTGCCAAGGGTCAAAATGCGCACTATCAGGCATCATGGCGGCGTTTCCTCCAGCTCATAAGTGCCACGTTGCCGCTTTCGCCAGAGCAACCAACCTAAAGCACCTGCCAAGCCTAGGACAAGCGTCAGCAATATGCTGAAGAGCCAAGCAGCGCGTGTCACACTAGTGGTCGGCATGGCGATGCCAAGAAACGAGCGCAAGGGAGCCTGTGCCTCTCCGACCGGCACCTCAAGTATGACCGCGGCGACCGGAACCACCGAGACACTTTCATAACCAAGACCCGAGATGCCATTGGCAACCAGTGTCTTGATCCTAGGGATCATGGGGCCGATATCGAGAGCAGGGGAATGGCGGATAAAAACCGAAGCCGACGAGGGCGTACTGTTCTTTTCCAGCAGATCGTTGTCGGATAGGACTACATGCACTCGAGCCGAGAGCACTCCATCGATTTGCGATACCGTATGGGAGAGCTCTTCGCTGAGGGCATAGATCATCTTCGCGCGCTCCTGTACCGGCGAGGACACCAGACTATTGCTTTCGAAGACCTCATTCAGATTGGAAAACGTCTGCCCCGGCAGTCCCAGACGATCAAGAACGCTAATTGCCTCCGAAAAAAGGTCCTCGTCGACGGTGACAGTCATCCCCCCCTCCTTCTGAACCACTCGATTCGCCGGTATACCATGCCGTGCCAGACTCGCCACCATCACATTGGCTTCACGCTCACTGAGGTTGGTGTAGAGCTCCGTGTCACATGCCTGAAGCAAAAGCGACATAGCCACGACCGCCAGAAGCCGCACGGCATTCAACCAGGGTCCCGTCATCCGTTGTTTGGAAAGCAAGTGTCACTGTCCTCGTAACAAGGTTTGGCAAGCGCCGGACATCTGAGAAGCACAAGACGACATCAGCTTCGTCAAGGTCGCGTGGTCAAACATGGTGGAGAATGATTCAAGCATGCGGTCAAACTGCATGTCCTCCACCCCTACAGCCCTTTCTCCCGCCACACCTTCCCCGCCAGAGGAGCGCAGTACATCACTGTCCTGCAGTCTGTTGGAGAAATTCTGCACCTTGTCGAGAGGACCCTCCAGTGAATTTAAAATGCTGGAGCCCAACTCAGCTGGGGTGGTTGCCTGTAGCGTCACTCCGGATTGCTGCGCCATGTGTTCGAACAGGTTCTGCGCCGCCAGCGCCTCTGTGCCCCCCCCACCGGGGGGAGGGGCAGCGCCTATCGTCGTTGTAGGAATCATAATCTAGGCTCCTTCGCTGGTATTGTTGACCGAATTATCGGCCCCTCGCTCAGCCTTCTTCTTTAAGCATGTCGCTTGCATAGTCCATCAGCTGTGACATAGCTAATGAGACCACGGCCTCACCGACAATCTCGTTGACCTGGGCATTTTCAACAGCCTGATCAAAGTTCTGTTGCTGATCGAGCCCTAGTGCCTCATTGCCATTCGGGGCATTCACTCCATCTATCGTTGCCATATCTACTTCCTCCCATGCGGGTTGCTCATCATTCGGCAGTCTGGGTCGTAATACTGCCTCGAAATACCGTCACTCCACCACCGTTGCTCGGCGCCGGCTGACGTAAGCGCTCGACGCGCCGCGCTACATCATCAACCCAGGCATTCATACCCCATATTTGTAGCGTTTCACCACCGTCCACAAGCCTGGATCGCATAGGGTCACCAACACTAGAACCTTCGATATCCGCCATCAGGCGCTGGCTATCAATGTCAGTCAGCTCAAAGGATTGATGTGTCATTTCTTCCCGTTTAGCAACATGCAACACACCACCATCGAAAAACCACGCGAGGTCATTGGCGGCACACACCTGTTCGAGAAACCCCCTGGCAGTCTCAGCCCTTATATCCCCACGAACGTCGCCTTCAACTCGCGGAGAAACCTCCATAGGAAGCGCGAGATTCCTGCCAAACTCTTTCAACACGTCTTGAACGTCTTGCTCGACAATCAGATAGTGATACTCGCGCTCCATCCATTCAGCGGCCCGATTCGATTCATCAGTTGCCCATGTTACGCCAGGGCATAGCAGCATCATGGGGCCCGAAAGCAGCATGACGTAAACCATCAAATGCCCACCTTTAATGCATGTCAATATAGGTGATAGCCGACACTTGGTAGACTTTTTAACCTGCCTGAAACGTATACAAAGCCTGCACATCACGCTACCTCAACGCCAGTTGACGAGCTACAGGTTCGGTGGCTCAATACTCTTAAACATAGAACACTTACTTTTTTTCTACCACACGCCATCAGGCGTACTATGGAGCGTCTAATGTCGATGCGATACTGCATACGCCTTCCCATCCTGTTGTCCTGCTCGTTGCTAGTTGCCTGCGCGACCACGACCGAGCAGGCCGAAGAGACTCGATTATTGTCTTTGGCCGATGACATCGCTGCCCAAGGTGACTACGCCACCGCCACCACCCTCTATGAACGCGCTGCCGAGCTATCGAATGAAGACGTCAACATCAACGTCCGGCTTGGCGACGCGCGACTCGCTAGCGGCGATCTGCAGGGAGCACTGCATTCGTATCGAGCCGCACTGGAAAAGAACATCGACACGCCAACGGCTCTACTCGGCCTCGGATCGACCCAACTTCGGCTCGATAAGGTCGAAAGTGCGTTGCGCAACCTACGCCAAGCAGCGCCGGCACTTGACACGCCGACAGCCTGGAGCCGATTGGGTGCCGCTCAGGCTTTACTGGGCAAGGACACCGCAGTCTCTTCCTTTTCGAGAGCAGCAGACCTTTCGCCAGATGTCCTGGACTCACAGACCAACTTGGCGCTAGCCCAGTCCCTGGCCGGACAGCACGATGCGGCAGTAGCCCAAATACGCAATGTCGCGTCCTCCCCTCTGGCCGAGGATCGCCACTTCCATAGCCTGATCCTGATACTGATACTAGCTGGCGATACCCAACAGGCTGAAACAATTGAGATTCCCGATATGCCAGCATCACAGCGCCAATCACTAATCGAACAAGCCCAGCAAATTCGCGCCTTGCCCGACACTGGCGAACGGGCTCGAGCCATTGGGCTAGCCGGATATTAATGAGGCGGCAGCTACATGTCGCTTGTTGTGGCATAGCTGCCCCCCCCCCTTACCTTTTCCTCCAGCCGTTGTCGCCGCCGCTGGCTGTGCTCACGATTAGAGAGCCGCTCTCGAGCTGCTCGTGCCAATGGCTCCGCGCTCGGCGGCCCCATGTCTCGTCCATGCAGTAAATCCTGCGGCCGTTCAACCATGTACTGTAAGTTGAGATCGTTCGCACATCCTGGGGGTAGGGTCACAATCCCAGTTTTTGCGGCTGGTAAATGACAGAGATGAGGAGCAAGCAACAACCCTTGCTCGGTGGTATCGTCCACGCCGGTCGCATGGTAGCCCGTATCCCAAGACATCGGCCCCATCGATGAAGAACACCCTCCTAGCAACAACAGCAGAGGCACTAGTCGCCCAATAGCCTTAGGCTTTGTCGTTATCATCACGTGTTCCTCGCTCTTATTGTAGATAGAAGCCGAAGGGATCGTCCCGTACCGTTTGCCTGGGAAGGGCCTCACCATCAACCTGCAAGTGGCCGTTATTAGCCCGCCCTTGAGCCAACGGCGTACGCAATGGTTGTGCCACTGGCTCGACAATATAGGGAGTAATCAGAATAACGAGCTCGGTTTCACTGCGCTGAAAACGACGAGAGCGAAACAGGTTGCCTAGAATCGGCAGGTCACCCAACACTGGCACCCGCTCAATGGCATTGGAGGCATCGCGCTGGAATAATCCTGCGATAGCAAAGGTCTGACCACTTCCTACTTCAACCACGGTATCCGCTCTGCGCACCTGCAGCCCTGGCACGCTGATGCCACCGATCTCAACACCGCTGCTGGTCAAGCTGCTGACCTCAGGCCGTACCTCCAACGATATACGTTCGTTAGGCAATAGGACTGGCGTAAACATTAGCGATACGCCGAACTGCTTATACTCAATTCCGACCAAATCATTGCCAACCGGTACCGGAATGGGAATTTCCCCTCCAGCAAGAAAACTAGCGGTTTCGCCGGTAACAGCAGTGATGTTGGGCTCCGCCAGGATCTGCAGCAGATTATTCCTCTGCAGAGCTTGGAGTAGACCATCAACGCCATCGACGCCGCTACCCACGGTGCCAAACGCATTGCCAGCTATAGAGCCCGGCAAGACACCCACCGAGAGCGAGCCGTTGTTGATCAGGGCACTCCAACTGATGCCATACTCCAACAACTCCTCACGGGCCACCTCGGCGAAACGCACGCGCAGATTAATTTGAGTGGCGCCTTCGTAAGTAGAGTTATTAAGCGCCGCGCCCTCTCTTGGCGCTTGGCGGTCAAGTATGGCTTGAGTGACAAGGGCGCCTTTGACACTCTGATTTTGTCCTTCGGCCACCAACTGATTGCCAGCCATCCGTAGATGGATGGGAGTGCCAGCATCGGCAGCGCGTAACGCTTGATTAGCCCCCTGGTCGCCATCACTGACCACTAGGCGCATGGAGGCTTCGGTACTGTCATCGGGGCCAAGCGCAATGAGGTTGGTATCCCCATACTGCTTGCCGAATAAATAAAGAACACCCGGCGATACCACCTGAACATCGGCAACCTCCGGGTTGGCAACAAACACCGACGACACATCCTGGTTGAAACGTAGGATTCGCCCTTGCCCTGTTTCCAGGCTGAGGCTACGCTCGCCAGACTGCGCATGGGCATGACCCATCATCATCGTCAACAGCAATATGAGAGGCGTCAGAACTCGCGCCATCACACGTCGATCAATATCTTCTGTCATCGCTCTAAAACCGAGCCGTGTCATGCACAATGTTGCCTTCACAGGTTGACTCCATGCTGAAATATTTTGTTATGGCGATCTTTTACTCTTCCGAGGTGTCAGCCTTTTGATCGGCATCGCGTGGAGATAGTGCCGGTATTTTTACCTGCGCCAGCACTTGCAGATTGAATTCCGAGGCGACCTCTTGCCAGGCAATGACCGGCAGATCCAGTTGGTAGCGTTTGGCCCATTGTTGTAGCACCGGACGGATATCGCTGGAGGCAATGATTACCGGAGCAACATCTGCATCCAGCTCGCCTAACCGTTGTTGGAACCAACCGTTCAGTGAACGCGACAAGCGTATCGGCAAACCACCGTTGCGGGCGCCGCTACCAGAACTGCGCAGCGAAGTCCGAACCACCTCCTCAAACTGGCGTGTAATTACCCAGGCCGGTAGAACCCTGTCAGCGCGCGCGTAGCGATAGCATATCTGGCGTGCAAGCGCAGCACGAATCCGCTCCACCAAGCGTACTACGCTCTGCTCCTGCCCTCCCCATGTCACCATCGCTTCAAGGATAGTACGCAGAGCTCGTACGGGCACACCCTCTTCCACTAGGCGTCGTAGCACGTCAGCCATCTTTTGCAACGACACGACCCTTATCGCTTCGCCAACAAGCTCCGAATAGTCCTGTTCCATCCGTGACAACAAAGCTCGAGTCTCCTGAATACCGATAAACTCTCCGGCATAGCGACCTAACACTCGCTCCAGGCAGTCACACAGCACTCGCTCGACCTTCCGGTAACCAATGCCCGACTCTTCAAGGCGCGCTAGCTCACTGTCGTCCACCCAGAGGCCCGGCGCACGACCACTTAGCGGCGGATGCTCATGGCACTCGACATCCAGTAACTCTAAATGAATAGGGTCGTCGTCAAGTAATACTCGCCCAGCCGGAATGTCGCCTTCCCAAACCGGCACTTCATCGAGCTCTATGCTAATGTGTCCCGCCTGCATTGTCGGCACCACGCGTACACCGATATCTGGCATCTCGATGCCAAGTTCCAGTCCCACACGCTGTCTCGTAGCGTTCAACAAGCCACGCAGCTCATCAAGGGACAAAACCTCTCCCAGGGCAGCATTCAGAGAGACCACCAATCGACACCCTGCTGTCGACAACGCCTCTTCTGCTGGTGGCCCCGGCATTGTGGCCTCAGATGTTGCAGCCGCTGATGCCGCTCCATCGGCGTTACTCACCACTTCAACAGCCTCTTCTACGTCGCTCTCATCAAGCCTAGCTTGGCGCCGAACGTACCATGCAGCCAAACCAAGGCCGGCGGCCAGTACCAAAAACACGGTAGTGGCGAATCCGGGAATAAAGGCGGCAAAAAAGAGGACAACGGCAGTTAATTCCAACGCCCGCGCGTTATTGCCCAACTGCGCGATGATCTCACTGCCGAGATCACCAGCCTGATCAGAATTAACCCGCGTCACCACAGTGCCCGCGCCGACCGCGATGAGCAGCGCAGGGATCTGGGCAATGAGCCCATCGCCGACAGTCAACAGCGAATAAGTGTTCACGGCCTCACCAAATGCCATGTCACGTTTGAGCATGCCTATCAGCAGGCCTCCGACCAAGTTGACGCATAGAATCACCAAATTCGCGATGGCGTCACCCTTAACGAACTTCATGGCACCATCCATAGAGCCATACAACTGACTTTCACGCTCCAAGCGCTGACGACGAGTGCGCGCTTCTCCCGCGTCGATGTCACCGTTACGCAGATCATTATCAATGCTCATCTGCTTCCCCGGCATCGCATCTAGTATGAAGCGAGCAGCTACTTCAGCGACCCGTTCGGCGCCTTTAGTAATCACCAAGAACTGGGCGATTGTTATAATCATGAAAACCACGAGGCCTATTACTACTTCGCCAGCAATGACGAAATTACCGAAGGCCGACACCATCTGACCAGCATATCCCTCTAGCAGAATAAGGCGCGTGGTACTAATCGATAGTGCCAAACGAAACAGCGTCGCCAAAAGAATAATCGGCGGCAGCGACGAATAGTCGACAGGGTGAGAGATATAGAACGCGACGATCAGGATCAGCAGACTAAAACCAATATTGATACCGATTAGTGCATCCACCAGGGCGGTAGGCAGCGGAATAATCATCATGACGACTGCCAGCACGATAAAGCTGGCGATCACTACATCGCTGCGCTGCGCTGCACGTTGCGCGATGACATTAAGTCGAGTTAACAGACCGTTCATCCATCCTCCCGGCGCTGTTGATAGTCTTGAAAGCACCGCCGCGCATCATCGTGCCTACCATCGACCCACAGTGCCCGACTCTGCAGCAGCGACAGAATCGGCGTATGCCCTTCCACGTATTCAAGACGTTCGATTGCATTCAGCGCACGCGGCACATCGCCGTTAACGATAAAAGCTTGGATAAGGGTGTGAAGGATACCGGTATGGGCTGGCACTATGTGCGAGGCAAGCAGCAATAGCACCAGCCCACGCTTACGTTCACCGCTTTTCACGTACAAGTGCCCTAGCATATGTAACAATTCGGCGGCGTGGCGGTCACTGTCGTCAGTCACGTCGCAATCTCCTCGGCGCGTCGCGCCTCCCATTCCTGACGCAAGGCAATCTCTTCATAAATCAACTGGGAGGCAAGCTCGGTAGCATCGCCTTCAGCCTCAAGCCTGGGCAAGATGTTATCCACTACGTGTTGCAGCAACTCAATGCTCCGCTCACCGCTGTAAAGGGATGCCCCCACGATTGCGGGCGTCGATTCTCGCTCCACGCGACTAATTAAAGAGTCATCTCCCTCGCGTCGCACCCGAGTATTATCCAACGCGCGATCAAAGCCAGCTTGGAATCCCGAACCAACGGGTCTGTCAGCATTGATATCACCATGACGCGCCTTCGTCTCTACAGGCCCATCAAGCCGAGGGTTTCCGGTGACGTTAGCGCGATCAGGCGCAATTCTCATTAACTCGTCCTACAGCGTCAGAAAAAACTGTTCGTCGCCACGGCGCAAGGTAACCCTTTCGTCGCCGATAGCGGCAAGCACCCAGCCTTCCGGCAAAGATGCCCCCGTGTACAACCTTTCTCCTTTGGCACCAATGACATAAGGGTTATCACCCAGCCAAACAGCCTGGAAACGAAAAGCTGGCTGGTCAGCAATCAGGCTCAATTTGGCATTACTGACCAATACTTGGCTGCTGCCGTAGCGCTGATCGAACCAGCGCTGCACTCCCTGCCAATCCTCATGCCGCTCGGGCGCGAATTCACCCGACACTACCAGGTGGTTGCCGGCATCGCTCACCTGCAGCCCATCAAGACCAGCCTGTTTCAATCGACGCTCCAAGGCCTCCGCAGGCGTTTCGTGCTGATCGCTTGCCAGTGCCGCCTCTACCCCTTGAGGATATAAAGTAGCGGTCGAATGTAGAGCTTCGGCAGAAATATTAGCGCCCGCCTCGTCAACGCCCACTAACTGATAAACGCCAGCGATACCGATAATTGTGCAAAACGCAGTTAACACGACTCCACGTCCAACTCGCTCCCCCCCGGAAGAATGGCGTCTTCGCGACAACAGCTTATGCGGCAGCGAGTCACGGGTGGCGCGCAATGCTGACTCAACTGCCTCGTAAGCCGATTGCAAGGCGGGCGACAAAGAGGTCTCAGGACGCGAGAGCCGCAACTGGGCGCCCCCCATAGCGAGAGTCGTAGGCAAGTCGATGCGCCGCCCAGTGCCTTGCGCCAGCGTTTCGCCGCCAATGACAACCTCCCCACCAACTGCTTCAATCGCTACCATCCGGGCGTGAAACCGCAGGATGACATGCTCAGCAGCGACCCCTTCATCACAGAGCATCACATCCGCCGGCTCCGCAGCGCCGATACGGCATACAGCTTGCTCCAAGGACACAGCTACGCCCTGATGAACACCCCCAGTCACTTGAATCGTCGAATAAACACCTGCGGACGGAGTGAATAACGAACCAATAGATGTCGTGAAAGAAGAGGCCATGAGCAAATACCTATCAATAAACCTCCTGCCTGCTGCTACAAATCACTTCCAGCGGCTGGCAAGAGGAAAATAAAACCGTTGAGACTACAAAAGCGTTATCAACAGCCAGCGGCGGCAAACACCGCCACTGGCCGATATGATGGCAATCCTTAGTTGTTTGGACGAGCCGACTTGGCGGTATCAACCTCCGTATTACCCTCTGTCTTGGCTTTGCTCACTTCCATGGATTTTTGAGCAGCTTCTTCGAAGACCTGCTTCAGTTGGCCAACATCAATACCTCCACCGCCGCCGCCGCCAGCAGGAGGAACAGCGTTCTCTTTCTTCGGTTTATCAAATGTAAACATTACCAACTCTCCTTTTATTCATGTTATGCCTCCGATGGAGACAGAGGACATCATAGCCTTTAAAGCATTTCTAAAAAGTTACAAACCCAACTCAAAGTTAATGAGCTGTAAGCCAGCCTCATCTGATCAAATGAATCCATTTGGAGTATATTGATCATTTTTTTGCAAGAAAACAGAAATTGCATAATGAGACTACCATTAAAGATAGCTTAAGTTTCAGAGAAAGCAAAACCCAAATACGCTCAATAGACATAAAAATTATGAGCGCTTGATTGGCAATATTAAATGTTGGCTTTGCGTGAATCGGCAAGATACGAAATTCGCGCCCCTTCACCACTTAGCCTGCGGCCATAAGCTGACATGTGTTAGCTGTCCCAAATCGCACCATAAGCTGGAATACCTAAAGTCTCCATGTCATGCACGACTCGCCGCGTTAGCTTCTGATTCGAGATCACGATGACAGCTTCAGCGTCACTCTCCCGCACAGCTTGCAGAGCAAGTTTTGACAGGTCGGGCTTACCCCTCTCATCCGTGTTCCAGATCAAGGGCTTCTCCGTATGAGCCTCAATCTCATCGACCAGCGTGTCTCCAAAAGTCTTGCGAGGAGAGCGAGTTGACCAGATCAAGCGGCACGGCACATCCCTGGCCAGAAGGTGCGGCAAAATGGGGCCGATACCAGATCCTGTACCAACATATACGACACGATTGAACAAGACCTCAATCCTCGCAACTCCCGCAGTCGTTATACCTTTGACCCAGACCTTCTGAGGAGGGCTGTCAATGAAACGAGCAGTCCAATCGCCCGAGCGACTTATTGCAAACCTGTAGCCCTTATGCCCCGGGGTTGGGATATTTGCGAAAGAGTGATATTCACCAAACGGGGTTCGGCTAATAGCGTTGGAGCTTCCTGGAAATGGCGTGTCACCATAATCAAAATGCGCCAGCGCGACATGATTCGAAGGTTTTGAAACTATTACATCAACCCGCTTCAGTGTAAGCCATGGTGAGATGACTGATAATGTGACCAGGCAAAGAACCCAAAAAGAAGGTGCCTGGATCAAGCTTTCACCCATGTCGTGCATTATTGACACATTATGAGCCCAAAAGAGGCCTAAAACAGTCCATCCTACAAATCGGTGAATTTTTTCAAAACTATTATGAAATTTTGCCCGAACTGGACCAATAGCCGTCACAATCATCAGTAACATTAGCCCGATCATGACAACGCTAATACCCAGCGTCAGATCCGAAAGAGTAGATTTATCGCTCAGCTTGTTCTGAAGCACGCCCCACAGCAAAAAGCCAAACCAAGTGGTACCCACCACAGTGCCACCATAGTGCAGTCCGCCAAAATGGAACACTTTCCCTGCACGCCAGCGAATCCATAGCGGCCACGACGTTGGAATCCGCGTAACCAACCAAAACAGCGCATTCACTACACGCTGCTGCCGTATCAGAATACCCACACTTACATTAGCAAGCGCCATATTAGCGATGTTTTGAAGAGCATACTTTTCTCCAGACAACCACCATCCACCCTGTAACCCCATGATAAAAATAACTAAGTTAATAAGCATAACCATCATAATCAGCCTGCGATACTCTATTAACGCAGGGTGTCGGGTATAGTAACGCCAGCTCTGACCTACCAGTCGAATATTAGTCATCTTAGTTATCATTATGCGGGCTCCGCGTTTAGCCTTTTAAAATGTACTTGCGCAATCTGCATCAGAGCCCTCTTATCGAGCTTACCTCTCGACGTATGAGGAAACGTGTCCATTGGCAGCACAGCGGCCGGCACACAATAATAGGGAAGCTTTGCAGCCACTGCTTCTACCGCTGCACTGAGATTAACCGACGATGCAGGCGTGACGAAACTGACCAAAGTACGGTCATCATATTTTAGGGTCGCCGCTTGCAGACAACCTTCAGCATCTTCCAAGACACTGGATACAGCATCTAGCTCTACCCGAAAGCCACGCACCTTCACTTGATCATCGATACGCCCAAAATGCTCTAGCTCTCCGTCATCAGTCCACCGCCCCAGGTCGCGAGTACGGAACATCATGTGGCCCGGACGAAAGGGATCAGGAAGGTAGCGCTCGTTCGTCAGGGGCTTATTGCCTAAGTACCCCATGGTTACGCAATCACCACCCGCCCATATTTCACCCTTTATACCTATCGGTTGAGGATGAAGATTTTCATCTAATATATATATTGTGTTGTTGGGTGTTGGTCGCCCTATCGACAGAACTGGTTTTTCAGACCGATGCTCCTCCGCAGTATTGATAATTGTGGTTTCGGTTGGCCCACAGGAGTTATAGAAGCGGCAGAAAGAGGACCATCTATCAGCTAGAGACCTAGGACAAGGCTCACCAGCAACTGCAACAACTTTGACTTGACGGCAGCGATCTGCGTCCAGAGAAGCAAGAATGGAAGGAGTCGCGATAAGCACATCAACCGATTCAGCAGTCTCCTGAATCGAATTTCCCCGAATAACCAGAGTTGCACCGTTCGACAACGCCCCCAAAACTTCCCATGTAGCCATGTCGAATGCAATCGAGAGGACTTGCCCAACCCTCATGCCAGGCCCCATCCCCAGGTCGCCAGGTGCAGTCTGTAAAATGTTGCACAGATTACGGTGTGTAACCTGCACTCCATTCGGCACGCCGGTGGTACCCGAGGTAAATAAAATCATCGCCACCTCTTCTGGCATAGTGGCTGTGCCAGTAAACCGCGGTGACGTAACGTCCGGCGCCAGACTGTCAATCATGCTGTCGATAAAGATGAGATGTTGATGCTGGAGAGCGGCCACTTTAGGAGCCATTGCACTTAGCGTTAGGATAACTTTCGCGCCGGAGATCTTGGCAATATGGCTCAGCATCTCCGGCGGGGCTACTCCTAAATGCTGAGGGACATAGGCTGCCCCCACTCGCATCGCCGCAACGATCCCTACTAACATTGAAAAAGATCGGCGAAGATATAAGCAAACTACATCACCCCGCTGCACCCCATGGCTGCTTAGAACTAAAGCCAACTGGTTTGCTGCCGCATCTAGTTGACTATAAGTCAGCGTCTGTCCCTGATATTCGGCGGCAACAGCCTTTGGCCGAGTGGCTATTTGATAGTTGATCGCCTCTAAGAGGGTATGGAAACGAGGGTTAATAGAAGCCCCCCAACCGAAATGCTGGAATCGCT
Source organism: Halomonas sp. (assembly GCF_052095695.1). Lineage (GTDB taxonomy): Bacteria > Pseudomonadota > Gammaproteobacteria > Pseudomonadales > Halomonadaceae > Vreelandella. The sequence goes on from NZ_JBQDLQ010000012.1 coordinate 19,689, forward strand.
GCTGATCTATAGGACTTAGAGTCGTCAAAGGGCTTTCCATGCTCGGCAAATCGACAAAAGCAGCGCCTGGAAATTTTGAAACCAACGCCTCTGGATCATCCTGTCTTGTCTCGAGAGTATTTTTCATATTGTTCTCCTAAAAACACGGGATATTTAGAAAAAGATTCAAAAGCAACTTCTCAACCCAATAGCTAATTGCCACCATGAGGACATAGTGGTTGTAGAGAGGATGCCCTTGTCAGCGCCCAAGCCTTCCACCTGCTTCGTGACACTGGTACGGCAAACAACCTGCCGGACACCTCCTGCACTTATCTATCGATAATTTTGTACCAAGCGAGAAAAATCATATTTGACGGTCAGTGAGAGAACACAAAATCTAAGTGGATTTCCGATGTACCCATCTATTCATCTAGCGACCTCGCTCGCCTTCATCACTTTTTTACATCTCTCCGAAGGCCTTTCGCTGGCTAACGTCAATACAGCCGCCGCAGCTACCAACGTCTTTAAGTACTGTTTTGATTGTTTAGCTTCACCAGTGAAAACACGGCCGCCACTCCATGCATTCCATGATCCGAGTAAGGATAAGCTCAACCTACAAAGTATTCTGTTAGTGACTCATCCGAAAATGATCAATTGAATCAGCATATATAACTTTGATCATTTGCAAAGCAAAAAAAAACCCAACCGAAATTTTGCTCTTCAATGTAGCCTAAGCCTCAGTCAGTGCAAGGTTCAATGTACAGATAAGGGCGAAAAATATAACGCCTTTGGTAGGTAGTCTTTAACAACAAGGCCTGATGCTTAAGCCGAGGGAGAAACCTCTCCGTTAGCATACTTTATCCAAGTCTTGCCCAAGTGATTGGTTAGCTCGCGGGTAACAATAAACAGTGGCTTTACAATAAAGAGCTGTGGGTAGGGATGAGCAACGGCTTGGCATGGGCGCTCGTGGTCGGTTTCATTTCCTACCTTTGGTTTGGAGACCCTTTAATCACGTTAGTAATAACGCTGGCCATCTTTATCAATATGAGCCTTGCCAACCGATCAGGCGTGTTGATTCCACTGGTATTGAAAAGATTTCAGATTGACCCAGCGCTATCCGGCGCGGTGATTTTGACAACCGTTACCGATATGGTCGGCTTTTTATCCTTTTTGGGGCTCGCGACGCTGATTATTTTATAAATACATAGGCTAGATAATCGTCACAACACCTCCTCCCACTGCCCCGTCTGATCTGACCTTTCGATGGCATCGATCAACCGATTAACCCGCGCGGCTTCGCGAAAATCGGGGTAGAGAGGACGGTTGTTGATGATGCCTTCGACCAGATCCCTAACCTCGATAATTTTCTGATCGTTATAGCCCAACCCATGCCCCGGCGCGGGGCTGAAAGCGGCATAATCGGGGTGTTCAGGGCCCGTAAACAAGGTGGTAAAGCCGCGTCTTCCTAGGGTATCGCTATGGCGATATAGCTGCAGCTCGCTCATGCGCTCCTGATCAAACACAATGGCGCCTTTTGTGCCCGTTAGTGTGTAGGCCAACCCCATTTTGCGCCCCGCTGCCACCCGCGAAGTTTCGATATTACCAATTAACCCCTGATCAAAGCGCAGCATGGCCTGAGCCTGATCGTCGTTTTCCACTGCCGCCATACCACTACCGTCAGCCTTGTGGCGCGAGACGATGACGGTTTGTAGCTGGCCGCATACCTCGGTAATACGCTGTCCGGTTAAAAACTCGGCCATATTAAGAATATGCGACCCTACATCGCCTAACGCACCGGCACCCGCTGTTGCCCGCTGTGTATGCCAGTCGTGGGGCTTTTGTGGGTCGAGTAGATAATCCTCGTTGTGTCTCCCACGAAAATGAATCAGCTCGCCAATCTCACCACTGGCGACAATCTGGCGGGCCAGTTGGGTGGCTGAATTGCGAATATAGTTAAAGCCTACCAAGGTTTTGACGCCCGCCTTTTCAGCCGCGGCGACCATCTCGTCGGCATCGGCACTACTTAGCGCCAGCGGCTTTTCAGCGTAAACATGCTTACCCGCGGCAATGGCGGCCAGCGCCATCTCTTTATGCAGAAAATTGGGCGCGCAGATATCCACCACATCCACGTCACTGTCTGCCACCAGGGCTTGCCAGTCATCGGTGGCGCGGGAAAAGCCCCAGGCACGCGCCCGGCTTTCTGCTGTGGCGAGGTCGACATCCGCCAACAGTTCGCGCACAGGTTTAGCGGGTAGTTCAAAAACGCTGGACGCTGCGTTAAAGGCGATAGCATGGGCTTTACCCATAAAGCCGGTGCCGATTAAGCCAATCTTGAGGGTTTTCATTGTGATTATCCCTGTTGCAAAACAATGACGCCGGACTAGGCCCGGCGTTGTTTAGTGAGCCGCTATCAGGCTGTTTACATCGTCGGCATGGTGAAGTGATTGGTCTCTTCGCGGATGCCGCTGGGCCAGCGCTGGGTGATGGTCTTCATGCGAGTATAGAAACGTACACCGTCGGGGCCGTGCATATGCAGCGGGCCAAACAGCGAGCGCTTCCAGCCGCCGAAACTGTGGAACGCCATGGGCACAGGGATCGGCACATTAACCCCCACCATGCCGACCTGGATTTGCTCGCAGTACTGGCGCGCAGCATCGCCATCGCGGGTAAAGATCGCCGTGCCGTTGCCGTACTCGTGGGCATTGATCATGCTCACCGCTTCGTCGAAGCTCTCCACGCGGGCAATCGCCAATACCGGGCCGAAAATCTCCTCTGAGTGAATGCGCATCTTAGGCGTCACATGGTCAAACAGTGTCCCGCCAATAAAGTAGCCATCACCTGCGCCGTCTATGCTTGTCTGACGACCATCCACAACAAGCTCAGCGCCTTCATCGACGCCGGTTTGGATATAACCCGCCACTTTGTCACGGTGTTCGCGGGTGATCAGCGGGCCCATATCGTTATCCGGGCCATCGACCAGACCAGGGCCGACGGTTAATTTCTCCAGTTCTGCCACCAGCTTTTCGCGCAGGCGTTTGGCGGTCTCTTCGCCCACAGGCACCGCGACAGAAATCGCCATGCAGCGCTCGCCTGCCGAGCCGTAGGCTGCGCCCATCAGGGCACCCACGGCTTGGTCGAGGTCCGCATCGGGCATGATCACCATATGGTTTTTGGCCCCACCTAGAGCTTGAACGCGCTTGCCATGTTTTGATGCCGTGGCGTAGATGTATTCGGCGATGGGAGTGGAGCCGACAAAGCTTACCGCCTGGACACGCTCATCGGTGAGCAGCACATCCACCGCTTCTTTATCGCCATTAACGACGTTGAAGACGCCATCCGGCAGGCCCGCTTCGCTTAACAACTCGGCCAAGCGCAGCGGCGTAGAGGGATCTTTTTCCGAAGGCTTCATCACAAAGGTGTTGCCGCAGGCCAGTGCGATGGGAAACATCCACATGGGCACCATGGCCGGGAAATTAAACGGCGAAATACCCGCACACACGCCCAGCGGCTGCATCATTGAGTAGCTATCCACGCCGGTACCGACGTTCATGGAGTGCTCGCCTTTCTGCAGGTGGGGAATGCCGCAGGCAAACTCGACCACTTCCAGGCCGCGAGTCACTTCGCCTTTAGCGTCAGAAAATACCTTGCCGTGTTCGCTGGATATCAGCCGCGCCAGCTCATCGGTGTGCTCCTCAACCAGCGCTTTGAACTTAAACAGAATACGCGCGCGCTTCAGCGGCGAGGTTTTTGACCAGGCGACAAAGGCCTCATCGGCGATGCGCACTGCGTCACGGGTCTCACCGGCACTGGCCAGCGTAACCTGGGCGCTCTGTTCACCGGTGGCCGGGTTGTAAACCGGCGAAGTGCGTTGGCTCCGACCTGCGATATGTTGGCCATTGAGATAGTGGGATAGCGTCTTCATGAGGACTCCTGATGAAAATACGTGGCGGGCGCTGTTTTAGTCGGCAATGTCAAAACCCGCCTGCTCGGCAAGCTGACGCAAGTTGCGGCAACCCAGGCGAGCATAAGTCAGCGGATGCGCCACTTCTGGGTCTTGCTCAGCTTCCACCACCAACCAACCCTCATAGCCCTGCTCGCACAGGTGAGTTAAGGCGGGAAGAAACTCTACATCGCCATCCCCCGGTACGGTAAACAGGCCGTCCAGCACGCCGTTTAAAAAGCTTTTGTCGCGGTTGCGCACTGCGTCCAGCACCGGGAAACGCAGGTCTTTGCAGTGCACATGGTGGATACGCTGGCTGTAGCGTTTGGCGATGGCGAGCGGATCACCACCGGCACCGCATAGATGACCAAAATCCAGCAGCAGACCGACACCTTCGCCAGTGTTGTCCATTAAACGTTCAACGTCGTTCTGGCTTTCGATCACCGTGCCCAAATGGTGGTGATAGACCAGTTGAATACCTTGGGATTTTAGGTAGTCGCCGACCACATCCAGGCCTTTGAGCAAACGCTGCCACTCATCCTCGGCAAGATGCGCACGCTGGGAGAGCGGACGCTCCTGATCGCCGTGCACGCAGTGAGTGACTTCACACAGCACCATGACCTTGGCGCCACACTGCTTGAGCAGGTTCATATGGTCTTGAATGGCTTCAATCTCTTCTTCCGGGCTGCGCTCCAGCAGATGTGCGGAGTACCAGCCTGAAACAAGCGCTAAGTCGTGAGCGCTAAGCACCTGATTCAAGGCGTCCGGCGTGCGGGGAAATTTATTACCCAGTTCAAAACCGCTAAAGCCTGCTTCGCGCCCTTCTTGCAGGCAGGTTTCCAGCGGGGTTGCGCCGCCCAGGCTGGGCAAATCATCGTTCGTCCAGGTGAGCGGGTTGATGCCTAAAGTGACCGTTGGCATAGCGTATTCCTTGTGATTGTGTTTGTTGGTATTAATGGCGTTGGCGCTGCTTGGCCTCGCGATAGCCCTGATAGGCCGTATTGACCTGCTCACGCTCGGAGACCTCGGGCACGGCCACTTCCCACCAGGCGCCGCCTTCCTGGGTGCTGGGTAATGGGTCGGTATCCAGAGCAATCACATAGGTCGAAGTGGCGCTACGAGCGCGCACCAGCGCTTGCTCCAGTTCGGCAATGCCAATCACCGATTCAGACTCACAGCCTAGTGCTTTGGCGTGGGCGGCAAAATCGGTTTTTGGAGCGCCCGCCTCGACCGTGCGGCAATCCTGCAGTAGGTTGTTAAACCCCGCGCCGCCGGTGGCGTGCTGCAGGCGGTTGATACAGCCATAGCCGCGGTTATCCAACACCACCACAATCAGCTTGTGGCCCAGCATCACTGACGTCGCCAGCTCCGAGTTGTGCATCAGGTAGCTGCCGTCGCCGACCATCACCACCACTTCGCGCTCGGGCTTGGCCATCTTGACGCCCAGCCCGCCGGCAATTTCATAGCCCATGCAGGAGAAACCATACTCGACGTGGTAACTACCTGGCCCAGAACACTGCCAAAGTTTATGCAGTTCGCCAGGTAAACCACCGGCGGCACATATCACGGTGGTGTCATCAGCGGCCTGCCGGTTGACCGCGCCGATCACCTGAGCGTCGGTGGGGAGCGCCAGCCCTTGATTGGCGGTTACGCGATGTACTGCCTCGGCCCATTCGCGCTTGAGCGTTCCGGTTTGTTCGCGCCATTCATCGCTACCGCGCCATTTGCCTAGCGCTTCATCAAGTTCACCCAAGCCAATCAAGGCATCGCAGGTGAGCGGCAGCGCTTGATGCTTCAAGCTATCGAAACGGCCAACGTTGAGGGCAATCAGTATTTTATCGCTACCTTCAAACAGTGCACGGGAGCCGGTGGTAAAGTCTTGCAGCCGCGTGCCCACCGCCAAAATAACATCGGCCTGCTCCGCCAGTTGATTAGCGGCGGCGCTGCCGGTGACGCCAATGGCACCCACCGCACAGGGGTGGTTGTCGGCCAGCGCGCCTTTACCCGCCTGGGTTTCGGCTACCGGAATGCCGCTTGCCTTGGCAAACTCGGCCAACTCTTCGCAGGCCGAGGCATAGTGCACGCCGCCCCCGGCAATGATCAGCGGGCGCTTAGCCTGCTTGAGTGCAGCAACTGCTTGGCGTAACTCATAAGCCTCCGGCGGCGGGCGGCGAATGCGATGTACCTTGGGTGCAAAAAAGGCTTCCGGGTAGTCGTAGGCAAAGGTTTGCACATCCTGGGGCAGTGCCAGGATCGCCGGGCCGCAGTGCTCAGGGTCTAGCAGAGTAGCCATCGCCTGAGGCAAGCTGGTCAGCAGTTGTTCCGGGCGGCTGATACGGTCGAAGTAGCGCGATACCGGGCGAAAACAGTCGTTGACGCTAATGGTCGGGTCGCCGAAATGTTCTACCTGCTGCAGAACCGGGTCGGGTTCGCGGGTGGCAAAGGTGTCTCCCGGCAGCAGCAAGATCGGCAAACGGTTGGCATGGGCCAGCGCTGCAGCGGTTACCATATTGGTTGCCCCTGGACCAATCGAGCTGGTGGCGGCCATTAAGCGCTGACGGCCGTTGGCTTTGGCAAAAGCAATGGCCGCGTGGGCCATGGTTTGTTCGTTATGGGCACGAAAGGTGGGCAGCGCGTCTTGCACGTGGTAGAGCGCTTCGCCTAACCCCGCCACGTTGCCATGGCCAAAGATCGCAAACACGCCTTCGAATAGCGCGATCTCTTTGCCGTCAATCTCAATACGCTGGGCGGCAAGGTACTTGACCAGCGCTTGGGCCATGGTGAGTCGAATAGTGCTCATCTTACGCCTCCTCTGTGTGGGCCAGCGCTTGCGGCTGCGCCTGCCTTAATTGCCGCCACGCCTTTATCAGTTCGGCATAGTTTTGGGCGACCCGCTCTACCAAGCTGGCATCGTCGATACGCCCCGCTAGCCAGTCACGACTGGCGCTGGCAAATAGCGTTCGCCCAACGGTGAAACCTTTGCAGCAGGCATGATTGACCGCTGCTTGAAAGCCGCGCTTCAGATCGTCCATAGGCGCGTCTAGCCCAAGCAGTACGACACCACGACAGTAGACATCTTCCCGCTCAATGGTCTCGCCCACAGCCTGCCAGGCAGCATCTGACATGGCGGGAAGCTTCCACCAGTCGGGGCGAATGCCCAGGTTGTAGAGGCGCTGAAGGCTTCGCGGTAACGTCTTATCGTCGTTGGGCATGTTTGTAGGGGGAATGATTTCAATCAGCAACTCTAGCCCATACGCACAGGCCGCCTGATAGAGTTGACGCAGACGCTCCTCCTGCTCCAGACGCAGCGCAATTTCGTCGTCAGGATGGTAGAAGACCAGGCATTTAATGATCTGCTCCCTAGGCCAGTTGCGCAGGCAGGCACCTAAATCATCGCCATGTTGGAAGCGCAGCGGACGTGAGCCCGGCAGCTCCACCGGACGGCCAATCCACCAGCCTTTGCCGCTGGCTTGGTTGAGCGCGTCCTGACCCAGCACGTCATCTACCAGAATCGCGGGGGTGGCAATCCCGCCCAGCTTTGCGCCCTCTTCAGCGGCGGTGACGAGAAGTTTTTTAAGCTTAGGCAGGCAAGCGCTGTCGGCATACTCTTCACGGGCCATATCGGTGAGCTGGCGGCGGTGGTCAAATGCCAGGCCCAGCACTTCGGGCCATTGGGCCGGTACGCGTGTGGTGACACGGTGTAAGTGGTTTAAGCGCTGATCGGTATCTGGGCGGGGTACTTCGTCGCGGCGCGCCAGGTAATCAAATAACTCGTCTTCAGTGGGCATGGCGGGGGCACAGCCGTGGCGGGAGACCACCAGCGCGCCACAGGCGTTGGCATAGGCAGCGCTGGTTTGCCAAGGCTCGCCGCGTAACCAGCCACGCAGCAGCCCGCTCATAAAGGCATCACCGGCACCCAGCACATTGAGCACCTCAACCTGGACGCCTTTGACCAAAATACCGTCTTCAATGCGCTCAGGAATAGCGCCTTCAAACACCACACAGCCCATCGGCCCCAGCTTGCATACCAGTGTAGCTTTGCTAACTTCGCGCACTGCGCGCAGGGCCGCCAAGGTGTCCGTGCTGCCCCCGGCAATATGGAACTCCTCTTCGGTACCCACGATCAGGTCAAAATCCGGCAGCCAACGCTGCAGATCGGTAGTCACTTTGTCATCGGCGATAAAGCGGGTTTCGCCATCGCCAGGGTTGGTCAGTCCCCACAACACCGGCCGGTAGTCGATATCCAGCACCCGCTTAACGCCATGATGGGAGGCCGCGTCCAGCGCCTTGCGACACGCCCGGCGAGTAGTATCAGTAGAAAGATGCGTACCGGTAATCGCCAAGGCTTTTGAACGGGCTATGAACTTAGGGTCGATGTCATCAGCGTCAATGGCCATATCAGCGCAGTCGTGGCGGTAAAACAGCAGAGGGAAGCTCTCGCGGTCTTTTAACGCTAGCAGTACCAAACCGGTATGGCGTTCTGGGTCGGTTTGTAGCGCGCTTGTATCTACGCCTACCCGCTCCAGTTCTTCACGCACAAAGTTGCCCATCTGCTCATCGCCCACCCGCGAGAGCATGGCCGATTTCAACCCTAACCGCGCAGTGCCGTAGGCCATATTGCCGGAGCTACCGCCCAAATACTTAGCGAAGCTGGCAACATCTTCTAAGCGGCTACCAATCTGTTCAGCGTAAAGATCAACCGCTACACGCCCTAAGCAAATCAGGTCAAGCGGTCGGTGTTGACTATTATTATTCAGCATAAAGATCTCCCCACGTCACAAATTCGTGGTATCGGGCAAAAGATGACTCTGGGCGTAAAAGCGTCCTGGGGCTGGCCTATCTACAGCTCAAAGGCAGCACGAAATCGATCGAGGGCGAGATCGTCGTCGCCAGAGGCCCAGCCTTCCAGCCCCACTGTGCCGCGGTACCCCATCTCGCTCAGCGCTTTGGCGATAGCCGGATAGTTGATTTCGCCAGTCCCTGGCTCACAGCGCCCAGGCACATCCGCCACCTGCACTTCACCAATGTACGGCCCACATCTGCGCATCCATTCGGTCAGATTACCTTCACCAATTTGGGCGTGATAAATGTCCAACATAATGCGCAAACCCGGCCGATCAACACTTTCTACAAGCGCCAGCACATCTTCCAAGCGAGCAAACGGCACACTGGGGTGGTCAACCTCGGTATTAAGGTTTTCAAGCACAAAGGTGACGCCATGCTGCTCGCCGAGATCCGCCAGCCGGTTGAGCGTGTCGCGAGCTTTGAGCCACATAGCGCCGGTCATCTGTTGGCAAGGTTGTACGGGCAATCCTTCACCATCCAACCCCGTGCCATGTAAGTTAAGGCGCGGAATGCCAAGGCGTTTGGCGACCTCCACCGACTCAGCGGCAGTGCGTAGCATTTCATCGGCCCCGGCTGCATCCGCCAGAGTGCCGGTGACATAGCCCGTCATGGATGAAAACCTTGCCCCACTTGTGGCCAGTGCCTCAATGTCGTGCTTGGTCCAGTCCCAAATCTCGACCTGAAACCCCAGTTCGTTAATACGTTGAATGCGCTCCAGCATGGGCAAATCACGGAAGACCATTTCAGCGCATACAGCCAATGTGAAAGGAGACGATGAGGTTATTTTATTCATCATGACTCCTTAAAAGCCGCCGGCAATACGTGGTGAAGGTTGTCCGGTGTTTGTTTCGCTCCCAGGCTGAGTGCCTTGACCGGCTACACTGGCCTTCTTGGCTTTATCGTCCCGCTGGAACTCCGCGAGCTCCGCATCCAGGCTTTCAAGCTCAGCGCCACCGGCCATCATGTTAAGCACTTCTTCGCGGCTGACCTCTTCTTTGCGGAAGGAGCCCAGGCTGCCGCCGCGTGACAATAGGGTGAAAGCATCAGCCACTGGGTAGGCGTGGTGGACGTTATGGGTAATAAAGATCACCGCAAGGCCATCCGCGCGGGCTTTGGCAATGTAGCGCAGTACGACGGAGGCCTGTTTAACCCCAAGCGCTGACGTCGGCTCATCCAGAATCAGCACTTTGGCGCCAAAGTAGACAGCGCGGGCAATGGCCACACACTGGCGTTCACCACCGGAAAGCGTACCCACCGGCTGGCTTGGATCACGCACATCGATACCGATCTTGGCCATCTCCTGTTTGGCAACCCGGTCGGCATATTTCCAATCAATCCGCTTTAAAGGCCCCCAGCCTACCGTTGGCTCGCGTCCCATAAAGAAGTTCCGGGTAATCGACATCAATGGCACCATCGCCAAGTCCTGAAAAACCGTCGCGATACCCGCGTCTAGCGCGTAAGCCGGTGACTTGAAGCGGGCGGGTTCACCATCCAGCAGCATCTCGCCGTGGGTCGGCTGATGAACCCCCGAGAGAGTTTTGATCAACGTCGACTTGCCTGCGCCATTATCGCCAAGCAGACACATAACCTCACCGGAATACACCTGCATTGAGATATCGCTTAGCGCAATGACGCTACCGAAGTGCTTGCTGACACTGCGCATTTCAATCATTGGAGTACGTGTAGACATGTTACTTAGCCTCCATCGCTTTCTTGCGCATGTAATTGTTGAACAGCACGGCCACCAGCAGCATCACCCCCAGGAAGACCTGGAACCAGTCAGTGTTAACACCGGTATAGAAGATGCCCATTTGCACCATACCGAAGATCAACGCACCCAGGGCTGCGCCAATAGCCGACCCATATCCGCCGGTCAGCAAAGCGCCGCCAATGACCACCGCGATAATCGCCTCCAGCTCTTTTAATAAGCCGCGAATGGTATCCGCGGAACCGGTATCCATGACCTGTATGCAAGCAAAGATGGTGGCGGAGAAAGCGGTAAACATGAAAAGCGAAATCTTGACACGCTGAACGGGGACGCCCGAATTGCGCGCAGCGTTAGCATCGCCGCCGCTGGCGAAAATCCAGTTACCGTAAGGCGTACATAGCAACACCCAGGTTGCCACAGCGGTTAAGCCTAACCACCAGACGATAGAGACCGGAATGCCCGAGACGACAGGATTGCCCGCAAAGTTAGTCGCCATCCAGCCATTGGCCGCCATCCAACTGAACAGACCCGTGGCCACCTCACCTGAGAATAGCGCCGCAAACCAGTCACCAGGAATATGCTCTTGTACGCCACCCACCTGCGTACGTCCGGTCAATAACCGACTGGTGCCGATAGCCAATCCACGCAGGATAAACAGAAAACCCAGGGTAACGATAAAAGAAGGCAACCCCGTCTTATTGACCAGATTACCGTTAATCCAGCCCACCAGGCCTGCACAGGCAAACGCCAATAAAATAGCCGCCCATAGCGGCCAGCCATACTCCACTGCCGGGATAGCAATCAGGATGCCTGCCAAGCCAATCATCGAGCCAATCGAGAGATCAAACTCGCCGCCAATCATCAGTAGCGCAGCCGCCGTGGCGATAATGCCGAGCTGAGCGGCGACTTCAAGAAAATTGATAATACCTGCGGGGGTAAACATCCCGGTGCCGCTGGAAGCGGCGATAAAGAAGGCAAGCACCAACACGGCACCCGCTAGTGCGCCAAGCTCAGGACGATTGAGCGCTTTTTTCCAAAATGAGACCTTCTGAATCCGCTCATCTTGTTCAGTCGCTGCTGGTGCAACAGGTTGGTTAGTTTCATTGGAATTCATGGCGATCGACTCCAAAGGCTCGGCAGCGCCGAGCCTTTTCCGGTTAGGTAGTTATCAACGGATGCCCTGACTACTCAGCTCAATAACCTGCGCAGCGTTTTCTTGAGTGACAAATCCCGGGCCGGTGGCAACATCCCCTGCGGGTAACAGACCGTTCTTAACGAACTGATCCAGGAACATCACGGGCAAGTAACCCTGCATGTACTGCTGCTGGTCGATTGCGAAATCCAGGTCGCCCGCATCCAGCGCTGCTAAAATGCCTGGCGAGAGATCAAAGGTACCCAAAGTGAATGTGTCGGTAGCACCCTGCTCGCGCATGGCGCGAATCATTGGATCTGCCGACAGCGCGCCCAGCGTTAACACACCGCGAACGTCGTTATTCTGGTTGAGATAAGCCACGATGGCGTTGCGAATATTGGTGGGATCGTAAGTAGTCGCCAACTGATCTGCATTGCCGTCAAAGCCGTCGACAAAACCATCGCAGCGCTGGTCAAGGCCTTGATTGCCCTGTTCATGGTTGACGCAGACACCTTTCTCAACGCCCATCTCTTGCATACGCTCAGCAGCCTGCTTACCCGCCTCGTACTCACTCTGCCCAATGTGCAGCCGGGCACCATAATCCCGCGCCACCTCACCACCGGAATTGATGGTGATGACTGGGATGCCGTTATCGACCGCATCTTGCACAACGCTTCCCAGGGCATTTTCGTCGGTGAAAGAGAGGATCAAACCGTCTGGTTGAGACGCTACCGCCGCCTGGACGAGTTGCTGCATTTTGGCCATATCAAAGGTGGAAGGTGCGCGGTACTCGAGCTCTGCGCCGACGAGGTCAGCCGCCGCCTCAGCGCCGTTTTTGACCACTGACCAGAAAGGATCTGAGGGAACGCCATGAGTCACCATGACAAAGCGGCTCGCTTCTTGTTCTGGTTCCTGTGCTTGTGCGGCACCGGCCATTAATGCCGTGGTGGCGGCGGAGGCCAGAAGCCAATGAGATAGACGTGCCATAGATTATTTCCTCTTCGTATTATCATTATTCGTTGTGGTGCAGCACCGAATGATTTGCTTTGACGCTATGAAATATAGATTCCAAATGGCAATACAAGCAAATTATTTATTCTATACTTTGGTATAAATGGAATATTTATTTCAATCGGCTAGACTGCACAACAACCAGCCACTTTGCTCAGTAGCAAACGCCCAGTAGTCAATAAGTGAATGAGTGCTAGATGGGCTAACGCGAAGGAATTTGTATGCCTCAACCACCACAGAGCTATCGAGAGTTGGAAGCACTAATCGCCGCCGAGTACGCCACGCTAAGCAAGCGGCTACAACAAACCGCGCGCTTTATGCTCGACCACCCTCAGGAAGTTGCATTGGCGACCGTAGCCAAAATTGCCGAGCAGGCCGATGTCACTCCCTCCACCTTGATTCGCCTAGCCAATAGTTTGGGCTTTAAAGGTTTTTCAGAAATGCAGCAGCTATTTCGCAGCCGCCTGGTCGATGAATTGCCCAACTACACCGAGCGGATTCGAGCGGTGCGCAGCGCTACCGGAGAAACCCCGGATAGCACACAACTTTTATGGGAATTTGCTGACGCTAATCGCGCAGTCTTGGAGCAACTGCCTAGTCGCATTGATCCAGAGAACCTGGAGAAGGCGCTGGATATTTTTGAGCAGGCCCAAGCCATTCATGTGATGGGCGCCCGGCGTAGCTTTATGGTAGCTAGCTATATGACCTATGCCCTGGCGCATGTAGACAAGCCCGCCTTATTGGTCAGTGGATTGGGAGGGATGTACGGCGAGCAGCTGCGCGCTATGAGCCAACACGACGCCTTACTGACTATCAGCTTCTCCCCCTATGCCGAAGAGAGCCAAAAAGCCTGCGAAGACGCCCATCAGCGCGGTCTACCTATCGTGGTGATTACCGACTCGACCCTCAGCCCGCTTGCCCGCTTCGCCGATGTGGCCTTTGTGGTCAACGAAGCCGAGGTGAAAAGTTTTCGCAGTTTGACCGCATCGCTCTGCCTGACCCAAGCCCTAGCGATTGCCCTGGGCGTGCGGCAAGACAAGTCCCGAGACAAAGCGCTGGAAAAAACTCAGACAAAAGCCCCAAGCAAAAAACGTAAGACCTAAACGCCCATACAAGCCAACACCAACAACAAGACAGGAGAGCGTATGAAACTCGCGCTTATCGGCGCTGGACGCATCGGCAAGGTGCATGCCCAGGCTATTCACTCACACCCGAACGTGACTCTGGCCGCTGTGGCCGATTTTCATCAGCCTGCCGCAAAAGCCCTGGCTGAGCAGTACGGCAGCAAAGCGACCTCTGTTGATGAGATTTTCACGGATGACACCATTGACGCCGTACTGATTGCCTCAAGCACACCTACCCACGCGGAGTATCTGGAACGTGCCGCTCGCGCAGGTAAGGCAGTTCTATGCGAAAAACCCATCGCCCTGGATTTAGCCCGCACGCGCGATGCACTGCAGGTGCTCAGAGACAATCCGGTGACCTGCGCGTTAGGTTTTAACCGCCGCCACGATCCTCAGTTTGCAGCGCTTAAACAGGCGATTACCCAAGGGCGTATTGGGACACTGGAAACCCTGACGATTATCAGCCGCGACCCTTCGCCCCCGCCTGCCGAGTATGTCAGCGACTCAGGCGGACTGTTTCGCGACATGATGATCCATGACCTTGATATGGCACGCTGGCTGCTGGATGAGCCGATCGAAAGCGTTTTTGCCGTCGGCAGTAGCATCATCGACCCAGCCATTGGTGAAGCGGGCGATGTGGATACCGCCATGGTCACTCTCACCACCGCCAGCGGAAAACTATGCCAAATCAGCAACTCACGGCGTGCCAGCTACGGCTACGATCAACGCATCGAAGCCTTTGGTAGCCAAGGTATGCTCCAGGCCCAAAACGAGAGTGACACCCGGCTTCGCTTCACCGGTGACGCAGGCCAAGTGGAAGACAAACCCAAGTGGTTTTTCTTAGAACGTTACGCCGAGGCTTATCGATTAGAGATTGGCGACTTTGTCGATGCTTGGCGCGAAAAGCGTGCTCCTCTTGCAGGCGCCCAGGATGGCTTAGAAGCATTGCGCTTAGCCGAAGCAGCGGTGCGCTCGCTTCATGAAGGTCGTAAAATTCTGCTCGATGCTTCGGTTTAAACAGCTACGTAAGAATTTTTACAAGATGTTTGGCTGACTAAACCGTCGCCGAACCGTTAGGAGAAGCGAAAGATGACTTCACTACTGGTACGCCCCACCGCCCCGGATGCCCAAGGCACCGTGATTGACGTTACCCCCGCCTCCGCTGGCTGGACGCATGTCGGCTTTCGGGTCCATAAACTCACCAAGGGTCAGCGCCTGGAGGCCAGCAGCGATGATCAGGAAGTCTGCCTGGTGCTGCTTACCGGTCGCGCTACAGTAACCTGCGGCGAGCAGCGCTTTGAAAATATCGGCAAGCGTATGGATATCTTTGAGCAGATTCCCCCCTACGCGGTTTACCTACCCAATGGGGTTAGCTACTCGGTGGAAGCAACTACCGCTCTTGAGCTGGCTGTGTGTGCGGCCCCAGGTCGTGGCAATCATGCGCCACGCTTAATAGCGCCTGACAACATCAAGCAGAGCAGCCGTGGCCAGGGCACCAATACCCGCCATGTACACGACATTCTGCCGGAAACCGAGCCCGCTGATAGCCTACTAGTGGTCGAAGTATTCACACCGGCAGGCAACTGGTCGAGCTACCCACCCCATAAACACGATGTGGATAACTTACCCCACGAAACGCTGCTTGAAGAGACCTACTACCACCGTATAAACCCAAGCCAGGGCTTTGCATTTCAGCGCATCTACACTGATGACCGGTCACTTGATGAAACCATGGCGGTAGAAAACGGCTGCTGCGTGCTAGTTCCCAAGGGCTATCACCCTGTTGGCGCTGCCCATGGCTACTCACTTTATTATTTAAACGTAATGGCTGGCCCCAAGCGGGCGTGGCAATTCTACAACGACCCCGACCACGCGTGGCTAATGAAAGCTTGATGGAGCGTCACTTCGCCCGCTAACGTTTCGACAGTGCTATGCTTTGCGACCCCGCTCACGCGGGGTTTTTCACGTTAGGCTCTTCCAGCTATTAATTGCCAAGGATTCATCATGCTCCCTGACTACTCCGTGATCGCCTGGCTACTGATCGTATTTTCCGTTTACCTGACCGGCGTTTCAAAAGGCGGCTTTGCGGGCGGCTTTGGCACGCTTTCGGTGCCGCTTATGGCGCTGGCCATTAGCCCGACCCAGGCAGCAGGTTTATTGCTGCCGTTGCTGCTGGTGATGGACGTGTTTGCGGTGAAGGCGTGGTGGGGCAAGCAATCGAATGCGGAAGTCTGGCGCTTTGTGCCGGGGTTATTCATTGGCGTGGCGGTGGGCACGCTGCTGTTTGGCAACCTAAGCGAGGCAGGTGTAAGGCTGGCACTGGGGGTTCTCTCAGTGGTGTTTGCCGCCTATATGCTATTAAAGCCTGTTGCTAAAAAGCCGATTTCCAGCCGCTGGGCGCTGCCTGCGGCCAGCGTTTGTGGGTTTACCAGTTTTATCGCCCATGCGGGCGCACCGCCGATGAACATGTACCTGATGCCGCGCAAGCTCAGCAAAGAGGCCTTTATTGCCACCTGCACGATCACCTATGCGGTCGTTAACACCATCAAACTAGGGCCTTATGTGTGGCTCGGCGAAGTTAATATGACCAGCGCCTGGGCGTCGCTTTTATTGGTGCCCGTTGCCTGGATCGGCGTACGCAATGGCTTATGGCTGCAAAGTCGTGTTAACGAAGCGCTGTTCTACCGTTTAGTGATCCTGGCTATGTTCGCAGTCGGTATTAATCTGGTGTGGCAGGCCATTTAACATCCACTAGAAACAGAGGTGAATGCCGCCAAGCGCCAGTCTAAGCGCCGCCACCCTTCAACGCTAGCCACCTCGGCCAGTACCGGGTCTGGGTTAACCGCTACGGGGCAATCCACGTACTGCAGCAGCGGGAGGTCGTTGCGGGAGTCTGAGTAGAAGGTGGTGTGGCTGGGGGTGATCTGCTGTTCGGCCAACCACTGTTTTAAGCGCAATACCTTACCGCCGCGATACGAAAAAACACCTTCGCTGCCGCCGGTATAGCGCGCGTCTTCATTGATGCCGAGCTCCACGCTGAGCTCTACCGCCAGCACGTGTTCAATGCCTAAAGTGGTCGCAATCGGCTCGACCAGGTGACGCGACGAAGCAGAAATCAGCACCAGCGTATCGCCTGCCTGGCGATGCGATTCCAGACAGGCCCAGGCCTGTTCAAAAATACGCGGCTGCAAGTGAGTAGCGACGAAGCGCTCGACCTCTTTCTGCACATCTCTCACCCGACGCCCACGCAGCGGCGCCAAGGTCATGGCTAAGTACTCTTCAAGCTTTAGCTTTCCGGCATGATAGGCTTGGTGCATTTGCGCCGCCCGCGCCATAAAGGCTTCAGCATCGCTAATCCAACCTTGCTCTATCATCCATAAATTCCAGCGGTCGCTGCAGTCTCCATCCAAGAGGGTGTCGTCAAGATCAAACAGGGCCAGACGCATGGGGCACTCCTTTCATCGCGGGTTGGCGGCGCGTAGGGTATGCCAAATATGATGACAAGACGATGACGTTGATGGCTGCTCTGATGTTTCATTCTGGCCTACACGGGCGTTTAGCGAGTCATCGCCTCAGGTAGATAAAGAGCAATGCCAGGAAAGATATGCATTAAGGCAATCGCCAGCAGCATGAGTAGAAAAAACGGCAGCGTGGCCTTGGTAATGGTCAGGATATCTTTACCGGTTAATCCTTGAATCACGAACAGATTAAAGCCCACTGGCGGCGTAATCTGCGACATTTCAACCACTACAACCAGGTAAATACCAAACCAAATCAAATCGAAGCCCGCAGCGCTAACCACCGGCATAATAATCGCCGTGACCAGCAGAATCAGCGAAATACCGTCAAGAAAACACCCCATCACCAGCAAAAGCAGGGTCAGTGCTACCAGCAGCATGGTGGGTGAAAGCCCCATTTCACCAATCGCCTGGGCCAGCTTCATGGGCACTTGAGTAAAGCCCATCGCCGAGGTTAAAAATGAGGCGCCGGCAATAATAAACGCGATCATGCAGGCCGTACGGACAGCGGCAAACAGCGAGTTTTTGAAGATATCGCGATCAAAGTGACCGTTAAAACGTGCAATCACAAGCGATAGCACCACACCCACCGCAGCCGCCTCAGTGGGCGACGCTAACCCGCCATAGATTGAAAAGACAATGCCGCCGATCAGTAGCAAAATAGGGACGAGTGACCACGTATTACGCAGCTTTTCCGCAAAGCTCATGTCCGACTCATCTTCACCGGTAAGCCCTTCACGATTGCCTTTAAGCAGCGCCCATAAAATGAGATAGGTCATAAACATTGCCAGGATCATTAAACCGGGACCAATGCCTGCCATAAACAGCCTGGAGATCGACTGCTCAGTCACCACACCGTAGACGATCAACACGATAGACGGTGGAATCAACAGCCCAAGCGTCGAGGCGCTGGCCAGCGTACCAATCGCCATATTGCTGTCGTAGCCCCGTCGTTCAAGCTCTGGTAGCGTCATTTTGCCCACCGTGGCGCAGGTCGCCGCGGAAGAGCCGCACACCGCAGCAAACATCCCGCTACCAATAATATTGGTATGAAGTAACCGGCCAGGCAGTCGATTCAGCCAGGGTGACAGGCCGCGAAACATATTGTCGGCAAGCCCTGAGCGAAACAGTATTTCCCCCATCCAGATAAACATAGGCAGTGCGGTAAGGTCCCAGCCGTAGCTAGCCCCCCAAAAATCTGAGGCTAAGATTGATCCTGGTGAGAACGAGCTGAAGAACTCTAATGCTATCCAGGCAGTGCCGATCAGCGCGAAGGCGATCCACACCCCGCTGCCAAGCAACAGCATAAGAGTAAGAATGGTAGCCAAACTTAGTAATAGCACGCGGGCGTCTCCGGAATAAAAAGCATGAGCTGGATAAGTACAAAGTGAGTTGTCATAGACTTAGCAGACATAACCTCAGTGCATCTCACTGTCATCCGTCGCGGTGGCCTCGCGAAAGCTCGAGGGGTCGCGGGCGGCGATACGCAATGCCATCAACAAGGCTTCGATAAGGGCCAAACATAGCAGGCCGACGCTCGTCGCCAGCACGGTTTGGGGAATCCATAGCGGAATCGACAAAAATCCTGAGGAAACATCGTTATACGCTAAACTTTCTCTTGCCAGCTCAATTAGGCCGTAACTCAGCATTAGGCTGATCGCCAGCGCAATAATTAAACAAAATACTTCAAACCAAACGCGCACGGCCGATGGCAGACGTGCAATCAGCAGCGTCACACGAATATGGGCATGGTGCACAAAGGTGTAGGCTAATCCTAAAAAGGTCGCCCCTACCAGCAGGTAAGAAGCCAGTTCCGAAACGCCGGTAATACTTAAGCCCAGGCGGCTCAAGCCAACCAGTACAAGCAGAGCATCTATCAAGCGAAAGGTCACCTGGAACGCGATGAGCGCACAGATAGCCACCATACACGCCGCTGCTCCCCAAGCTCCCAGACGATAGAGTTTGTCGAATTTAAACGTCATATTCACAGTCTCGCGAAGCACATGGAAAAAGCAGAGGGTCTGGCCAAAGCCAGCCCCTCACAAGAGCTATCAAGATGAGAATTAGCTATCCCGCTGCTCGCGATAGGCTTCCAATGCCTGCTTAGCTTCGTCATCGGCACGCGACTGCCAGTCTTCAAACAGCTTGTCGCCAGCCGACTGTAGGGCAGCGGATATAGCTTCATTAGGCTCAGAAACCGCGACACCTTTTTCTTCCAGCGTGACCAAACTGGCATCGTTATCTTCTTGGCTCATCTCCCAGCCACGTTTTTCAGCCTCAGCGGCAGCTTCCATTAACGCATCTTGAGTTACTTCATCCAGCCCATCAAAACTACGCTGGCTAATGAATACTATATTTTTAGGCAGCCACAGGTTGGCATTGGTGTAATCCGTTACATAGTCCCACGCGGCCATGGAACTGCCGGTGGAGCTGGAGGTAATCATCGCATCCACTCGGCCAGTACTGAACGCGGTGGGAATATCAGATTCCTCGGTTTCCGTGGGGCTGCCACCCAAGTTATCGACGAAACGCTGGGTGTTGATATTAGGAGCACGCACGCGCAACCCTTCAAACTGCGCAGGGTCGGTTAGTGCTTCTGCGGTGTAAATGCCTTGCGCGGGCCACGCAACCGCATACAAGGGAATCAATCCTTGATCAGCAAATAGCTCGGTAATCACGGGCTTAGTCGCTTCCCAAAGCGCGTAGGCATCATCATAGCTACCCGCTACGCCCGGCAGCGTATCGACTTCAAAAATAGGGTCATCGTTGGACAGAACTGAGAGAAATACTTCACCCGCATCAATCGTGCCCCGACGGACCGACGGCTTAATCTCCCCGTGCGCTACCAATGAACCGCCGCTATGAACGGTGATGGTTAGCTCACCATCGGTGGCTTCTGCCACATCTTCGGCGAACTGCTTGGTATTTTGAGTGTGAAAGCTAGCATCGCCATAGGGAGTGGCCATCGTCCATTCGGCAGCGTGAGCCGTGACCGTGAAGCCGCAGGCAGTTGCCAGTAGCAGTGTTGACGTGAGTGTTTTGCGCATCTTGAGAACCCTCTTATGAATTTTAGTAATGTGTTACGTCGGTAGTACCAGAGGAGACACTGGAAGTAACCCAGCGCCCGGAGAAAAGTGGTCTTGTAATATCCATTCACCCTCTGAGCATAGCGCTTGGGCAGTCCATACGGAACGCTCTAGCAATGGTTGACTAATAAAATAAGCATTGTCGTACTGCCAGCCCTCTAAACAGAGTGATGACGCACGTGGCAATACATTAACTATGCAATGTTGAGGCCACTTTTAGCAGTGACTACCGCCAACGCTTTTATCACGCCCTGCTGTTAGCGCGACAAATATATCTTGTCCAACGATCAATCATTTTTAATATCAATAACAATATGATAGGAGCAGTAGAAAATAAAAATCATCAAAAACGATTGGCACTGGGCAAGCCGTGTTCATATATTGTTGGTGGTTTACACGTTAGCTTCCGCTAAGTGAAAGCACCTAAATAACAGGAGTCGCTATGGCCATCCCCCTGCTTAACTGCGATATGGGCGAAAGTTTTGGCAACTGGAGCATCGGCTTAGATGCCGATGTCATGCCCTATGTCGATTGCGCCAATATCGCCTGTGGCTTTCACGCCTCTGACCCTCATGTGATGCGACGTACCGTCAAACTGGCTGTCCAGCACGGCGTGCGTATTGGTGCGCACCCAGGCTACCCCGATTTAATGGGCTTTGGCCGCCGCTCAATGGCCTGCTCCCCGGAAGAGGCTGAAGATATGGTGCTCTACCAAGTCGGCGCACTGGCGGGCATATGCCAAGCGGAAGGCACGCAACTCAGCTACATAAAACCCCATGGCGCGCTGTATAACGACATGGCCGCTAACCTTGCGTTACTCGAAGGCGTGATGCGCGCCGTGCGCGCCTATGACCCCAGCCTGCCGCTGATGGTGATGTCGACGGCCGACGCTGCACCGCACCGCGAGTTAGCCGCCAAGCTGGGCATTACCCTATGGTTCGAGACATTTGCTGACCGCGCCTACGATGCCAATGGCCATCTGGCCTCACGGCGCTTACCGAACGCCGTTCATCACGACCAGCACACTATCGTCAATCAAGCGGTAAGGCTGGCGCAAGGCGAACCGCTTACCGCACTGGACGGCACACCGCTAAAGCTGGCCTGCGACACACTTTGTGTTCACGGCGACAATCCAGAATCAGTGGCCGCCGTGCGTGCCATCCGCGAGGCCTTTCAGGCGTTGGAGCAGGCGTGAAACCGAGCATTCAAATACGCCCTAAAATGCGCATTGAAACGACCGCCATGGACGCCCTGATGGTGCGCCTGTTCGACACCATTGATGAAGCCAATATGGCGTGGGTGATCGCCGCCGACCAAGCCCTGCGCGCCGCCTTTGGGAACGCTTTAATTGATTTAGTCCCCTCATACACCACGCTATTAGTTCACTACGACTGTCAGCAGCTAAATCACAACGATGCCCTGACCGTTATCCACAAGACACTTTGCAACCTTACGCCGGCAGATACCCAAGCGGGTGAACTACACATAATTCCCGTGTGGTATGACGAAAGCGTGGGGCCTGAGCTGCCCCTGGTCGCCAAGCGCGCGGGCTTAAGCGTCGAGGCGCTGGTCGAACAGCACTGCAACCACGACTACTGCGTATTCGCACTCGGTTTCGCGCCCGGCTACGGCTTCATGGGCTTGGTAGATGAAGCGCTAGCCACTCCGCGCTTAAAAACGCCGCGCCGCAAAGTCGCGGCGGGCAGCGTAGGTATTGCCGATCGCCAAACAGCGATTTACCCGCTGCTGTCCCCGGGTGGTTGGAACATTCTTGGCCGTACTAACGTGCCGCTTTTCGAGTATGCCAAGCGTGGCGACCCCCTGTTCCGCCCTGGTGACAAAGTACGGTTTAAAGCGATCTCGCGCGCCGAGTTTGAAACGGACGGTGGTGATACCACCCCGATGGAGGAGCGCTCATGAACCAAGTTGCTACGCGTAAAGCGCCCGCAGGAATGCTTGTTAAACAAGCCGGGCCGCTGGCGTTAATTCAAGATGCCGGACGATTTGGCGTGGGCCATCTTGGCGTGACCCAAGGCGGCGCGGCCGACTGGATTTCTTTTCGATGGGCCAACTGGCTGCTAGGCAACGAGCCAAACAGCGCAGCCATCGAGATTGTCATGGGCGGCGGCTTAAGCCTCGAAACCGAATGCGAAGTGCGCCTTGCGCTAACGGGCGCTGACCTGGATGCCCAGTTAGACGACAAGCCACTGGCGCCGAACACAAGCTTCACCCTGACGCCCGGCCAGCGCTTAGTGTTTCGCCAGCCTCGCCAGGGGTTGCGAGCCTATCTCTCGTTTCCTGGCGGACTAAATGCGCCCGAAGTGCTGGGCAGCCGCGCCTGCACCGCCCGTGAGCAGCTCGGCGGCTTACATGAAGATGGTAAACCGCTGAAAGTAGGCGACCGCTTGACGTGGCAGGGCAATGCCTCAAAGATCAGAAAGCTTCCTGACAGCCAAGCCCTGCGTATGCCCGCAATAGAATGCCGCCTGCCTGTCGTGCTCGGCTCACAAATCGCCACCTTCAGCGGCCGCTCTCTGTTCCAGGCTTTTAATCAGCCTTGGACGGTGGATAACCGCGCTGACCGTATGGGCGTGCGACTCACAGGCCCTGCCCTGAATGGCTCACTGACAGGCATTATTTCCGAAGGCATTCCGCTCGGTGCCGTTCAAGTACCGCCTGACGGCCAGCCCATCGTACTCATGAACGATCGCCAAACGATTGGCGGCTATCCGCGCCTGGGTGCGCTCACCCCGTTCGCCTGCGCGCTACTTTCCCAATGCCTGCCGGGCACCAAGGTATGGTTAACCCCTGTCAGCGCCAGCCAAGCGCAGGCCGATTATCGAGCGCAGCTAAACGTGTGGCGCTAATACGCCAAAGCCCCTCAATTGAAGGGCTTTGTTGAAGGGCTTTGTTGAAGGGCTTTGGCACGACCAGGTTCTAGCGCATTAATGCCTGGCCATCTGCAGTTCTTTAACGACAATATCGCCATCAACCACGATAGGTTCACCATCCAAAAACAGCGAGCAATTGCGCATGGGGATATCGAGATGGCAGGCCGTATCGTTAGTGCCGCCTAGCTCATTATTTGGCCCGGTGGAGAACATGACGTTGCCATAAAAACTGCGCGGCTCCATGCCCATGCCGCCGGGAAACTCACCAGGCACCATACGGTGCCACTTGGCATTAGGGTTCATCCCCCAGCCTACATGGCTCATACCCAGTCCGCGCGGATCATTAAAGCTTTCCATGTAGGATTTAACCAGCTCCGCATCTAGCCCGCCGCGGATATCGGTAATCCAGCCCTTCTCGATGGTGTACGTAATCGGCTCTCTGACGTACATATTCTGAGGCAGCAAAACATCGCCTGGTGCAACAACAATGGTGCCATCAACGCCGTCATCATCACCGCCGGTAAATACAAAACCGGACGGCCAGTGATCCCACCGCCCGGGTTCATCGGTGCAGGCATACTCAGCAACGGTGGCGTATGTATTAAGTTGATAGGTGACATCCGTCCCGTGAGGGGACGTGATGCGCATAACCTTGGCTTTTGCCAGCAACTCGGCGGCTAATTCAACCTTTTCCCTGAGTTCCTGGGTAGGCAGCATTCTGGCCAGTAGTTCCGGTGGCTCAACGGCGGTTAAGATCCGTGTACCTGCCGCTTGAATGGCCATTTGCTCAGGTGAGAAAAGCAGGAAAATACAGTCGATCAGCATATCGCAATTTTTGAGCGCTTCCACCGCGTCGGGCATACTGGCAAGCCCTGTCGCACCCACGCTCCAGCCGCCAGTGGGTAGCGGAGCTGGTAAGCGCATGTGGTACATGTTGGCACCTAAACGCTGGCCTGCGGCCATAAAGGCATCGGCATATTCCAGTCGTTCGCTCCCCTGCGTAAGCACCACGAGCCTTTCACCTTCGTGTACGCCGGACATTTTTAACTGATGGAGACAGATTTCCGTAAAGCCTGCATGATCCATAAAGACTCCTACTTCGCTGGTGTAAAGCTTATATCGTGTTAGGAAAATCTTCTTGAGGGCGTTTGAGCTTGCAATGTTGGGCCTCAAACGCTCTAAATATTGTCAGATAAAACTAAACGTTCGACTCCTGAGCCGGCGGGCTAACCTTGTGGCTGCGCTTTTTACCCAACTCTTCTGATATGGCGTCAAAGAAGGCATCCGTGGCTGCTTGATGAGGCTTGGTCATCAGACTTACGCCAACAAAAAGCACGCTAGCGACGACGATTCCCCATATGCCGGCAGGTAGACCCAGCAGTGAGTTTCCGGTGGCATACATCAGCAGCACAAAGGTGCTAGTGCCGACCACACTGACTAAGGCCCCAGCGCCAGTGCCACGCTTCCAATAGAAAGCGCCGATAATGGCGGGCACCATCGCGACCAGGCCAGACGATGCGGCGACTGAAAGTACGGCAATCAAGTCCAACTGCAGCTCGGCAAAGGCCAATGCCAAAATTGCGATGACAGGCACAACAAACTTACCGACCAGCAGTTGGCGCTTTTCACTGACGTTTGGCTTCACGTTCGCATACACATCACGAGAGACCATAGAGGCCAGCGTCAGCATGATGGAATCAATAGTAGAAACGGCGGCTGCCATAATGCCGACCATCACGATCACACCCAGGACCGGTGGTACAAACTCGGATGCTAGCAGCGTGGGCGTCGCCAAATCGGCACGTGCAAGGCTGGGGAAGGCGGCTAAAGCAGAGAAGCCCCACAGTACCGACACCATGGTGTAGATAAAGCCAAATACTAGAAAACCAATCAGCATTTGACGCATAGCGCGCAGTGAAGAAGGCATAAACAGGCGCTGGCTAACTTGAGGATTAGAAAGACTAAAGAAGAACCAAGGAATCGTTAGCCCTAAGAAAGTAACAAAGCTGAACAAACCTGAGCCCGGCACCGTGAGAGACTGGGGATGTTCAGTTGCCAGAGTATCGAAGAGTGCGCTAAAGCCCCCCAGACCCTGGATAACCAGAAACGCCACCAGCGTCGAGGCCACAATCATCATGATAGCCTGGAGAGAGTCGGTCCACATGACCGAGCGAATTCCCGCTATATAAGAGAAGAAAATGGCGATCACCGTGGCCATGATGACGCCCGTCGTAAAGGTAATCGCGCCGTCGGTAATACCTTGCAACAGATAGCCTACACCCGCCAACTGAACCGCTGAGTAAGGAATCAGGAAGATACAGCTGGCAATGGAAACCGCCATCGCGACATGTTTGCTGTTATAACGATGACCCAGCATTTCACTCGGCGTCACATAACCAAATTTTTTCCCGACGGCCCAAAACTTGGGCCCAAAAATAGCGACCAGCGAGACACCGGCAAAGTAAATAATTTCAAAGCCTAGCGCGCCAACGCCGCCGGCATAGGTGAGGCCTGCCAAGCCCACCATCATAAACGCACTGTAGGTAGTGGCACTGTAGCTCAGCGCTGAGACAAAGCCATTCATCTGTCGATTGCCCAAAAAGTATCCAGACATACTTTCTGCAGCGCCTTGTCGCGACATAATCGCAATGCCTACCGCAATCAATAAATAGATAGCAATAGACCACCAAATGAGTGACTCAGTCATTGCTGTGATCCTCGAAATCTTTAGTGATAAACACGTTCAGCGCAATGACAATTAACCCTGCAACCGCCCAAAACAAGAAACTGCCGTACCAAAACGCGACATTGCTCAGCAGGGTGTAAGGCACTAAATAGCTCAGCAGGATAATTATCCATACGAGCCATATCCATTTACTTCGTTTTCCAAACTCAGGTTTCATAGTCCACCTCGTTTTATTACATCATGGAGTAGAGTGTGTGTTGTTTTAGTGAGGCTGGCGTAAATCAGCGCTACGTTGTTCTAGTTGTTGCCAAGGTGCTTTATCTGGTGCAAAGCGCGCTCGAAGATACATCGCTAAATCAGCGACTTGGGTATTGCTAAAACTGTTGGAAAAACCAGGCATGCTGCCGGCTCCTGGAACGTGGTCTGCGTGGGTACCGCTTAAAATCGACTGAATAACGTTGTCGGGGTGGTCGCTATGAATATTGGTATTCAGCGCGAGTGGCGTACTGGCGCTGGAGAAAGTAGGTACTCCGGTTGCCACATGGCAGGCCGCGCAAGCACCATCGAATAGGCGCTCGCCCGCCTCCAAGCCGGGCGCACTAAGCGTGGTGCTAGCCACACGCTGCTCCGCCATCGCCACCGCTATCTCACTATCGTCCGTCGGTGCCTGCATCTGTGTGGCCACATAGTGGGCAATGGCTCTCACGTCGTATTCAGGCAATTCGGCCAATCCCGCAACGACTGGCGCCATCGGGCCAGAGGCAACGCCATGCAGCGCCGACTCACCATGACGCAAATAGTCGTAGAGCGATGTTTCACTCCAAGCAACCGGCGCACGCGACAGTGCATTGAGTGGTGGCGCCTCCCAGCCATCAACAAAGGCCCCTGAAAAATAATTCTTGCCGCTTTTCTCCGCGCCCATGGCATTGCGGGGGCTATGGCAGGCACTGCAGTGGCCTAACCCTTCGGCAAGATAGGCGCCTCGATTATAAAGCTCGCTTTGCATGGGGTCTGGCTGGAAGGGAGCAGGGTCGTGATAAAGCGCGTTCCAACCGGCCATCAAAGAGCGCACGCTGAAGGGAAAAGCAAGATCGTTAACGGTTTTATCCGATGACACCGCTGGCTGAGACATTAGGTAGGCGTACAGCGCCTGTAAGTCGGTATCACTTGTTTTGGCAAACGCCGTATACGGAAAAGCGGGATAGAGATGGCTGCCATCGCGGCTGATGCCATGGCGCATTGCTCGTTCAAACGCCGCATAGGACCACTGACCAATACCCGTTACCTCATCTGGCGTAATGTTAGTGCTGTAGAGCGTTCCAAATGGGGTTTCAAATGAACGCCCACCCACGTTGGTGACACCATTGTCATCGGTGTGGCACGCTGCGCAATCGCCAGCAGCGGCGACTAGCCGCCCGCGCTCAATGGTATCGATAGAGTAAAGATTGGCGGCTGGCCGAGCAATAGGGGCCACTGCGCCTTTCCATGGCCATGCTATAGCCACCGTGCCCGCCACTGTAGTCAGTGCCGCAGCGGCTAACCAGCGTCGCTTCGCAGGCCGCTGCAGTTTGGCCGAGAGCCCTGCACTCTCCACCGTCGGCTCTTGGAGCGCCTGGCGGACACGCTTAGCAGTAAAGGGAGGCTGGCGAAAACGAATGCCGGTCGCATCAAATAGCGCGTTGGCAATCACGGCAACACCGGGCGACAGCTCAGCCCCGGTTAATACATCGGTAGCAGGTTGGTTAAAAGAAGAAGGCACCCTTTGCGTTGACGGTTGATAGCCGCGCGTAGCCAGTTCGCCTGCTCCAGCAGCGACGGGCACGAGTACATTGCGGCCATCACCCCACTCATCAAACGCAGGGCTTTGCCCCAAAAGTGGGCGAGCTTCACCCAATACCCGCTTTTGGAGCGTTTGCTGAAGACGCGCGGTATCCACATCAGGACCCGTGTCTTGGCCAACAACCAAGCGGGTCAGTTGCACCTCACCGGTAATACGGTTAACCACTACGTCGGCAATCCACGCGGAGCGTACACCAGGTGCCTCACGTAGATCACGGCTTGGCATCTGGGAGTATGCAAAACCGCGACCTCGCAGCAGATCCTGAGGCACTGACGTGGGAGAAATCGGCGACAGCGGCAGCGTCCACTCAGCCCGTTTAGCGACCGACTCTATTAGCGCTATGCCACGCGCATCGTCGAGGTGACGAATACGCAGCTCAATGGGGTCTTGTTCGCTATCACGAGCCACCTCATCTAGAAACGACTCTCGCGCAAACGCCTGCTGAATGTCGACAACAGTAGGATCGCTTGAAAGGTTATTGGATTGGCTTCTTGAAGCAAGATATTGGTCTCGAAAAACGTAAGGTGAAAACGGCGCCGCATCGTTATTATTATCCGAAGCCTCAGCCGTAAGCTCGGTGGTCACGGCCTTGCCACTCAGCCAGAGCCCTACAGCGGCGACCTCACCGATAATACTAGCCTGCTGATAATGATAACGAGCGATCTCACCGCTGCTGGCAAGATCGGCTTCTAGCGTCATCCGCTGTGCCTGCCCCAGCGCCTCTTTATCTTTTGCATAGCGGGCATCAAGCCAAACCGCTACCGGAGCCCCCACCGCCTTAGACATTAGCGCCGCATCGACAGCGGCATCATCGCCGCAATGGCGGCCAAGCCCGGTTGCTTGGCGCGACACATGCGTTTGGTCGAGGCAATAGAGCTCAATCTGGTTAACGGGCAATGCGGTTAAGCGACTTAAATCGTGCTTAAGCGCCAGCGGAGTAACGGTTTCTCCCCAAATATCGAGCTGGTGCTGGCGATAATCCGCGATCACCCAGCCGGGGCTATTTCCCCAATGCATCCGGCTCGGCCAGCCATACTGCTGGCGCATTGATGCCTGCGCTTGAGGGCTTTTTTTAACAGCGCTGAGTTTGAGAGAAGTAAATTCAACAGAACCAGGTGCGCTATTGGTTGGCTGACGCATGGATTGCCATTCAACCTTGAGCTGCTTAGCTGCATCAACGGCCAAGGCCAAACTGCCGGCGACAATACCGACAAAGTCTTCTTCAACCACCACCTCAATAGCACCTGGTAGCGAGCCGATGCTGGATCTATCAACACTAATTAAGCGATCGCTCTCAAACCGCTCGCCATCCCAATGATAGTGAGGTGGGCGTACGACGACGCCATAGCGTGAATGCGCCAATGCCGCAGGAGTGCTCGCCTGATGATGCTGACGACGAGGCCGCTGTCCTTCACTCATGAAGTGGTTCCTGCAGCCGGTTCGCATTGAGGTCAACAGCCAGCCGCGCTGCTTGCAAAATTTCAACGTGGGTACCGCATCGGCACAGATTATGCTCAAGCGCGGCACGAATCTGTTGCGCTGAAGGCTGTGCGTTATGATTGAGCAGCGCACGAACGGTAATAATCATACCGTTCAGGCAGTAGCCACACTGGGCTGCTTGCGCATCAATGAAGGCTTGCTGAACAGGGTCAAGCTGGCCGTTGCTGGCCAGCCCATCAAGCGTGATGACGTCATGGCCAACGGCAGCGGATACGGGTAGCACGCATGTTCGTGCAGCCATGCCATCGATCAATACACTGCATGCACCACATTCGCCCAAGCCACAGCCATATTTAGGCCCATTAAGCGCTAGGTCGTTACGCAGCACATTGAGTAGCGGCGTATGCGGGGAGACCGCCA
The DNA here is from genome assembly GCF_052095695.1 of Halomonas sp. Taxonomy (GTDB): domain Bacteria; phylum Pseudomonadota; class Gammaproteobacteria; order Pseudomonadales; family Halomonadaceae; genus Vreelandella. The sequence goes on from NZ_JBQDLQ010000012.1 coordinate 49,309, forward strand.
ACTCATGTTCTTGCCCATTGACTGTCAACGTTAGCGTCATAAGGAATCATCATCTTATTGTTAAAACGGCCTTCATGCCTGGATACGGCTTAGCTATTAATTAGATAGTACGCATAAAACCTGCTCGCCAAACACCTTTCGTAGCACTGAATACTCAGCCTATTTTCACTTTCATCGCTAGGCGTGCACCGGTGCAGTGCGGCGATGCTCGAAAACGTGCACAACCAGCGTACACACCATAAAAAGATATTAATAAACATATAGCATTCAATTGATACGTCTTTCAAGTTTTTATAAAAACCATAAAAATACAAAAAAATATATTTAATTCAGACACATATATAATAAATCAATCTATTTGCTCATAAAAAATAATTTTCCCACTAAATCCTTGACCAAAAAATAAATGGTGTATACGTTGTTTATAGCATTAAAAAACTCACTCCCTGAGGCGCTCTGCACGGCGGTGTGTGAATAAAACAGCGAGGCAACGACGATATGAAGAATAAACCCACCATTGCAGTCATTGGTGCTGGTCTTGGCGGTGCCGCGGCTGGCGCACTGCTGCAGCAAGCGGGTTATCCCACCAAGGTGTACGAACAAGCGCCGGCTTTTTCTCGCCTTGGAGCGGGGATTCACCTTGGCCCCAACGTTATGAAAGTCATGCGGCGTATCGGCATTGAGGACAAGCTTAATGCCATGGGGTCACATCCCGATTACTGGTTCAGCCGTAACGGCATGACGGGGGAATATCAGTCGCGTATACCACTGGGTGAGTTTGCTCTCGAAAACTACGGGGCAGCCTATATCACCGTCCACCGTGGCGACCTCCACGAATTAATGGTGAGCACGCTCGATCAGGATAATCTACATTTCGATAAGCGCTTGGTCGATGTCGATGACAGTGGCGATAAAGTCGTCATGACCTTCGCCGATGGCTCAACCGAAGAAGCCGATTTAGTCATTGGTGCTGATGGTGTTAATTCACGGCTGCGTGAGAAATTACTCGGCACTGAAGCGCCTATCTACAGTGGCTGGGTTGCCCACCGTGCGATTATCTCCGCTGAAAAGCTCAAGGCGTACGATTTGGATTTTGAGGCGTGCGTAAAGTGGTGGTCTGAAGATCGTCATATGATGGTTTATTTCGTCACCGGCGACGAAAAAGAGTATTACTACGTGACGGGCGTGCCCGAACCCGACTGGAACCACGGCACCTCCTTCGTCGATAGCTCCCGCGAAGAAATGCGCACGGCGTTTGAAGGCTATCACCCCACCGTACAAGCGCTGATTGACTGCACGGAAAGCGTTACGAAGTGGCCTTTATTGGAACGTAATCCACTACCACTTTGGCATGAAAACCGATTAGTACTGCTTGGTGATGCCTGTCACCCAATGAAGCCACATATGGCTCAAGGCGCCGCTATGGCGATTGAAGATGCCGCCATGCTGGTGCGTTGCCTAGAAGGGGTTGGCGCTGACAATTATCAACGTGCTTTCGAGCTTTATCGCACCAACCGATTTGAGCGTGCCTCGCGGGTACAGCAAGTCTCCCACGACAATACATGGCTACGTGCAGATGAAGATCCGGCCTGGGTCTTCGCCTACGATCCCTTTGAAGTACCACTGAAGCAACCTGACGCGATCAACGAAGGAAGCCCAGTATGAGCAGCACCTATCTTTATGGCGCGAACTTACATGCCAATGGTATTCGCCAGCACTACCTGCGTTTTGGTGACAGCGCTAAGTCCTCACGCCAACCGCTAGTGCTGATACCGGGCATTACGAGCCCCGCTATCACCTGGAGTTTTGTAGCCGAGCGGCTGGGTCAGCACTTCGATACCTACGTGCTGGATGTCCGTGGGCGGGGCTTATCGTCTACCGGCCCCGAGCTCGCTTACGACATCGACACCTGCGCTGACGATGTGATTGCGTTTATTGATGAGCTAGGGCTCGACAATGTCATTCTAGCGGGCCACTCCATGGGCGCGCGCTTTGCGCTTCGCGCCATGAGCCGCGGCGCAAAGGGCATTGCCAAGCTGGTGCTGATCGACCCACCGGTTTCAGGACCAGGACGCCGAGAATATCCCAGCAAGCTGCCGTGGTATGTGGACTCGATTCGTGACTGCACGCGTGGCGCCGACATTGAGACCATGCGTCACTACTGCCCGACCTGGAGTGATGAGCAGCTGCGGCTGCGCGCCGAGTGGCTGCATACCTGCTTTGAGCCGGCCATAGTTCAGGCGTTTGAAGAGTTTCACAGCGTCGATATCCACCAAGACCTCCCCAACATCAACGTGCCTACGTTGCTGATGTGCGCGGGCAAAGGCGGCGTTATCCAGGATGAAGATCGCGCTGAAATGATCGACCTGCTGCCCACCCTGCGGATTACCACCGCGGAAAACGCGGGCCACATGATTCCCTGGGATGATTTCGACGGTTTTTTTGCCGCTTTTGAAGACTTCCTCGGCACACAACTCTAACAAAGGCCAATGATCATGACTCACAGCACCACGACCCAGAACGACTCCAAAAGCTATTCCAAGAACTATCGCATCGGGCAGATCGTGCCAAGTTCTAACATCACGATGGAAACGGAAATTCCGGCCATGCTGGCGGCACGGCAGCTAATCCGGCCTGAGCGTTTTACCTTCCACTCCAGCCGTATGCGCATGAAAAATGTCAGCAAGGACGAGTTGGCGGCGATGGACGCTGAGTCAGACCGCTGCGCATTGGAGCTTTCCGATGCCGCAGTCGATGTGATGGGCTACGCCTGTTTGGTCGCGATCATGGCCATGGGGCCTGGCTATCACCGTGAATCACAACAGCGCTTACGCAGCCGCACCAAAGAGAACGGCTGCGATACGCCGGTGGTAACGAGCGCTGGCGCGCTGGTCGATGCACTAGGCGTGATGAACGCCAAACGCGTTGTCGTGGTAGCGCCCTACATGAAGCCACTCACCGAGATGGTGGTCGACTACATTCGCCAAGAAGGCATTGAAGTGCTTGATTATCGGGCACTCGAAATCCCTAACAACCTGGATGTCGCCCGCCACGATCCCGCTAATCTTCCTGGCATTGTGGCGAGCCTCGATTTAAGCAACGTCGATGCCATCGTGCTATCAGCCTGTGTACAAATGCCATCGCTAGCGGCCGTTGCCAAGGTAGAAGCCTTAACGGGCAAGCCAGTGGTCACTGCTGCTATCGCCACTACCTACGCCATGCTTAAAGCGCTCGATTTAGAGCCTATTGTGCCCGGCGCTGGTGCCTTGCTGTCAGGCGCTTACTAGGAACAAATATCATGACGCCCTCTAACCAGACAGCCAGCGGCAAAGGCGCTGACGATCGCTCTTTAGACGACAACTACAAAGGTGTTTGGGATGGCCGCATTGGCTTTGGTCACAAGCCTGCGCTGCTAGTGGTCGATTTCATGCAGGGCTACACCACGCCTGGCTCGCCGCTGTTTGCCCAGGGCGTGGTGGATGCCGTTGCCAATATGCCCTCACTGTTAGACGCAGCCCGGCATAGCGGCATTCCTGTCATCCACACCAACATCCTGTATCACGCGCCGGATCAAATTGATGGCGGCATATGGGTGAAAAAAGCGCCGGTAATGCGCGCCATGGTAGCGGGCAATCCTTACGCCGCGTTCTGCCCAGAGGTAACACCGCGTGAGGACGAGCTGGTGATGACCAAGCAGTATGCCAGCGCCTTCTTCGGCACCTCGCTTGCTTCAACGCTTGTCGCGATGGGGATCGATACACTGATCATCACCGGCTGCTCAACCAGCGGCTGCATCCGTGCCACTGCGGTTGACGGCCTACAGCACGGCTTTCGCGTGATCGTCGTGCGCGACTGCGTCGGCGACCGCCACCCAGCGCCCCACGAAGCCAATCTGTTTGATATCGATAGTAAGTACGGGGATGTCATTAGCCTGCATGAAACCTTGGATTACCTAGCCACTAGCTAGCTATCCGCGTTCATTTTTTCGAGCAGATGCATCAGCGCAACGCGCTCTGCGGGATTGAGGTTCTGCATGGTTTGATCGCTGATTTGCTTGGCGCTGGGTACCATATTTTCTACCAGCTCAGCGCCCAACTCAGTGATGACCACCATGACTTTTCGTTGGTCCTTGGGGTCCGTGGTCAGCGAGATCCATCCGCGGGCCTTGAGGCGTTTAATAACGCCACGGATCGTCGCCGGGTCTATCGCCGTGACGTTGACGATATCAGTTAACGAGCTGGGACCACGTTCCATTACCGTGCACAGCGTCACGAACTGGATCGCCGTTAACTGTTTATCGCTACTGTATCGCTGAAAAATAGCCGTGTGGCGCTGATAGGCTTTGCGTAGCAGGTGCCCCACTTGTTCTGAAAAATCATAGCCTTGCTCTGAAGGCGTAGGATGCTCACCGGCCGACGAGTGATGAAGCGCACTATCCGTTGTCATTCAATATCCTTAATGTATTGGCGCCGAGATGTACTGAGTATGGCACTGATGATCAGGGGCACGTAGCAGCCCACGAAATACTGCTTGCGTGAGAACAATTCACCATGCTTTTATGGCGTATACGCTATAATTTTACCTTACTTATCACCAATTCATCACCTCAAATACATTAATTTAAAAGATAGCTTTGGAAGCGGTTATGGCGGATAAATCAAACTATACAAGACAGTCACTGCTGCATGAGCCAGATCTTCTGGTTGTCTATAGAGACCCTATAACGCCGCCCAAACCAGCTCCAGGTCAACCTGGCACGCTTTCTCTTTTCACACCCATTGAGCCCGAGATATTCATCGCCATCTTGAGCGATAGCCATATCGTGGCGTTCAACGGACACGTAGATCTCGGCACCGGCATACGCACGTCACTGGCACAAATCGTAGCGGAAGAGCTGAGTACGGCGTTCGATAGTGTCACCATGGTGCTCGGCAATCCCTTTGATGTGCCCAACCAAGGACCCACCATCGCCAGTGCGACGATTCAGATTACCGCGGAACCTCTTCGCCGTGCCGCGGCACAGGCACGCGAATATTTGCTCACACTGGCTGCCAAACACTTTGGCGTCGAGCGCTCCCTACTTAGCTGCCAACACGGCGCTATTCATTTCAACAGTACTATCCAGCCCAACGACAAGCATCACCCGCCGATAAGCTTTGGAGCATTGCTAAAGGGTGCACGCCATGCGTTGAAGCTAGATGATCGCGCACCGCTCAAGCCCGCCAGCGATTACACGCTAGTGGGTCGAGCCATGGCTCGTGTTGATATCCCTGACAAAGTCACGGGCAAATTAACCTTCGTCCATGATTTTCGCCTTCCCGGCATGCTGCATGGCCGAGTGATTCGCCCTTCTTATGTAGGTCACGATAACGGCGCGTTTATCGGCACTAGCTTGATAGCCGTTGATAAAAGCTCTGTCGCTCATTTGCCCGGCGTGATTAGCGTTGTGGTGATAGGGGATTTTGTCGGTGTCGTTGCTGAGCGTGAAGAACAAGCCGCCGCTGCTGCTAAACAGCTTAAAGTTGAGTGGCGCCCGGTCGAAGGGCTTCCCCAACTGGACAATATTGAGCAAGCGCTACTGGATTTACCCAGCAAGCAGCGCATGCTTATCAACGAAGGTGATCTAGATAGCGCGCTTAGCGTGGCCAGCCAGCAGCTCAATCGCAGCTATGTTTGGCCTTTTCAACTGCATGGCTCGATAGGCCCTTCTTGCTCAGTGGCTGATGCTAAAGCTGGCGCGCTTCACGTCTGGTCGGGCACACAGAATCCACATAGTTTGCGTGCAGATTTAGCGCGCCTAACCGGCTTAGATGAGAGTGTCATTACCGTCACTCGCATGGAGACGTCAGGCTGCTATGGCCGCAACTGCGCTGACGATGTGGGCGCGGACGCCGCGCTTCTTTCCCAGGCAGTCGGCCGCCCTGTTCGCGTGCAGTTAACGCGCGAGCAAGAACACACGTGGGAGCCCAAAGGAGCCGCTCAGTACATGGCTATTGAGGGTGGGCTGAACGCGGACGGTAGCCCAGCAGGCTATCGTTTTAGCTCACGCTATCCTTCTAACAGCGCACCGACACTGGCGCTGCTGCTGACAGGTACAACGCCGCCGATCGATATCCCCTTTGAAATGGGCGACCGAACATCAGTGCCGCCCTATCATTACCCTCATCGGCAAATCATTTGTGACGATGTGCCAACGCTTGTGCGCGCTTCTTGGCTGCGTGGCGTCTCGGCATTACCCAATACCTTCGCTCATGAAAGCTACATTGATGAACTGGCCTGTTTGGCAAACGAAGATCCCGTCGCCTACCGATTGCGTAACTTGCCTGATGACCGCGCCTGCGAGCTGATTGAAGCGCTCGTGCAGCGTGCAAACTGGAAAGCAGGTGTCGCCAATGCAAATCCGAAAAACGACGCTGACTGGTGCTATGGCCGAGGCTTCGCTTATGCGCAATACGTGCACAGTAAATTTCCAGGTTTTGGCGCGGCACTCGCCGCCTGGGTTGTCGAGCTTAAAGTGAATACGAAGAGCGGACGTATTGTCGTGGAACGGCTATTCGTAGGGCAGGATGCAGGCCTAATGGTGAATCCTGCCGGCGTTCGCCATCAGGTACATGGCAATGTCATTCAGATGCTAAGCCGCACCTTAAAAGAACGTGTCACCTTTGAAGATAGCCTACCCACCAGCAGGGAATGGGGCGGATATCCAGTGCTGCGTTTTTCTGATCTTCCAGCAATTGATGTCATGCTGCTTGATCGCCCGGAACTACCGCCACTAGGCGTAGGAGAATCCACATCACTACCCGGCGCTCCCGCGATTGCTAATGCGCTCTTCGATGCAACAGGCGTACGCTTCACTCACCCTCCTTTTACCCCTGAGGCCGTTCGCGAGATGCTTAAATCGGCTTTATTTTAACAATAAAAGGGTAATTAAAACGAGCGATTAAAAGCATCACTTACCGGCACTTAATTTAATAAATATAATTATATTTAGGCATCATGATTGCCATTCAACAAAGTAGAAAATATTTTGCTTCTCAGCAGTGGCTCGACTGGCTAAAAGCGTATCGGTCGTGAGCAGAAAAACACCGCAAAAAAAATAACAAGACATTGATCTTTAATCAAAAAAATCACAATAAAATAAAAATTTCTATTAACTCCTAGAATTAAAATATTGATAAAAATTAATTTATCTCTTGATTATTGTTTTTAATATATGCTCAAAAAGCGTTATAGCATCAACCACAAAACATTAAAAACCACATTCTCAATATTTACCACTTAGCCAAAAAAAACACCTTCAAGGCTTAAGTTTATCTACAATCGGCCGTTAACAACTAATGGTAGTAAAAAAAACCTAGGGAACCATAACATAGTCAGAGTATAGCGCTGCCCCATACACAGCGGATCTACTACTGGCCAATACGTCGAGGCAACAAATGAAGAAACTTTCTCGTCTTTCACTGACGCAGAAACTCCTGACGGCGGTCGCCATTCCGCTCTTGGTGGTGGCCATTATTCTGGGCATTGTCGTCAATCAACAGCTTAATCAAGCTATTCCAGAGCTGCTAGACAATGCCGGTGAGCGGCAAGTAGAAGCGCGCGCTGACGAAGTCAGCCGTTGGATTACCGGATACCGCAACTGGATAGCTGTGCTCGCGAAGGATGAGCGCCTGGCCGAGGACGTACCGCTTACAACGCATCTCGAATGGCTCGAAAAGCGCTACCCACCAGGTGGCACCATCGAATCATTGTTCTTTTCGGATGCCTCAGGTGCCACGTTGACGCATGCAGGCGTCAAACTGGAGATTGCAGAACGGCCTTATTTTAAAACGCTGGTAACAGATGGGGCTCAGGACAGCCTCCTCGGCGACCCAGTTATCTCTATGATTAGCGGTCTACCAACGGCCATTGTCGCCGATACCGTGTTCGACGAACGCGGCAATAGGGCCGGTTTGCTCGGTATGACGGTGTCGATGGCCGCCGTTTCAGACATTACCTCAGGCATTAATGTGGGTGAAGGCAGCTATGGCTGGTTAATCGACAGCCAGGGGCAGGTTATTGCCCACCCGGTTGAAGAGTATCGCATGTCACTCAATTACACCGATGCGGATCGAGAGGGCTATGAAGGGTTGGATGCACTCAGCCAACAGATACTCAGCGGCACAGCCGGTTCCGGTGAAATCACAATGCCTAGTGGAGAGCACACAGTGCTCATGTGGAGTCCCGTGGAAGGCACCTCATGGGTCGTTGGAGTCACAGTCCCCGTTGCTGCATTTACCACTGTGACCAATAGCCTTTTAAAGTCGTTACTACTAACGGGTGGGCTATTGCTAATAATATTATTAGTGGTCGTTGCTTACGCAGCGCGGCGCGCCCTAGCGCCTATCAAACACACAGCCAGCGCTATGGCCGACATTGCGCAAGGTAAAGGTGACTTAACGCGCCGTTTAGATGTAAAAACCCAAGATGAAATTGGTGATCTCGCTCGTGGTTTTAATGCTTTTGTAGAGCGCATGCAGGTAACTCTTCAGGAAGTACGCCAAAACGCTCGCACGGTACTATCCGATGCCAGCAATATGGCCGATGGTACCCAAGAGCTTTCCTCGCGCACTGAGCAAGCAGCGGCAAACCTTCAGCAGACCTCAGCGTCAATGGAGGAAATTCACTCTACGGTAGCGCATACTTCTCAAGCATCTGAGCAGGCGAATGGTCTTGCACTAGAGGCAGCTAATGCCTCTGAGCGCGGCACCGAGTCGATGAGCCAGATGGAAGCTAAAATGGTTGCGATCAGTGATTCGGCCAACAAAATCAGCGATATTATTGGCCTAATTGACTCGATTGCCTTTCAAACCAATATATTGGCTCTCAATGCATCGGTAGAGGCAGCCCGCGCTGGAGAACAAGGCAGAGGCTTTGCCGTCGTTGCCAGTGAAGTACGCACCCTAGCCAGCCGATCAGCTTCTGCGGCTCATGATATTCGTGCGTTGATTGATATGTCTGTTAGTCATTCACGAGAGGGCGGCAACATCGTTAAGGCCGCAGCTGAGCGTATGCAAGAAATTCGCCAGAGTGTTACTCAGGTGTCTGACGTAATCGCAGAGATTGCGGCAGGCGCACGCGAACAAACCACCGGCATTCAACAGGTCAATACAGCGGTTGCAGAGATGGACATGATGACACAGCAGAATGCCGCCATGGTCAGCCAAAGTGCCAACCTGGCCGCTAATATGCGCGATAACGCGCGCAGCCTGGATCAGTTAATGGGTGAATTTGTGCTCAATGAGGTAGACGACTCAAACACCGCATTGCCCTACGTAGCATCGCACACAGCAACAGGCTCTGCATTACCTCAAACGTCTAATCGCCATACCCAGCGTGGCCATCAAAAACATGAAGTGGCAGAATGGGAAGAGTTCTAACGGCCCCAATCAATAACACGACAAGGCACCCAACTGGGTGCCTTTTTTCGTCACGCTAGCTAGCTTTCAAGCAAGCCTCATTCCATGTGTAACAGCGTATAAAGCGCTTCGCTAGCATGGCGCTCATCGCGCTCATCTACACTGCCCACTCTCATTTCACGATCATTGTCGTACACCACAAAAATACGCTCATGGTCTAACACCGCCAACCCTTCTGCCTTATGCTCAAACTCAAGAGGCATACCGTCCAGCCCATGTATCAAGGCAGGCGGCTCGCCAGTGTAGAGACTGTCTAGCTCCATTACCCATAGATAACCACCGATACGCTCCACGTTATCGATTTCTGTTTCAAAACTGGTCATCAGATAGAGCCGATGATGGTAGGGATCATATTCAAGGCTCGATAAACCGCACGCAACGGTGACGTCTTCATGTTGAGTCGGCTCAAACGCATATATTTCGCGCATCTCGTCGATAAATTCGAGATTGCCAGACGCACTTACCACGTAATGGGCCCCGACCACACGACTCACGTAGGAAAAGTCATCGTGTCGCTGCCCTTGCTCGCGCACCCCAAAAAGCAGCAACCCATCGCCCTGCTCGCTCGGCACCGCGGCTAGCCCTTCAATCTTATAGTAGGGAAAACCAATCGCCTGATTGAGCTTACGGCGCAATTCCAGCGAACCTTCAACACCGTCACGCGGGTCAGGGTCAACGGCCTGCACTTTATCCGGCTCACCGAGTGGCCAGATAAGCAAATGGTTATAGGCGTTCAGGTCGTGGGTAGCATCGTCAATGCGGTCAAAACCGGTCGTGGCCAATACGTGTTTGCCATCGGCGGTTAACGCAAAATCTTCGTACTTAACCGCACGCTTAATAAGCGGCGTCGTAAAGTACTCTAGCTGTGAATCATCAGGCCCTTCTGCCGTCATCGGCAGCGAAAACACTGCGGAGCGATGCTCACCAGGAATCGGCTTGTCACTGGCTAGCAGTAATCGCTCACCGTCGTACACAACGGCTGACACTTCTGCGTTGGCGAGCTGGCCCTGCTCATCACGCAGGCCAACGGGAAAACAGTGAATACTGCCCTGCTGCACAACTCTGGCGTTCATGCGCTCTTTCTGCATCGTTAAGCTCCTTAGTGGGATCTCTATAACAGACAGCGCTAGTGCTAGAAAACTCCATGATTGCAAAAGGCATGTTTTCAGCGAGATGGATGCGCCGCAGATCATTTGATCGCTCACCAGCGCCAATGCTAGGCCCCCAAGGAAAGGGGGCCTAGCATGCTTTATTCCTGGGAATCTCGCTTACGGATGGTATAAAACATGGCAATAAGCTTATTGATATCTTCCGTCACCAGAAAATCATTGGGTTCCACTATCCAGAAGCTTGTTGCCTCTTGATCACCGGGTACAATTCCGACAAGCCCTAGATTGCCATCCTGATTCATAAAAATAGTCAGCGCTCGATCCGGCGCCTCCAACTCAATCGTTTCCTGTGCATCAGCAGATGAGATAACGCTTTGCCGAAAGGTGTCCGGGGCCGTGACCAACTGCCCTACCAGCAGTGTTGGCACCCCAAAATCGGTAGTAAAAAGCAGCCCGTCAGACGCGAATAAATCAGGGTTGGAAAGCGTTACCTCTTGATCATTCCAATCAATCGGCATATCGAATACGTAAGGTACGTCCCAATCTACCCCGTCGGATGCATTAGTCGACAAAGGCTCAACATCGAAAAACTCAGCTAGACCTGCTCCCTGCTCTTCCAAAGCCGCCTGTTTGCTCTCCAGCCATTCATCCCTGGCAGACTGCAAAGCGGCAAATTCAGGCCCCTCCTCATTTATCTGCTGGAAGGTAAATGCGACTTCGAACGGCACGCCATGAATCATCACAAACTGTTCGGGCGTTTCGAATCGAAGCCCAGCAGTAGGGTTGTCAGGGCTTGTCGCCTGCTGGGACTCGAAATCGAAATCGTAATGTAGCGGTTCTTCCTGCGCTTCCATATAGATATCAGCTGTGCGACTCTCTCGATCAAACCTGATCCAGGCGCGCTCCATGCTCGCTTCAATCTCGGCCAGTATGGAATCCGCCATGGGGCTCGCTTCTACCGCTTCTATCGAGTCCACGGCATATACGCCTGATTGAGGTATTTCCGAGGGGCCAGCCAGTACCTTGCCCATCAAGGCCATCAACAGAAAGGGGGCAACAATCAATCGTTTCATAGTTCACTATCCATGTTTTGACTAGTTTTTGGCACTGCTGAGCATCAAGTACGCTTCAGAAATGAATTACCGATACTCAGCTTGGAAGCATTTGAAATCATGGCTCTACCTTGGCACTGCTGGAGGCCGTAATAATCTCGCCGCCATGATCGGTCTTGCAGCCCAGGTACGCCGTGGGCTTACCATCGTGGTTAGAGTGGCTGGAGCCTTCAATAATGGTGGCGCCGCAGCCGGTTTTATCACCCACCCGCGCCACGGGCTTGCCCTCAACAAAAGAGGGCGAACCGGAGACGATTTCCGTGGTGCCGTGCCCCTGGATGGGACAGCTGTGTAGATCACCTTGGCGGGCAACGGATTTCATCGGCAGATTTCCCACTGGCCATCGCGGCGGATGAAGTAAGGTCTTACTCTGCTTGAAACATCATCCTCTTGAACATGGTTAAACCTTATCGGGACTTGAACTCCTTCAGTTGTTAGCCAAGCCACACGATTATCTGCTCCTAAGTTCAACGTCATCGGCTCGTCAGGAAAAGCGTTCAATTGGTAAAGGTCTGGGCTATCAAAATACATGGTGTAACTGAACCGATCTCGCACGTAGGCTTCCGGCGTATCCGAGGCTAACGCCAACTCCTCGGTTCTGTTCGATGCGGCGTCCAACAAAGCTTCATTATCGCCCTCCGCAAACAACGCATGTAGCCGATGATATTCGCGGGTCAGGCTATCGCGGGTAGCGTCGTTGTCTTGTAGAATATCGCCCTCTTCCCAGCACCAGGTGGGCATCGGCTGGCGATTAGTGAAGTTAACTTCTAGCGTATCGTTGTCTTCATAGCGACTAAAGCGAATGCCATTTTGCAGTGGCTGCAAAGGCGCATCAGGGTCTGTTGACACTATCTCGGGCTTGGCGTCTTCCACGCCAGGCATCATAAGTACTTCAAAGGCGGTGCTGGCTTCAGTGTTGGGATTTTGACCAGGCTTCCAATACAGCAGTGATACGCGTAGCTCATGTTCAGCCTCATATTCAAGCGGCCATGTATATAATTTGACGGTATTCTTGCCATTCTTTATGTACTGAGAGACCGGCAACCGTGTATCGAGGTTACTCGGTGTACCAGAAAAATTAAGCATAATGTCTTGTACGTCAATTGAGGATGCTAATCCATTCACGCTCCAGCGTACGCCAAACTGGTACTCTGTTTCTTGTGCCATTAAGGGCGCACTGATTAGCATCAGCGCAACAATCCAGAAGTAAGAAGTTACCCATTTTTTCATTCTGTTTTATACCTTCAGCAACTCGATAAACTAACGCGATGCACTAAAGCTCAACTTTGGCACTGCTCGATGCGGTAATAATCTCGCCGCCGTGATCAGTTTTACAGCCCAGGTAGGCGGTGGGCTTACCATCGTGGTTAGAGTGGCTGGAGCCTTCGATAATGGTGGCGCCGCAACCAGTTTTGTCACCCACCCGCGCTACGGGCTGGCCCCCTACTTTAGAGGGCGAGCCGGTGACAATTTCCGTGGTGCCGTGCCCCTGGATGGGGCAGCTGTGTAGATCACCTTGGCGGGCAACGGGTTTCATCGGCAGATTTCCCACTGGCCATCGCGGCGGATGAAGTAAGGCCTTACTCTGCTTGAAACATCATCCTCTTGAACATGGTTAAACCTTATCGGGACTT
>NZ_JBQDLQ010000013.1:0-58768 GCF_052095695.1 Halomonas sp.
TGCGGGAATAGCTCAGTGGTAGAGCATCGCCTTGCCAAGGCGAGGGTCGGGAGTTCGAATCTCCTTTCCCGCTCCAAGCGCATTTAGTGTTATTTTTCCCCTATTTCTATGATGCATCAGCTATTTGCTGAGCGTCATTTTTTGTGTGTCTGGCGCTTGGTGAGTGGCATCTTGCCTTGAAAAATTAGTTTGCGCCCTAATCATTTACTTTCTCTTCTTACATTTGCTGACAGGACATTTTCATGGCCGAACCGGCATTGTCGATCCGTGGCCTTACCAAGGTGTACGCCAACGGCTTTCAAGCGCTTAAAGGTATTGATCTCGACGTTCAGCAGGGCGATTTTTTTGCGCTTTTGGGCCCCAATGGGGCCGGCAAATCCACCACTCTGGGCGTGGTTTGCTCGCTGGTGCAAAAAACGGCGGGTAGCGTTTCTATATTTGGCATCGATATTGATAAAGATTTTGCCAAAGCCAAGTATCAGCTAGGCGTTGTGCCCCAAGAGTTCAACTTTAATCAGTTTGAGAAGGTGCTCGATATCGTACTGGCTCAGGCAGGCTATTACGGTATGAGCACTCGCGAGGCATTGCCACGTGCCCAGCAGCTTCTTACCGACCTGGGCCTTTGGGAGAAGCGCGACGGCAACGCACGCATGCTCTCGGGTGGGATGAAGCGACGGCTAATGATTGCCCGGGCGCTAATGCATCGCCCCCGGCTGCTGATTTTGGATGAGCCCACTGCCGGTGTCGATATCGAGCTGCGGCGCAGTATGTGGGAATACATGCGGCGCATTAACCAAGATGAAGGCACGACGATCATCCTAACGACGCACTACCTGGAAGAGGCTGAGAGCCTGTGTCGCAATGTCGCTATTATCAATGATGGCGACATTGTGCGTAATACCAGCGTGCGTCAGTTGCTGGCTGAGCTGGATACAGAGACCTTCCTGATTGATTTAGCTGAACCGGTCGCAGAGACACCGCATGTTGATGGTTTTGAACTTCATCAGCTAGAGCCCACCCAGCTTTCACTGTTGGTGCATCGCGGCCAGCGCTTGAATGATGTGTTTAATGCGCTAAGTGAGCAGGGTGTGCAGGTGGTGTCTATGCGTAACCGGGCCAATCGCTTAGAGGAGATGTTCGTGTCGATGGTAAAAGGCAGCAGCCAGGGGGCGATAGATCAGCGTGCTGACGCTTCTAGCGGTGAGAGTTCTGATGCCGAAAACAGGGAGCCTCGCTCATGAATGCAAGCCAAACATTGATTGCGCTATGGACCTTGGTGCTGAAAGAAATTAAGCGCTTTACGCGCATTTGGCCGCAAACGCTGCTGCCGCCCTCTATCACGATGGCGATGTATTTCATTATTTTTGGCAATTTAATCGGCTCGCGAATTGGCGACATGGACGGCTTCAGCTACATGGACTTTATTGTTCCAGGGCTGATCATGATGTCCGTGATTACCAACAGCTATTCCAACGTGGCATCGAGTTTTTTTTCGAACAAGTTTCAGCGTTCGATTGAAGAAATGATGGTGTCGCCGATGCCTAACTGGGTGATTTTGTCCGGCTTTATTTTAGGCGGTATGGCCCGTGGCCTGGGTGTGGGTATCATTGTGACCGTGGTTTCGCTGTTCTTTACCCGTTTAACCATGGAGCATCCGCTGCTCACGATATTAGTGGTGGTGCTTACGTCTGCGCTGTTTTCCATTGGCGGTTTTATCAACGCCTTGCTGGCCAGCAAGTTTGACGACATTTCCATTGTACCGACCTTCATACTGACGCCGCTGACTTACTTGGGCGGTGTCTTTTATTCTATTTCGATGCTGCCAGACTTCTGGCAGGGCGTTTCCATGCTCAATCCTATCTTGTACATGGTTAACGTGTTTCGTTATGGATTTTTAGGCGTCTCGGATATTCCCGTTGGCTGGGCGCTCGCTGCGATCTTTGCCTTTATTGTCGTGCTATTCAGCGTTGCGTTGGTAATGTTGGAGCGCGGTAAAGGCATTCGTAGTTAATTGCATAACGGCATTAAGCAGAGAGTGACAGATAATGGCACATCGACCAGATACCTTGACACACGCGCCGCTAGGGCGCGATTCCACTTACCCCGAAAAGTATGACGCGGCGCTGCTTTACCCTATTGTTCGTGCGGCCAACCGAGTGCCGCTAGGAATTGAAGAGGGGGCTTTACCCTTTGTGGGTGAAGACGAATGGCATGCGTTTGAAGTGTCCTGGCTGAATTCACGCGGCAAGCCCGTGGTAGCCGTGGCACGTTTTCGCCTGCCCGTCAGCTCGCCCAATTTGATTGAGTCTAAGTCGTGGAAGCTCTACCTAAATAGCTTTAATCAAACCCGCTTCTATAGTCGTGAAGACGTGATGCAAACGCTTGCCAATGACCTCGCTATCTCAGCGGGTGCCGAGGTAAGCGTTGAGTTATTTGATGTGGATGCCCCCGAGCTTACAGTGCAGTGCTTGCCGGGCGAATGTTTGGACGACTTAGATATCGCAGTAAGCGATTACACGCCTAGCAGCGCTCATTTAACGGTAAGCGATGAGATCGTCGAAGAGACGCTGTATTCCCACTTGCTTAAATCTAACTGCCCCGTTACCGGTCAGCCGGACTGGGGCAGCGTTTTGATTCGCTATAAAGGGCCCAAGATCGACCGAGAAGGGCTGTTACGCTATCTGATCGGATTTCGCCAGTATCAGGATTTTCACGAGCACTGCGTTGAACATATCTTCACTGACCTAATGACTTATGCACAGCCCAGCCAGCTACTAGTGCTTGCCCGCTACGTGCGTCGTGGCGGGTTGGATATTAGCCCTTGGCGCGCAACGCCTGGATTGACGCCTCCAACACCGCTGCGGCTGGCAAGGCAGTAAACGGCGGTGTTATAAATGAAGATGCTAAAGAATTCTCACGCGATTGAATTTGAACTTGGATGGGGAGTCATTAATGGACGCACTCACGCTTCTTCACGAACGCAGCTCAATGGGCAAGCTGGCTGAGCCGGCGCCCAGTGCCGAGCAGCTCAGTGCTATTTATCAGGCAGCACTGCGCGCACCCGATCATAAAGAGCTGCGCCCTTGGCGCTTCATTGAATTCAGTGGGGAAGGGCGTGAGCGCCTAGGCGAGCTATTTGCTGAAGCAGAGTTCCAGGACGATCCGCATGCTGATGACGATACGCTGAATTCAGCGCGTAAAAAGCCGCTGCGCGCGCCGATGGTGATCGCCGTTATCGCAAAGGTTACGCCAGAGCTCGATAAAGTGCCCAAAATGGAACAGGTAATTTCCGCAGGCTGCGCCGCCCACGGTATCTTGCTGGCCGCCCACGCGCAGGGCTTAGGCGCTATGTGGCGCAGTGGGAAGTACGCGTTCGATTCGGTGGTACGTAAAGGCCTGGGCCTGAGCGAGGATGACGAGGTTGTCGCATTCATCTATTTAGGTGCGCTAGGCGGTCGCCATAAGCCCGTGGCGGAGCATAGCGTTGGTGACTTTGTTGAGCGCTGGGATTAGACAGGCGACCCTATGAAACTATCTCGTAAACCGGGCGTGCCGCATCCGCGCTTACCGCTGCCCAGTGGTCAGCAGGAAGATCTTGCTGCCTTTCAGCTATGGCTAGGCGAGGCGATTCCTATGCTGGGTGCGCTTGGCATTAGCGAAGTGGCGCGCGAAGGTGATGCGCTCACCTGGCAGTTAGCGCTAGAGCCTAACCTTAACGATAAAGGCACGGGCTTTGGCGGTGCGCTGACGGCGCAAACCACGCTGCAAGGTTGGTGCTGGGTCACGCTATGGCTGCGCGAGCAAGGCCTGGCACGCGATGTGGTGGTCGCAGAGGCTAGCCAGTGCTTTCTTGCCCCGGTCGCGGATAACTACCGCTTAATATGCACACCGCTTGAGCCTGCGGGCCCCGCTCAGCTTGCCAATATGCTCGCCGAGCGTGGTAAAGGGCGTATTGCACTGACTCATCAGCTCTACTGTGGAGAAACACTCTGCTTGGAAGCCAGCGGCAGCTATGCCGTGTTGCCGCAACGCTAGCCGATAGGCGCGAAAAGCCTGAAAAGGCTTGCTATTTCGCAGCTTAGACCATAGTATGTGCGCCGTTCTGTTGCGAAAGGTTCATCCTTTGAACAGAGCACAAAATGTGGAGAGGTGTCCGAGTGGTCGAAGGAGCACGCCTGGAAAGTGTGTAAGTCGTAAGGCTTCGAGGGTTCGAATCCCTCCCTCTCCGCCACAGAATTTAAAAAGCCCGCTGATTTTTCAGCGGGCTTTTTTGTGGCCCGTTATTAGAACGGTAAGCGACCACTGAAACCAACGCCTAGTACGGCAACGAGAACAACAACGATAACGACGATAGTGGTAGTAGACATATTCTCTTCCTTTGAGTGGTGAGCATTGCTACAGCTTAGTCACCATTGCACTATTTCGCACGCTGGCGAAAGGGGCTGAGCAGCTTTTCCATATTAGCAGTCATGAGTGCAAAAACGCCCGGCAGCGGGGCTGTCGGGCGTTGCTACAGTAGCAGAAAGCATTAAGGAGAAGGGTTATTTCCCGCACTGGCAGTCGTGACCACAGTCTTGCGAGCCATCTGCGTGGCCGGTGGCGCAGGACTCGCAGCAGTATAATTTTCCCTCTTTCTCAACGGGGTTGCTATCGACAGAGCAAGTACATTTCGGGCATGCGCACGCTTGTTCAGACATAATGATTCTCCTCGGTGGACGATATAAGCGTAGACCATTCCGTCGATATATCACCACGCATTATGCTAACTCTCAGGGCGTACTTTAAGTGCTAAGTGCGTTGCCCAGCCTGCCAAAATATTCGCCGAATGCGGTATTAATGCGAACCCGCTGTTCTCCCTGAGGATAAAGCCCTTTGCCTGCTTCCGGCGAGGCTTTTGTGCCTTTGACTAAGAAGTGATTGGTGATGGCTGCGTCCTGTATAAAAGCCTCAAAAGCACGGGCACAGAGTTCCTCGGGCTTACTGTAATAGAGCTGGCCAAGTTGTTTGTCCATGCGCACCGAGCGTTTAAACAGTGCGCTTGGCTGGTCGCCTTCTGGTTGCAAAAGTACGGCCTTGAAGCAACGCATTAGCAGCTGGTTAAGCGAGTGAGGGACTGGCGTGGCTTCGGCTAACCAGGCAGTAGAGGCAAGCATGTGGGCGGGCGCGCCGCGAAAACATTTCTGGGCAATGTAGTGGTCGAAAGCATGAAACCACTCATGAGCAATGCTGCCGGGGCCTGCATTTTTAGCGAGTGCAAAGCTGCGTTGGCTGGGGTCGTAATGCGCAGCAACCCCGGGCTGGCCGCCACAGCCATACTGTAAGGCTATGGAGCCGCGCAGCGAAATCAGTGTTTCTGGGCCCTGTAGAATCAACATAAGATCGCACAAGGCATCGTGAAACAGCTCGGAGGCACGGTCGCGCTCAGCGCTTGTGACCCAGCGGCCAATCTCAATGGATCGGAAATCG
This sequence comes from Halomonas sp., assembly GCF_052095695.1. Lineage (GTDB taxonomy): Bacteria > Pseudomonadota > Gammaproteobacteria > Pseudomonadales > Halomonadaceae > Vreelandella. The sequence goes on from NZ_JBQDLQ010000013.1 coordinate 5,467, forward strand.
AACTGGCGCCGGATTAAGGCAAAGTTACTTGCTTTACCCTGACGATGATTAGGCCCGTTGCGATAAAAGTCTTGTGCCTCAATGCTCACGGTTTCTCACTACTGGCAGCGGTATATGTGCCCAGTCTGGCAGGGCTTCTGATAGGTTAGAGCGATTGACGATTAGAGATCCATCTCGCGTGCTTGTATAAAGTACTCGCGCAGTTGGGTCAGTTGGCTCTCGTTCCAACCTGCCGGCTCCGAAAGGGCTGCCCACGCACTAATGTAGTCCTCGGCGGCTATTTCGTGACCAAAGCCTGGCGGTGAGCTACCCGTAGCAAGATCGGCTAGCAGTTGCAGCATAGTGACGACAGGGTACCAGCGTAGGTCGGGTGAAACATCGGGGCCACGTGGCTCGCGCATCCAATCAGGTTCGCGCCAAAAGGCGGCAGGTTCAAAAAAGGTAATTGGATCGCTGGCATACTGTAAGTAGGCAATACGAAAGTCACCCCAGTGGGTATCAGAGCTTTGCAGCCCTTGATGTTGATTCATAAAGCGCACCACGGAGCCGCCTCGAAACGTTGGTAGCCAGGCGGGCGTGCCCGTATCGCGATCACTGGTAACGGTGCGCCAGGTTTCACTACGAAAAGGGGGGCCACTCCACAGTGCGCCATGAAACGGGTCTTCAATAATGTCGTAAAGATCAAACGAGAGATCTGAATTCAGCGCGCCTAGGCTCAGCCCAAATAGATATAAGCGCGGCCGTTCATCGCGGGGCAAGGTTGTCCAATAATCATAAACCGTGGTGAACAGCGCTCGCGCACTTTCGACACCGTATTCGCCCTCAGCAATTAGTGAGAGGTGGCTGGGTAAGTAGGAGTATTGGGCAGCAACGGTGGCAATATCGCCTCGGTGCAGATACTCCACGGTATCCTGCGCTGCCGGATCAACCCAGCCGCGCCCTGTGGGCGTGGCAATAACCAGCACTGAGCGCTCGAAACCATCCACGCGAATGAGCTCTGCGAGGGCGAGCTCTGCGCGTTCCTGCGCTGTTTCAGCGGCATTTAAGCCAACGTAGACGCGTATGGGGTCGGGCGTTTCTTCATCGAGATAGCGGCCTATTTGCTCGCCGCTAGGGCCTTGCGTCACAAAGCGTCGCCCTCGACTGCCTAGTGCTTCCCAACTGATGAGGGATTCTGCACTGCCGGGTCTCATTGGATTGTCAGGGGGCGAAAGGTCATCCTGAATTAGCTCGTCCACCTGCTGATAAGAGCGGTCGGCTATTTGTAAGGCAAGCGAATAAATGACCCCTTCCAGCACCGACCAAAAGAGCGCCACAGCAGCTATTGTGCCGAGCACATAGGAAACACGGCGGGGTACAATGTGGGCCATTTTGCGTGATAGCAGCCGAAAGGTGCGCTTGAATAGATAGGCTATCAGCAGCATGAAAATAAAGACGGCTAACGCGATCAATGCAATAGAAAACGGTCGAGTGCCGCTTGCAGGCGCCATGCCCATCAATGTGCGGATACTATCTTGCCACTCCGACGCTTGCCATAAAAATACTCCCGCGACGAGCGTGCAGATCGCCGCTGCGACCCACTTGATTTTTCGCTCTATGCGCAGGTTAGGTTCTGGAATATGCAGGTACGCCCATGCCCAATGGCTGGCGACGCCGAGGGCGTAGCCAGCGGTAAAGCTCAGGCCTGAAACGATGCCCTGTGGCATCAGAGGGCGAGGAAGCAAACTCGGCGTCAGCGAGAAGGCAAACAGTAGTGTGCCCAGCACCAGCCCAACGCCGGATAAGCGGCTAAATAAGAGAGCAAGCCGTAGTCTTCCTGTACTAATAACCATCTGTTACCTTTCAGCGGGATGTATTCAAACAGGCTGACTCAACGATATTTTGTCATCGTGAGTCGCGTGGGCCTGTTAAAAATTATAATTGAGGGATACGCCAGTCACCGTTTGCCAATCGCTGCCTAGCTCATCCACGATAGGGCTGTCCGATGCGTTGCCCGTTAGGTAGCTTGTCCCCACAAAGCCTGTTGCTGACCATTCTGGCGTTAGCGCGTAAGTCAGGCTGCTGCTTACGCCTAGCCGCCAGTATCCGCCGTCAGGATTGTATGGGGCAATCCCGCTACGCAGGCTGTCGCGTGCTGAAACGCCGAACATTGATTCTGTCCACTTTTCGTTCGAGTAATGAGCGCTTGGCGATAAAGAGAAAAATAAACGCTCACTAAGCGGTGTACGCCAGGCCGCTGCTACTTCAAACTCTGCGCCATCCACATCGCCGGTTACCGGCGTGCTAGCCGCCACGCTGTAGAGCCACTCTCTTTGCTCGTAGCCAACGCGTAGCCCTAGCGTTGCACCGCCATCCACTTCTTCGAAGGCGCCTATGTCACCTTTGTTGTCACGCCCAAAGGTGTAGCCAACAAAGGGCGATACGGTCCAGCCACCATCACGAATAGCGTGCCATTCAATGCCAGAGCGCGGATTGATGGTGAAGGTCTCGCCATAGGTGAGATTGATCGATGGCCATAATTTTGTGTCGTAGTCGTTGCTGCCTAAGTAATCAGGCGCGTAGAGCACGCCAGCGCCAATACTTCCTTCCCAACTATCTGCCCAGGTAAGCGGGGAAATAGCCAAACCAATCACGGCGGCAGACCACCAAGTATATTGAGTCACGTGTGTCATCCTTATGGGTAGCGAAACGTGCATGATTGTATGTTTTTATTTGGAAATTTGGCAAGTTGCTTGTTTCAATTTTAAATCGTTCAAACGCCATTTATTTGCGACTGCATATCACAGGTTAGATAAATCCATGGATATAAGGCGCATTGTGGTCTTCAAGCACAGGGAAGTGGCAACAGGGAAGGTAAGCTAGGAAGGCTTAAAGTACTCAGGGAAGCACAAGCAGGACGTTTGTGAAGGAACATCATGGAAGGTTTAATAAAGCCCCAGCCAATGAATGGCCGGGGCTTCTTTTTTGCCTGAAATCTTAAATTACTTTATTTGCTAAGACGGCATAGGAAGCAGTAATGGCATAATAAAATAAACAAATAGCGTGATGATAATGGCGCTAACGATATTCATCGCAAAGCCTGCTTTTGCCATCTCCTTAATTGGGATTCGCCCGGTGGAGAAAACGGCAGCGTTAGGCGGCGTGGAAATAGGCATCATGAAAGCGCAGGTAGTTGCCAGAGCAACAGCCACCATTAGGCCCAGCGGATTCCCTGTCGTAATCGCGGCAGCCATTCCCGCCGTAATAGGCAGTGCCATATTGGCCGTTGCGGTGTTAGAGATAATCTCGGTTAGGAACAGTATCAGCAGCACCATAAAGAGAATTAGCACAAAGTAATTAACGCCGTCTAAGAGCTGCAGCTGCTGGCTGATCCAGCCCGTTAAGTCGCTCGCACTGAAGGCGGCGGCGAGCGTCATGCCGCCGCCCCAAAGTATAAACAACCCCCACGGCAGGCGTGCCATATCATCCCACACTAACAGGCTACGTTTTTCGCTGTGAGCTGGGATAATAAATAGTGCCACCGCCGCAATAACCGCAATTAATGTATCGTTTAGCGGTAGATCAAAGAAGGGCGCTAACCAACCCCTTAACGCCCATGCGAGTGCGGTAGTGACAAACACCATCAGTACGCGCTTTTCTTCAGGCCCCATGGGGCCAAGTGCTTTCAACTCTTCGGCGACGAAGTTAACTTCTAAGCGAGTGTTGGGAACCTTGGCATAAATATGGGTGAGATAGACGTACAAAATGACGAGCATGATCAGAGTTAGAGGCAGTGCAAACATCATCCAGTCTAAAAAGCTAATTTCAACCCCGTCAAAAAATTGCGGAATCATAGCCACCACTATGGCATTGGGCACCGAGCCAATAATCGTAGCCAAGCCACCAATGGAGGCTGAGTAAGCGACAGTGAGTAGCAGCACGCGTGCAAACGCATCGCGCTGCTTGCCATCGAACTGGTCACGCTCATCCAGCTCTCCGAGCAGAGCAATGGCTATGGGTAGCATCATCAGCGCCGTGGCGGCATTTGAAATCCACATGGAAAGAAAGGCTGAGGCGATCATCACGCCAAGCACAATGCTGCGCAGGCTATTGCCGATACGGCTAACAATATTCAGTGCAATGCGGCGATGTAAGTTCCAACGCTCAATGGCAATGGCCAGTATAAAACCGCCCATATACATATAAATAACCGGGTTTGCGTAGCCGACCACGGTGTCATCTAGTGTCATTATGCCGCTTAGCGGCATAATAATCATGGGTAAAAACGAGGTGACTGGAATGGGTACGGGTTCGGTTACCCACCACACGGCCATCCAGGCGGTTAGGCCAAGGACCAGGCGCGGCGCAGGGTCGATCAGTGTGGCGGGCATGAGAATCTGTACCAGTATGCACAGCAGCGGCCCGGCCAGCAGGGGCGTCCAATGGCGCCATCCTTGCGATGAAACTCCCATTTATTAACTCCATTGATAAGCAATAACGTGTAAGTACTGGCTAATTAACGGGAGGGATCCTACCACTTTAGTTTATTGAACGTTGGTTGTAGGGGTGCAACTTTAGTAGTGGTTAAGGGCGCGAGGGTAAGGTTTCGTATTAATAAGGAGGGAGGCGAGCTGCATCAAACACGGCCCGCTAGAAGCTATCTAGCGGGTCATTTTCAAGGGACGTAAAAAAGTACTTAGCGTGGGCGCTGCTTACGCAGGCTTAATCTCTTCGCTTTCATCACCTTCACTGGCAGGCTTATCACTACCCTGATGAGTTAGCGGGCTTGCTTGATCCAAACGCGGGTGGTTATCCAGGAATTCACGCTGTAAATCCGGCAAGGCATCAAGGGCTTGCAGTGTGTGCGTCAGCGCATGAATAGCGGCCAGTACGTCTTGCGTATGGCCGGTTTCCGAGATGGTATGCATGTTGCGTATCGGGAAGCCAATGGAGGTAGCGGCGCTGTCGATAGAGGCCAATACTCCCGCCATGCCATCGGTTCCAGTATCCACACCGACAATGTCACGCTGCAGCGGAATATCATGCTCTTTCGCGGCGCTGGCAATAATACGGTTCAGCTGTTCGCTGGCAATTGAGCCAACGGCCATGGTAAAGCCTTTACCCATTTCTAGCGGCTGCATGCGTTTGTCGCCGATACCCGGCGCGCCCACATAGTCGTGGTTAACGTCTACGCCAATCAGTGCGTCAGGCTTCATTTCACCGGCCATGACGCGGCTGCCAAAGCGGCCAATTTCTTCATAGCTGGCAATCGCAAACAGTACGCGTACATTTTTCGTGCCACCGGCTTCGGCGATCAGACGTGCTACTTCTGCAGCCACAAAACAACCCAGGCCGTTATCTAAGTAGGCGCCATAAAAGGTGTCGGGGCTAAAACCGGGGCGAATAGGGCGGTCAAAAATAATTGAATCGCCCGGGCGCACGCCCAAATTCAAGACCTGCTGCTTCTTATTCTTGCCATGGATCTGCAGGTCCAGATAGATCTGTTCTTTCTTAATGCCCTTACTGCCATCGCGCTGCGCAGGGTCGGAGAAATGAATGGCACCCAGCGCTTCTACCGTACCGCCCTCAATGCTGCGATAGCTGCCGGGTTTTTCCGGGTCTTCGCTAAAGAGCTTCACTTCATGACCGATCAGCACAGAAGGTAAGAAGGAGTCGGTGTTAATCCAGATCTTGCCGTCTTCGCCAATCGAGCGCACCTGCATACGGATTTTATCCGCATGGCCGATGATCATCACTTTGAACATGTCATCGCGATCAGGGTGAGTATCTAGCACAACGCCCGCATTGCCCTTGAACTGATGCAGATGCCAGCCTCTAGGTGCAAAACTTTCAAAATGAGGCTTGAGTACGCCGTACGTCATTGCAGCTTCCAGGCCCACTGGGCTTGGCGCGGCAAGAATATCGCGCATTAATTTAAACTGTGCCTGGGGCATCGGTTGCGTCCAGGGCTTTGCCGTATCGCTCATCGTTTTCGCTCGCTCATGAAGGAGGGTGTTTATCGCCCCTAGTCTGCCAGATTCCGGCCCAGCGTGTAGAAAAAGCCGAGGTGAAAGACAGAGGAGGCGCCGCCAGTTCGTGCTCAGCCCGCTAGACTCATGATGCGCTGCTTAAAACGCCTTAATATGTCTATAAGTACATATCTATCAATGCATGTCTGGTGTGAATATATGTATTCATAACGACATTCATACTCATTAACACAACAATAAGCGACGTTGTTTCAGGAGCCATTCGATGACCGTAGCAACGCTAAGTTCCCGGCGCTGTAAAGTGCTGCTGGCCGGTGGTTTTGTGATAGTTGGCGCGGTGCTGCTGGCCTGGTTGCGCCAAATGGATCAAATCGCCCAGCGTTTGGATGCCGCGGCCAAAGCCTCCGTGTATGCCTGATGAATGCAATCGATCGCTTGAAGCGGGTTGAAAGGCCGGTGTTTGCAGTAGATCTGCGCTAAGTCCGGCAGGCTGCTAGAATAGGCGCCTTTTTATGACAGGGTAAATGCGCTAATGACCTCTTCTGGGCAACCTCGCACTCAGTGGCTAGGCCGCTGGGGGTTTATGTTGGCAGCAACCGGCTCGGCGGTTGGGCTAGGCAATATCTGGAAATTCCCTTATATCACCGGGGAGTTTGGTGGCGGTGCGTTCGTCTTGGTTTATCTAGCGTGTATTTTTGCCGTCGGTGTGCCGGTAATGATGGCGGAGATTGCCTTTGGGCGCCGTGGGCGTGGCAGCCCCGTGGACGCTATTCGTCGCGTCGTCAATGAGTCTGGCCGCTCCTCCGCCTGGTCACTGATTGGCTGGATGGCGATGCTCTGCGGTTTTATGGTGCTATCGTTTTATGTGGTCGTGGCCGGTTGGTCGTTTGCCTATTTGTGGAAGATGCTGACCGGTGGCCTTGCAGCTAGCAGCGTTGATGATATGGCGGCGGTGTTCGGCGCTAATAATGCGAACCCGCTCAACCTTGGTTTCTGGAGCACCTTTGTAACGCTGCTTACGATGCTCATTGTGGGCAAAGGCGTGCAGCGGGGCATTGAAAAAAGCGTCAGTTGGATGATGCCAGGGCTGGTTATAATGCTGGTCGTGTTGATTGGCTTTGGTATGTTCTCCGGTGGCTTTGGCGCGGCGGTGGGCTTTCTATTCTCATTCAATGCCGGCAACCTCTCTAGTGAGGGCATGTTGGCAGCGCTCGGTCACGCCTTTTTCACACTCTCACTTGCCTCTGGCGCGATTCTGACCTACGGCAGCTATCTGCCTAAAGACGCTTCAATTGGCCGCACCACGGTGAGCGTTGCCGTCGCCGATACGGTCGTTGCCTTGATGGCGGGTCTGGCGATTTTCCCCGTCATTTTTGCCAATGGCATGAATCCTGGCGAAGGCCCAGGGTTGATCTTTATGAGCTTGCCGCTGGCCTTCCAGGCGATGCCTCTGGGCACGCTATTTGGCATCTTATTCTTCTTAATGCTCTCTATGGCGGCGTTGACCTCCGCTATTTCCATGGTTGAAGCCACGGTCTCTTGGCTATGCGATAACAAAGGGTTGTCGCGCCCGGCCGCTGCTTGGCTAGCGGGTATCGTACTGTGGCTGATCAGCACCCTGGCAATGCTGTCGTTTAATCTGGGCGCTGACTGGACGCTGGCGGGAAAAACCTTTTTCGACTGGCTGGACTACCTGACGTCACGCTGGATGATGCCACTGGGTGGATTGGGCATGGTGGTGCTGGCAGGCTATGTATTAAAAAGCGAGACCTTCCGCGATGAGCTGGGGCTGGCGCCGCTGCCGTATGCGCTGTGGCTGACCATGGTGCGCTATGTGAGCCCGCTCGGTATTGTGGTGATTTTCATCGACGCCTTGGGCGTTTATCAGGTTTCGTTTGCCGCGCACTGGCCGTGGCTCCTGGTGATCTTGGTCGCTATGGCTATACTCGGTGAAACCCTCAGCCCGCGGCTACGTCACGCCCTCAAGTCTGTTTAAGCCGTTACGGCATCTGACCCGATAACAACCGCTGCTGCTAGGCCTTCGCATCACCCTCATTCAGGCAAAGGATGCCCCAGGGTAGCGGTTACGTCCGTGAAGTACATGCATCGATAGCGCCAGGATGAGTGCCTGCCTGCATTAACTCATCCCAGCGCGTAGTGAAACGAGGGGAGCGATGGGCGCAGCGCAGTTGCCAGGCGGCTGGCGCATTGGTCATGCCAAAACTAATCGTTCCTTGCCCCATTTGCTGATTGATCTGGTCCACCGCTGCCATCAGTAATGGGTGATGATTATGGGGTGTTGGCCCTAGTAATGACCGCTGGTGTCGCTCGGCATCGACCAAGTCGAGGAGCATTACACCAGCCTTCATAAAGTGGTGGTGAGGGCGGTACATTTGCTCCAGCCCTTGACGAACCGTATCAAGGATAACGCGGGTATCGTCGCTGGGTGAGGGCAGCGCGATTAGCGCTTGCGGGAAGCATTGTGGCTGATCGCGGCGGTGGCGGTTGGTATTCAGAAACACCATCACGGCGCGGGCTAAACTACGCTGCTCGCGCAGTTTTTCAGCGCTACGCTGGGCGTGTCGGCGTAGGGCGTTATGCACCTGCGTAAAGTCGCCTGTCGGTTGGCCAAACGAACGTGATGTCATAATGCGCTGGCGCGGTAGATCCAATGCGTTCATTGTTAAACATGGCGTGCCGCGTAGCTCAAGCGCCGTGCGCGCGAGCACTACTGAGAAACGCTTACGCAGCTGTTTTTCATCGCTTTCTCTTAATTCCCAGGCGGTTCTCACGCCGCCAATGGCTAAGCGCTTGGCCAGCCGATGCCCGACGCCCCACACGCTGCTTACCGGCGTACGTTTGAGCAGGGCCTCAGTCGTGTGATCCTGCCCACCGAGTAAACAAACGCCCTGGTAGTAAGGGGCTTGTTTAGCAACGTGGTTAGCCAGCTTGGCGAGTGTGTGCGTGGGGGCCAGTCCAACGCACACCGGCAGGCCTAAATGACGCCGAATGCGCTGACGCAGCTTCCGCCCTAGAGCCTCACACTGCTCTGTGGTGAAACCTTCCAAATAGACGAACATTTCATCGATTGAGTAGGGAGCAACGTCCGGGCAGGCATTGCGCAGTAGCTGGGCCAGCCGTGCCGACATATCACCGTAAAGCTCGTAGTTAGACGACAGTAGGTGGATGTCGCCACGCTGACGCAGCTCTTCAAGTTTAAACGCCGGCGTCCCCATGGGAATGTCCAGCGCTTTAAGCTCGGCCGAGCGGGCGATAATGCACCCATCGTTATTCGACATAACACCGGCAGGCCTGCTTTCAAGCTTAGGTTGAAAGATACGCTCGCAGCTGACATAGAAATTATTGGCATCGACTAAGCCAATCATCTTAAGCCCTCATTTCATCGCAAATATTCATGCACGACGGCGCGCACCACGCCCCATAGCTGACAGTCGGTGCCTGCAAGCGGCAGGGGCGGGTAATGCGGATGGGCAGAGCAAAGGTGCGGTGTGCCTTGATGGAGCGCATAGCGTTTAATCAATACTTCGCCGTCAAACATCGCCACCAAAATATGTCCTAAGCGAGGTTTTACGCCGCGGTCGACAATCAGTAAATCGCTGTCAAAAATACCCCAGCCCTCCATGCTGTCGCCCGCGGCGGTGATATAAAACGTCTCGGTAGGATTTTTTATCAATCGTGTATTGAGATCTAGCGTGCGTGGTTCGTAATCCTGCGCAGGCGAAGGAAAACCGCTAAACCCCGCTCGGCCTGTCAGCGTTAGATAAGGCTGCGGCTGCGATATTAACGGCAAGGTGGGGGTGAATAGAGTGTGCTGGCCCGGCATTGTCGACACCCTGGCTGATATGAGGCATGTATGAGTATACAGTATTTGGTTTTGGCGACAAAAATGCAAGTCAGCAGGGATGGAGGTGGCTAGCAACCTAAAGATTCGCGCGCTAAAGCGGTGTCTCACAAATACTGCCACCAAGCCCTAAAGATGAATGCTATTCATTAATAACCTGATGCGGATGCGATGAAAGTCTTATCAGGCTGCGTTATGATAGCGCCCTCGCTTCTTCCATGATGACTCTTTCTCGTTACGAGGTGCCTGCCGATGTTCAGTCGCGATATGACAATTGCCGGATTTGATGATGTGCTTTTTGATGCCATGCAGAAAGAAGTAGCACGCCAAGAAGCTCACATCGAACTGATTGCTTCTGAAAACTACGCCAGCCCCCGCGTACTGGAAGCGCAAGGCAGTCAGCTAACCAATAAATACGCCGAAGGCTATCCCGGTAAGCGCTACTACGGTGGCTGTGAATTCGTCGATATTGCTGAAAATCTGGCCATTGATTACGCCAAAGAGCTGTTTGGCGCAACCTATGCCAACGTTCAGCCGCACTCTGGCTCCCAGGCCAATAGCGCCGTTTTTTTAGCGCTCGTTAAACCTGGTGATACCATTCTAGGGATGAGCCTGGATGCAGGCGGCCACCTGACCCACGGCGCCAAGCCAAGCTTTTCGGGCAGGCACTTCAATGCCATTCAGTACGGTTTGGATGAGCAAGGCTTGATCGACTATGACCAAATGGCCGCGCTTGCTCGCGAGCACAAGCCGAAAATGATTATCGCCGGTTTTTCCGCGTATTCTCAGATTATTGATTGGGCCAAGTTCCGCGAGGTCGCCGATGAAGTGGGCGCTTACCTATTGGTGGATATGGCCCACGTGGCAGGCCTGGTCGCGGCGGGTGTTTATCCAAGCCCGTTGCCCCATGCCCACGTAGTGACGTCTACCACGCATAAAACGCTACGCGGACCGCGCAGCGGTGTGATTCTCTCGGCGGAAAACGACGCTGATATTGAGAAGAAGCTGCAGTCAGCGGTATTCCCGGGTGGCCAGGGCGGTCCTTTGATGCACGTGATTGCGGCAAAAGCGATCTGTTTCAAAGAAGCCATGGAGCCTGCGTTCAAAACGTATCAACAGCAGGTGGTCAAAAATGCTCAGGCAATGGCCAGCGTATTCATTGACCGCGGTTACGACATCGTTTCTGGCGGTACCGAAGACCACTTATTCCTGCTGTCGCTGATCAAGCAAGGCGTTACCGGTAAAGACGCGGACGCCGCTTTAGGCCGCGCCCACATTACGGTTAATAAAAATGCCGTTCCTAACGACCCACAAAGCCCGTTTGTAACCTCAGGTTTGCGTATTGGTACGCCGGCGGTGACCACCCGCGGTTTCGGTGAGCAAGAGTGCAGCACGTTGGCCGGCTGGATCTGCGACATTCTGGATGTGTTAGCCAGCGGCGAAGACACCAGCGCTATTGAAGCGCAGGTGTTGGATAAAGTAGCTGAGGTTTGCGCGCGACTGCCTGTTTATAAGTAAACGTCACGTTACTACGTATGTGAAAAGAGGCCCTGTTAATTCAGGGCCTCTTACTTAGATATTTACGGTTCTTCTTGGCGAACAATGCTCACTTTTTGTTGCTCTTTGGTCCACTTGCCCGCTGCTTTATCGATGTACTGAAAGTGCTCGTTAGTAAAGCTGCCTTGATTGCAGGCATGACGGTAAGAAACCGTGGGTACCTCTTGTATGTTTAGCAGTTGATTGAACACGCCTGGCCCGGTTAGCTCAAATACGTTAGTGAGCTGATTGTCTTTAATATTGTTATTAACCTGATTGATTAATTTGTCGAGATTCGGGTTTTGAGGCTTGCTGGCAATAAAGTAATTACTGAAATCCCCGCGCCGCGTGACGACATATAACTCATCGGTATTCCTGGCTAACGTGTCGCTTAACGGCCAAATAGCATGGGCATCGATATCTAAATAAACGCCGCCATATTCTTGTAGCACCAGCAGCCGCCAGAAATCAGCCTGTGCGGCACCTATCTGTAATTTCAAATAGTTTTGAGTGATTTCACTGTCATAGTGATCCGCAATAAATAGGTGCCTAGCTTCTGTCACCATAAAGCGATATTCAAAACGTGGGGCCATCAGGCGATTAAATAAATAGTTGAGATAAACAGGCAGCGTCACTTTGTCAGTAAAGTTGGTCTGCCAAATAATCTGCGGGATTGCCACCTTCTTGGCGGTGGGCTGCAGCAACGGCGGCGCATAGGCTGGCAGCGTAAAGCGCTTGTTAGGAAAGGCAGCGTGAAAAGGATAGCAAAGCACTTTGGTGATATTGGCGGCCAGTTTGATGACGCGGCTAGCAATCACAATAATAAACTGCTTAACAGTCTGTCGTTGACGACCCATAGGGGAAACCTTTACATATTTGACGATTGGGATAGATGGCTTTACCAGCCCCCTTTGCCCTCTAACAAGCTGCGAGCGTGCTATTTAGATCAAAGGCCTGAAATAACCAATTACGCTGACTGTTGGATAGCGCCTGATGGGAAAGGGTTCACTCGGCAGTCATTTGTTCGGTGAGTATGCTAGCGCGCATTTTGCTTGAATGCATCACTTTAGAAAGGTTTAGCTTAGATGCAGCGGACAGGTTATTAGCACCACTGTGCATCAGCCACACAGCCGTTGGAAGACAGCAGCACGCGCCAATTTGTCTAGGCGCTTTTTTGGTGCGCTCACGGTGCTGCTTTTTGGTGCTGCCATTGGCTTGAGCGCAATGTCGCTATACACGTGATATGTAACTCACTGCAACATTAGCATTTATCGTTTTTGGCGCGTTATTTGCTTTATAAGCTTGGTAATCCAGACACGACGTCTTGACTATGCGTTAAGACTGAAACGAGGTAGTGCCATGCCTGAATCCAATCATCTCTCAGCGCCAGCCTTTTATATAGATCCTGCTTTGCAGCCTCGCTTAGTCGTCACCGACTTAGATGGCTCGCTATTAGACCACCACAGCTATGACTTCAGTCCCGCTGCGCCGTGGCTTGCCCGATTAAAACAGATGGGAGTGCCGGTAATCCCCGTCACAAGTAAAACCCGTGCCGAGCTAATCCCTTTACGCGAAGCGCTGGGTCTCACTGCAACGCCCTTTATTGCTGAAAATGGCGCGGTCATTGGCCTGCCGCCTGGCTGGTGTCATGCACGTTTAGATCGCCCGGGCAGTGGGCGCGATGGTGTGGTGATCAAACATCCGGGGGTCGATATTGGCTTTATTCGTGCCCGTCTCAAGGTGTGGCGCGAACGGCTAGGATGCCGCTTTACGCGTATGGGTGAGATGAGCGTTTTAGAGGTGATAGAGCTTACCGGGCTTGACGAAGCGCGTGTCCGCGATGCACGTCAGCGAGAAGGCAGCGAGCCACTGTTATGGCAAGACAGCGCGGCTGCCTTGGATACCTTCCGCGCGGCCTTGGAAGGTGATGGATTGACGTTGACCCAGGGCGGGCGTTTTTGGCATGTCATGGGACGCACTGCCGACAAAGGTAGCGCGGTGGAGTGGTTGATTAAGCGGTTTAGCGCCTTAAGAGGGCGTACGCCGCTTTCACTTGGCCTGGGGGACGGGCCCAACGATATCACGATGCTGGAAGCCGTCGATCAAGCTGTGGTTATTCGCGGTTGTCATAATTTGATTGTTGAGCCCAACAGCCTGTCGTTATATCGCACGCAATCAGCAGGGCCGACTGGCTGGGCCGAGGGGGTGGCCCATTTTTGGGGGCGAGACGAATGCCGTTTAGTCGCGGCGACCACATGTGATGCCGTTATTTAACCCTCTAAGGAAGGCAAACATATGAGCGACTTTCATCAAAACGGCATTATTACTGATTTTCACAACCTTACTCGACGCCCAGTAGGGGCGTTAGAGCAGGAGCTATGCCAATTTTCACGCCGACGTCCAATGGGACTGATCCTGCCTTCGTTATTTTCGGAATTAGAAGGAACCGCATTATCGGCAATTGTTGATGAGTTAGTGAAAGTGCCTTATCTCAATGAGATTGTTATCGGCTTGGATCGGGCTGATCGTGAGCAGTTTTTATACGCGAAGGAGTTTTTCTCTCGCCTGCCTCAACATACGCGTATTTTGTGGAATGATGGTCCACGATTACGTGCCTTGGATGCGGAGCTAGAAGAGCACGGGTTGGGTGCGTTAGAGCCAGGCAAAGGGCGCAATGTGTGGTACTGCGCAGGCTACGTATTGGCATCTGGGCGGTCATCGGTGGTCGGGCTACACGATTGCGATATTTTGACTTACGAGCGGGGTTTGCTGGCGCGTTTGATGTATCCGGTCGCTCATCCGAATTTTAACTATCGTTTTTGTAAAGGCTACTATCCGCGTATTGCAGAGGGAAAATTGAATGGCCGCGTCTCACGGCTATTAGTGACGCCGCTGTTGCGAGCGTTAAAAACCGTCTGTGGACCGCTGCCTTACCTGGACTATTTGGATAGTTTTCGCTACCCGCTCTCGGGTGAGTTCGCCATGCGTAGTGACGTGTTGGAGGGCATTCGTATACCTGCAGACTGGGGGCTGGAAATTGGCGTTTTGTCTGAATTACAGCGCAACTATTCCCTGCGTCAACTATGCCAGGTGGATATTGCTGATGCCTATGATCACAAGCATCAGCCGGTCAGCGAAGATGATCCTGATGGCGGTTTAAATCGCATGAGCCTGGATATTTCAAAAGCGCTTTATCGCAAATTGGCGACCCAGGGCATTACCTTTAGCAGCGAAGACTTTCGTACCCTCAAAGCAACCTATTACCGATTCGCATTAGATTTAATTGAGGCCTACGATCACGATGCGACGATGAATGGATTAAGCCTAGATCGGCATACGGAAGAGCAGGCCGTTGAGCTGTTCGCCAGCAATCTACTCGAAGCGGGCAATCTGTTTATGGATAACCCGCGTGAGCGGCCCTTTATTCCTAGCTGGAACCGTGTTCAGGCGGCTGTGCCTGACCTGCTGGCCCGCATGCACGAAGCGGTAGAGTTGGATAATCAGGGAAAAGTATAGTCTCAGGCCAAGTGCCACGCTCATCATGAGCGTGGCACTTAAGGCGTGTCGCTGCCCATCATGTCGACCAACTGTTCATCGTTAGGCAGGCCTTGAATACGATCGATGCGAACGGTGCCGTTTTCTGTTTCACGCTGAAAGGCACTGGTTGGCGTTGCGTATAATCCTAGCTCTTCAAACAGCTGATTATTGGCATATACCTGTTCTTCGATATCCCGTGGCTGGGCGCTTGCTTCAACGCTTTGCTGACCGCTTTCATGTGCCTTCAGCGTGGCAGCGGGATCGTCGGCACCTAAAATAGCGGCGGCTTTGCCCGGGCTGTCAGGGGCTAGAATGCCCACCATGATATGGCGCAACTGCACATCGCCGGCTTCTACCCAAGGGCGAGCGTTTTGCCAGAACTGGCGGCAGTAGGGGCAGTTGGCATCGGTGAAAACGTAAATTACGCGGGGGGCGTTAGTGTCACCGTCTTGAATCCAGTGGCTCTGTGCTAATAACTGCCAGGTTTGTGCTTCTAGCGGTGCTCGTACATATTCATCTAGCTGCGCATCAGTGAGGTCATTGCCTTCACTATCCATCAGCGTACCCACAATGACATGCTCCCCATCAGGGGTTAAGTAGGCGGCCATCTCCTGGCCCTGCCTCGTCACGCCATAGCCGCGTAAATCGCCGGGTGAATCAAACTGTCCATGGATTTCAAAGCCTTGGTCGGCGAGAGACTGTATCGGTGCAGGAAAGTCGTCGGCATAGCCGATAGCTGTGCTTCCAAGTCCTGCAAGTAATAACATGCCACTGATGATGGATTGGTAATGTAAGCGCACGTTTGGTTATATCCTTAGTTGTAGGCTATTAGCCAGCGTACCGCATAAGGAGAAAGAGCGCCCTCAACATTCCAGGAATTATCGGAATCAAGTGCTTGCCAGGTGTGCCTACCTAGCGACTGTATGACGGCCTCACCGCCATTTTCTAGCGCAAATGGCGTATCGGTCACGTTATACAGCGCTAGCAGGCGCCGGCCATCCGCAAGCGGGCCGCGTTCCACAGCGAGCAGCTCAGGCGCGGATGCCAAGGTTCGCTGTGCGGCATTGGGGTGAAAGCAGGGCTCATGGCGGCGTTGATCCAGCAGCCGACTTAAGGCGTGAAAAACATCGTGGGTGGGCGTGGAGGGGCTGTCTAGCAGTAGATCAAGTTCGCTACGCTGCCAGCGGCGTCGGTTAATCGAGCGCAGACGGCCGCTGCGTTCAACGCCTTCTACATCGTTGAGCGTGCCCGTTAGTGTGTGGATATAGAGTGCAGGGATTCCTTGTAAGCTCAGCATAATCGCTTGGCTGCATATAAACCGGGCTATCTGCCAAGGGTCAGGGCCACGGCGGGTGCCGCGCATGGCTTCGAACCAGGTAATATTAATCTCATAGGGCGTATCGCTGCTATCAGGATTGCTGCGCATGCTGACAAAGCCACCGAAACGATGCATGAGCTCCAGCAGTGCATCACGTTCATGATCAGGCAGTAGCCCTTCCAGCGGACGCACGCCAATGCCGTCGTGGCTAGCGGTAAAGTTCAGGTAAGTGCAGTGATCGGGGAGGATGGGTAAGCTAGTTAGCCATGTTTGCAGGGTATTGGTCTCGCCCCGGGTTAAGGTGTGTAGCAATAGCGGCGGCAGAGCAAATTGATACACCATGTGCGCCTCATCGGGCTCGCCTTTGGGGAGTCGTTCTAGCCCGAAATAGCTGATGTTCTCCTGATGAGGAACGTTGGTTTCGGTAATAAGTAGCGTGCCGGGGGCGACGTGATCCACTATGGCCCGTAGTAGGCGCACCACGGTATGCGTTTCTGGCAAGTGAATACACGAGGTACCCAGCCGCTTCCATAAGAAGGCCACCGCGTCCAAGCGCACAATCCGCGTGCCTTGCTCCAGGTAGAACAGCAAAATACCCACAAACTCTAGCAGCACATCCGGATTTTCAAAATTCAGGTCAAGCTGGTCTTCGGAAAATGTTGCCCAAAGATAGCGCGTGCCGCGACGGGTTGATATCGGCACTAGCAGAGGACTACTACGAGGGCGCACTACTTGAGAAACATCGGTACTGGGATCAACGTCGATAAAGTAGTCGCGGCCGGGCAGGCTACCGCTAAGATAATCTACGCACCACAGCGATTCTCGTGAGACGTGATTGAGCACTAAATCGGCCATCAAATCATAATGGCTGGCGAGCTCGCGAATATGTGACCAGTCGCCCAGATCGGTATTGACTTCCCGGTAGTGGATGACGGAGAAACCGTCGTCACTGCTCCACGGGAAAAAGGGCAGTACGTGCACTCCGCTGATACGCTCGCCTAACCTCGCTTGGAGAAAGTCGCTGAGCACGGCCAACGGAGGCAGGTCGTCCTCAATAATGGAGTCGCCATAGCTGATCACCCACTGATCTTTCTCGCTCCAAGACGGTGCGTCCTTAGGTTGAATGTTGATGCCCGTAGACGAAAATGGGGCAAGTGACAGGAAGTGCGTAATATGCTGGTTTAAACGACGCTGGACCTCGCAAGCTCTAGGGCCGTAAAGGTGGCTGAGGTAGCCGTGGACGGTCTGCTCAAAGGGGGGCATGACGGACTCCTGATAAACAATCTGCTACAAACGCTGCAGCTTGTGTGCCAAATCGCTACAATGCGAGGTAGATACCGCGTTTAAACGCTAACTCGTGGGCCCGCTGACACGAGCTGACAACAGGTTGACCGCCATGCATTGCCCTTTTTGTGGTGCAAACGATACTCGAGTGACTGATTCGCGGTTAGTAGCCGATGGCGACCAAGTACGCCGTCGGCGCCAGTGTGCGAGTTGCCAAGAGCGATTTACCACCTACGAAACTGCTGAACTTGTTATGCCGCGGGTAGTGAAATCCGATGGCTCACGAGAAAGCTTTAATGAGGCCAAGCTGCGCGCCGGTATACTGCGTGCGCTAGAGAAGCGTCCGGTCAGCGCAGAAGCCATTGAAGCGGCGGTGGAGCGCATTCGTCAAACCCTGCGCGCGCGAGGCGATCGCGAAGTCAACGCTCGCGATATCGGTGAGTCCGTCATGTTGGCGCTGAAAACGCTAGATCATGTGGCCTATATCCGGTTCGCCTCTGTATACCGTAAGTTTCAAGATTTGGACGAGTTTCGCGCCGAGATTGATCGATTGTCTCAAGAGCCATCTTTCAAGCCTGGCGACGGCAGCGAGCCGTTGAAATGAGTGCCGTCTTTAGTCAAGCCGACCACCGCCATATGGCGCGGGCGCTACAGCTGGCAAATAAAGGGCTTTACACCACCGAACCTAATCCGCGGGTTGGCTGCGTGATCGTTAAAGATGAACAGGTCGTTGGCGAAGGTTTTCATGTGCGTGCGGGGGAGCCCCACGCGGAAATCCACGCCTTAAACGCCGCAGGTGAGCTTGCCCAAGGCGCGACGGCATACGTGACGTTGGAGCCCTGTTCGCACACCGGCCGAACCGGGCCCTGCGCCCAGGCGCTAGTGATGGCCAACGTGGCCCGTGTCGTTGTTGCGATGGTCGACCCCAATCCTCAGGTCAGTGGCCAGGGGCTACAGCGCTTGGAAGCGGCAGGCATTGACGTCGCGATGGGTTTGTTAGAGAGCGAAGCGCGCGCGTTGAACCCTGGTTTTATTGCCCGAATGACAGCTCAGCGGCCCTTTGTGCGTCTGAAAATGGCGATGAGTTTAGATGGTCGTACAGCGATGGGGTCAGGAGAGTCGCAGTGGATTACCGGGCCAGAGGCGCGCTGCCAAGTGCAGCGACTGCGCGCGCGGTCTAGCGCGATATTGAGCGGCGTTGAGTCGATGATTATGGACGACCCGCGCCTTACACTTCGCGCTGAACAGCTCCAGCTCGATAATGCTGACGACGTGGTTCGTCGGCAGCCTCTGCGGGTTATTTTAGACACTCGGCTACGCTTGCCATTAGCCGCAGCCTGTTTGAACGAACCCGGGCGTACCCTGGTGATTACCACGCCAGAGCACTTGGTTGAAAAGCGCGAACGACTAATTCAGGCGGGCGCTGAGGTCCACGCATTGCCAGCCGGTAGCGACGGCCGTATCGACCTCGCTTTAATGCTGCAGTGGCTAGCTGAAAATGAACAGATTAATGAGCTGCTGGTAGAAACTGGTGCGACGCTCGCGGGGGCCATGCTTGATGCTGAACTGGTCGACGAGCTGCAGCTGTTCGTGGCGCCGACGTTGCTAGGAGGTGACGCGCGGCCACTGTTTGCGCTGCCCGGGCTTTCCTGCATGGCCGATCAGCGGCGCTTAACCATTCATGATATGCGGGCGGTGGGGCGCGACTGGCGCATTATCGCCTCCCCTCAGCCGACTAGCGCCAGTGACGATACCAAGGTACCCTGACGCGCGAAATCGCAGCAAACGCGAGCATCTTTCGCGACAACATTTTTGGAGATACCATGGCGCACTCCTCCTCTAGGGGGCTATCCCCTATCGCTGAGCTGGTGGACGATATCCGCCAAGGCAAAATGGTGATTCTCATGGACGATGAGGATCGCGAAAACGAAGGTGATATCATTATGGCCGCCGAAAAGGTGCAGGCCGAGCATATCAACTTCATGGCCCGTTTTGCCTGTGGTCTTATCTGTATGCCAATGACGCGAGCCCGCTGCGAGCAACTTAATTTGCCGCTAATGGTGCGCGATAACGGCTCTGGTTTTGGCACCAAGTTTACGCTTTCGATTGAAGCGACTGAAGGCGTCACTACCGGCATTTCCGCTGCCGATCGTGCACGTACTGTACAGGCCGCCGTGGCTGTGCACGCCAAACCGTCCGATATTGTTCAGCCGGGGCATATTTTCCCGCTGATGGCTGAGCCGGGGGGCGTGCTGCGTCGCGCAGGGCACACAGAATCCGCCTGTGACTTAGCGGCGCTGGCGGGGTTTGACCCCAGCGGCGTTATCTGTGAAATCATGAATGATGACGGCAGTATGGCGCGCCGCCCAGAGCTTGAGGCGTTTGCTGAGAAACACGATATTAAAATCGGTACGATTGCAGACTTGATTCATTATCGTATCGTCAATGAGCAGACCGTCGATCATATTGAAGCGTCTTCTGTGACGACTTCTCACGGTGAGCTTGAACTGCATGTGTTCCGTGATCGCATTCAGGGCGCTCATCATTTGGCGCTAGTGAATGGCCAGCCTACCGCCGACGAGGTCACCACGGTTCGTGTGCATCTGACCGATACGTTACGTGATGTCATGGGGCTGATGAAAGGAGAGCAGTGTCGCTGGGATGCGCACGGCGCACTGGAAGAAATTGCCGGCTCAGCACCCGGCGTATTTGTGTTGATCGATGACGGAAGGCCGCATCAGGATTTAAAGGATCAGTTGGATATTTTCCTTGATCGCGTTCGCCAGCCGCGTACCAGCGACTCCGATGGCGCCGGCAACTATTTAACTATCGGCACAGGCTCGCAAATACTGCGCTATTTAGGCGTGGGTAAAATGCGATTACTTAGTTCACCGTGGAAGTTTTCCGCGCTTTCCGGCTTTGATCTCGAAGTCGTTGAGCGTCTTGGCCCTAATGACACGGCGTATGAGCCAACTTTTCAGCAGGAATAAATTGATGCACTCCCTCTCTCAAGTTGAAGGTACTTTTGTTGATGTCGATGGCCGTTACGTCATCGTGGTCGGCCGTTTTAACCACCATATCGTCGATAGCTTAGTAGAAGGTGCTATCGATAGCTTGACGCGTCATGGCGTTGACGCTGAGCATATCCACATTGTTCACGTGCCGGGCGCTTGGGAACTGCCGCTGGCGGTTAAGCGCGTGCTGACAGTGATGAAGCCTGATGCGGTGATTGCTCTAGGGGCGGTGATTCGCGGCGGAACCCCACACTTTGAATACGTAGCCGGCGGCTGCAACACGGCGATTAACCACCTGCAGCTTGAATTTGACACCCCGATTGCCAACGGCGTGCTAACCGTTGAAAGCATCGAGCAAGCGATTGAACGCGCGGGCACGAAAGCGGGCAATAAAGGTACCGAGGCGGCGATGGCGGCAATGGAAATGGTGTCTTTACTACGGGCGCTTTCGCCAGGAGATGCTAAATGAGCGAGCGCAAACCGTCTGCCGCTCAGCAGAGTCGCCACGCCGCGCGTGAGTTAACCGTGCAAGGGCTTTATCAGTGGCACATGACGGGTAAATCCATCACCACCATTGAAGCCGAGTTTCGAAGCCAGATTGCCGATGATGACTTGGAAGATCACGAAAACTGGGTGAAAGTGATGGAAATCGCCGACAAGGCGCTGTTCCATGAGCTGCTTCACAACACGGTGCGTTTTAAAGCAGAGTTGGACCGTGAGATTTCGCCGCTGTTAGATCGCCGCTTGGAAGATCTGGATGCGGTAGAGCTTGCGATTTTAAGGCTGGGAGCTTACGAGCTATCCCGACGTATGGAAGTGCCTTATCGTGTCGTGATTAATGAAGGCGTTGAGCTGGCTAAGTCATTTGGCGCCACCGATGGCCATAAATACGTGAACGGTATTCTCGATAAGCTGGCGATTCGCTTGCGCAGTGCCGAAGTCAGCGCTCGTCGTCTCTGAACGCGAGCGGTTTGACAATGCGTTTAAGGGGCCTTTGTGCTTGCCGAATTTGATTTGATCCGACGCTACTTCATGTCGTCGCAGGAGGCGGCTACGTCCAATGGCGTCACACTTGGATGTGGAGACGACGCCACGCTACTGGTACCGACCGCGGGCCAGCACCTGGCCGTGAGCGTTGATACCTCTGTCGTAAATGTTCACTTTCCCCGCGAAGCCCCAGCGTTTGCGGTGGGTCACCGTGCGCTGGCTGTGGCGCTTAGCGATTTGGCGGCCATGGGCGCTGTTTCTCGTTGGTGTTTGATGGCGTTAACCTTCGACCAGCATCAATTTGCCGATGACGACGCGGCTCACGCCTGGCTGGCTGACTACGCCCGTGGTTTTCATGCCCTCAGCCAGCAGCACGCTACAACGCTGGCGGGGGGCGATGTCACCTCCGGCGAGCTGGCCATCGGCGTTACTGTCATGGGCGAAGTGCCGGTAGGCGAAGCGCTGACCCGCAGCGGTGCTCAGCCTGGCGACCTGATTGCCGTTACCGGTGCATTAGGCGGCGGGGCAGGTGGGCTAGCGCTCTGGAATAAGGGTGAGCGTGACTTGGCGCACCCGTTGTTGCGCCGCTACCTGCTGCCTGAACCGCGTTTGGCGGCGGGCGTGGCACTGCGTGGGTTAGCCACCGCGGCGATGGATATTTCTGACGGCTTAATGGCCGACCTAGCGCATCTTCGCGAAGCCTCACAGGTAGGTGCTGAAATCTCTCTGGAGGCGTTGCCGTTAGCGGAAGGCTTGGAAGGCATGCTGGGCCGGGAGGCGGCCTTGAAGGCAGCGCTTTCCGGTGGCGATGATTATGAACTGCTAGTCACGTTACGCGCTGACGATATAGCCAAGGCCCAACAGCGTCTGGCGTCATTAGGTTTAACGCTAACGGTGATTGGTCACTGTTGCGAGACGCTAGGCGTTAGTGCCTCTGACCAGAGTGATCTGAGTGGTTATGTCAGTGGCTATGCCGGTTGGCAGCATTTTAGTGGGGAAGCGCCATGAATCGTGCACCGAAAAGTGTCTGGCGCCGCCCAACGCATTTTTTTGCCTTTGGCTTAGGCAGCGGCACAGTGCCTTGGGCACCCGGTACGTTTGGCACCCTAGCTGCGATTCCTTTTTATTGGATGATGGCGGATTTACCACTAGGGTGGTATTTAAGTATCTGCTTTGTCGCTTTTATTGTGGGCGTTTGGCTATGCGATAAGACATCACATGATTTAGGTGTGCATGACCATTCAGGCATTGTGTGGGATGAATTTGTCGGCTATTGGTTAACCATGGCAGCGGTGCCTTTTTCGTGGGAGGCTGCGCTATGGGGATTTGTGGTGTTCCGCATCTTTGATGTGTTCAAGCCTTGGCCAATTCGCTGGGCAGACCGCCGCGTCGCCGGTGGTTTTGGCATTATGATCGATGACGTCATGGCCGGAGTTTACGCCTGGAGTACGATGCACCTTTGGTTCTGGCTGCACTAAGCAAGATGCTTCGTCAGCGGTTAGTCGCGAGGTGAGCAGGGCGTCGCCAGTAGAACCAATGCGGTAGATCGGTTTTTCGGTGCATTGGCTTCAACTGTTGGCTTCAGCTGTTGGCTTCAACTACGTTTGCGTCGAGTGCGTTGGTTTCAAGGAGAGAGTATGCGCAAGGAACGTTTGATTGTCCCCACGCTGGCGGTGATCGCCGTGGCATGGGTGGCAGCGCAGCTTCTTTCAAGCATTCTTTTTGAACGCAGCCTGCATCAAGCCTTAGAGGATTTAGAAGCGCGAGGCGAGTGGCGTGTTAGCCGCACTGAGAGCCGCCAAGGCTGGCTAAGCTCCCATGGTAGGCTTATTCTCTCACCGCTTTTAGGCCGCCCTTGGCGGCTTGAGCTTAACTATAACGCCCGCCACGGTATTTTAAGTACCGATGTTGAAGGTTCCCTTTTACCCCGCTTAGATACCGTGCTGCAGCAGGCCGTGGGTGAAGTAACCGCGCCTTCTGTACCGCGCTGGCAAGGTCGCTATCATACCTTGAGCGGCCACAGCGAGCTGCGCCTCGCACTGGCTCCCTTCGTCATTCAGCAAAATGGCCGCGAGCTCTCCGTTCGCGGCGCTCGGCTGCGCCTGGAAGGCGTGTTTGGCGACTGGCGTTTGCGTGTAATGTTAGATCAGCTTACGTTGACCGATGGCATGTCTCAACTGGCGGTTGGGCCCACCGTTCTTGAGAGTCGCTATACCTACACCGACGGTGCCTACCACTTTTCGCAGCGCGATCATTTAAATATTGAAACGCTGCAGTTGAGCTATCCCGCGTTTGTGATGCAGCTTTCGCCCTTGGATTTGCGTAGCCATATGATATTGGATGAAGGCGAACTGCGTATTAAAGGTGAGCTAGAGGTGGGCGACGTACTCGTGCCTTCAGAGGCGCCTGATACGCCACTAATGAATGGCCGCATCGAGATGGAGCTTTCTCGTTTGAACGCCGACGCAGTGCGCCATGGCATTCGTCGTTTACGCCAGGAAGCCGCTTGGGGAGACTCAAGCCTACCGATGGCAGAGGGTTTGTTAGCCCGCCTTGAGCCAGATTTGCGCAACATGCTCAGTGACTCGCCGCGCCTGGATGTCATGACCGTCGCCATAGATAGCCCCTTATTGGGTATTCGTCTAGACGCGGACGGCGCGCTCTTTTTCGATGCCCGCAAGTTAGATGAGCTAAGTGTCGTCGATTTGGATAAAGACAAAGAGCAGGCTAAGTGGCTTGAGCGCATTGATGGCGATTTCACTTGGTATGAAGCCCCCACCGTAGCCGCGCTATGGCTAGGGCTACCGCTAGGCACCCGTGAACTGCAGTTTGACGTTATACGCGGCGTATGGCGGGTTAACGGTCGCCCAATGCCCGAATTTTGGCCGTAATCATTGGTGAGTGTTTAGCTTACCGCATGATTTAAGCACTCGGTTGTAGGTGATAAGGGTTGAAGTTTCGGCTATGTGCCCGCATTCCATTGGCAACGTTAGGCGGTTCTCACCGCCGATATCGGTTCATTGGAGGACGCATGAGCGACCAAGATTACGACCGCGATGATGAGCACCTTGACTGGCAAGTAGACGACGAGTCATCTTCAACCACTAATAATGCCTCCCGTTCTCACAAGAATCCTGACGAGCGCTCTCAAAAAGCAAATGAAGAGCAGGGCAGCCAAGACTATCGCTCAGACGGTGAACGGGTAAACTCTCTAGTGCCTGCCAGTGAAATGCTGCCAGAGCGCATCTACCTCCTTCCTATCCATAATCGTCCTTTTTTCCCGGCCCAGGTTCAGCCTTTAGTGGTTAACCGTGAGCGCTGGGAAGAGACCATGCGCCGTGTAGGCAATACGCCTCATCATATGATTGGCGTTGCGTTTGTCGGTGAGCAGGGCGTTAGCTCCATCGACCATGAAGGCTTTCCCGAAATTGGCACCGCCGTCAAAGTCCATAAGCTAAAGAGTGAAGATGAGCAGATTCAGTTTATTGCTCAGGGTCTGCAGCGCTTTAAAATTACTCGCTGGCTCTCCAAAGAGCCGCCGTATTTGGTTGAAGTCACTTATCCAAAAGAGCCGGTTGACGCGGAGAATGAAGAAACCCGCGCCTACGCAATGGCGATTATCAACGGGATTAAAGAGCTGCTGCCTATAAACCCGCTGTATGGCGAAGAGCTTAAGCATTACCTCAACCGCTTTAGCCCCCATCAGCCAGGCCCGTTAACCGATTTTGCCGCGGCTATTACCTCCGCTAAAGGCCCAGAGCTGCAAGATGTCCTGGCCACCCTTTCGGTGGAAGAGCGGATGCAGAAAGTGCTGCCGCTGTTACGTAAAGAGATTGATGTGGCGCTGCTCCAAGGCGAAATCAGCGAGCAGGTAAACGCCCAGATGCAGGATCGGCAGCGCGAATTCTTCCTGCGCGAGCAGCTTAAAGTGATCCAGCGCGAGCTAGGTATTTCCAAAGATGATCGTGAAAACGATGTGGATACTTTCAGGGCGCGTCTGGATGCGCTAGTGGTGCCTGAACGCGTTCAAACCCGAATTGATGATGAGCTTACCAAGCTTAGCGTCCTGGAAACCGGGTCGCCAGAGTATGGCACCACGCGTAATTATCTCGACTGGCTAACTTCGCTGCCTTGGGGCGTGACCAGCCAAGATCAGTTGGATCTTCCGCATGCCCGTCAAGTGCTGAACCGGGATCACGACGGTCTCAACGACGTTAAAGAACGCATTATCGAATTCCTGGCCGAAGGTACTTTCAAGGGCGATGTTGGCGGTTCGATTGTACTGCTAGTCGGCCCGCCAGGAGTGGGTAAAACCTCGATCGGGCGATCTATCGCTGAGGCGCTAGGCCGTCAGTTTTACCGATTTTCGGTCGGCGGGATGCGCGATGAGGCGGAAATCAAAGGCCATCGACGCACCTATGTAGGCGCTATGCCCGGCAAACTCGTGCAGGCCTTTAAAGAAGTAGAGGTCGAAAACCCCGTCATCATGCTGGACGAAATTGACAAGCTGGGGCAGTCCTTCCAGGGGGACCCTGCTTCGGCGCTGCTGGAAGTACTTGATCCCGAGCAAAACGTCGATTTCCTCGACCATTATCTTGATGTGCGCATGGATCTTTCTAAAGTGTTGTTTGTTTGCACAGCTAACACCTTGGATTCGATCCCCGGGCCATTGCTTGATCGCATGGAGCAAATTCGCCTTTCTGGCTATATCGCGAAAGAAAAACTGGCGATTGCAAAGAATCATCTGTGGCCGAAATTGCTTAAGCGCGACAATTTACCTAAAAAGCGCATTAACTTGACCGATGCGGCTTTAAAACAGGTTATTGAAGGCTATGCCCGTGAAGCCGGGGTAAGGCAGCTGGAAAAACAGCTCCACCGTATTGTGCGCAAATCAGCCGTGAAACTGCTGGAAGATGATATTGAAACGGTCAAGATTTCGGTTAAGAACTTAGAAGAGTTTCTGGGTGCGCCGATCTTCCGTAAGGAAAAAGTGTTAACCGGTGAAGGCGTTGTAACCGGGCTTGCGTGGACATCCATGGGCGGCGCAACGCTACCGATTGAGGCAGGCAAAGTGCACTCCTTGGATCGCGGTTTCAAACTCACCGGAAAGTTGGGAGAGGTGATGCAGGAGTCGGCGAATATCGCCTACAGCTATACGCTTGGTCACCTGCAAGAATACGGTGCCGATGCCGATTTCTTTGACTCAGCGTTTGTGCATATGCATGTGCCGGAAGGGGCGACGCCAAAAGATGGTCCTTCAGCAGGCGTTACGATGACGACGGCGCTAATGTCTCTTGCCAAGCACCACGCCATTGATAGGCCGCTGGCAATGACCGGTGAGCTGACGTTAACCGGTCAGGTGCTGCCGGTTGGAGGTATTCGCGAGAAAGTGATTGCCGCCCGGCGTAGCGATATATTCGAGCTAATTCTTCCCGACGCTAATCGGCGTGATTACGAAGAATTGCCGGACTATCTGAAAGAGGGCGTGACGGTGCACTTCGCCAAGCGCTATCGCGACGTCGCTGATGTCGTATTTGGCCGTGGCTAAGATTAAGCTAAGTTTAAACTACGCTTAGAGATTAAAGCGCTGCCAATAGCCGGGCCTGCTTCTTACGAGGCTACTGTACTCGTATTGATAGAACAGCATTGATAGAACAAGCCGGGTAAAAAATCGCACTAATACACGTGAAGGAATGCAATGAAGGCGACCATTAACGTTGGACTGGTTGGCTTCGGTTTCGCTAGCCAAACCTTCCATGCACCGCTGATCCAGGCCACAGACGGCCTGGATTTGGTGGCTGTATCATCCAGTGACGCTGCCAAGGTGCGTGGGGCATTACCTAACGCCGAGGTGGAGAGTCAGGCGCTCGCGCTATGTCAGCGTAGCGATATTGATCTTATCGTGATCCCTACGCCCAACGATACGCACTTTTCACTGGCTAAAGCAGCGCTTTTTGCGGGTAAGCACGTGGTGGTCGATAAGCCGTTCACGGTCACGGTGTCGGAGGGTAAGCTGCTCAAAAAACTAGCCGATGATAAGGGGCTGCTACTCTCGGTGTTCCACAACCGCCGCTGGGACAGCGATTTTCTAACCGTAAAAGCGTTGCTAGAAGCGGGTACCTTAGGACGCGTTGTCAGCGTCGAATCACGCTTTGATCGCTTCCGCCCACAGGTGATTGATCGCTGGCGTGAGCAGGCCGCGCCTGGAGGCGGTATTTGGTACGACCTGGGGCCGCATCTGCTAGACCAGGCCTGTGAGCTGTTTGGCATGCCGCACGCCATTTTGCTGGAAGTAAGCGCTCGGCGTGATGGAGCAAAGGCTGATGATGACTTTCTTGCCGTGCTGGATTATGAAAGCTTTCGCGTTACCCTGGCGGCGAGCACGTTAGCGGCCGATCCTACGCCACGCTTTCGAATTCACGGCACCGATGGCAGCTATGTCAAGTATGGTTTAGATCCGCAGGAGGAGCGTTTGAAAGCCGGTGAGGTGCCCGGAGCACACTGGGGGAATGATGCTCAGCACGGTACGCTAACGTTACGCGAAGGGAAGGGCGAAAGTACGCCGCTAGTACAGCGTGAGCATGCCACCGTGCCCGGTGATTATCTTGCCTATTACCAAGGCATCGCTGAAGCTATTCGCGAGCAGGCGCCGCCGCCGGTTAGCGTAGACGACGCACTGCGTTCAATGACGTTGCTAGAAGCAGGGCTAGACAGCCACCGTCAACGGCGCTGGATTTCTTTGAAGCATCACCTCTGAAGTCAAAGCAGCGTTGGACAAGCGTCAACGCTGCTTTCTATTCATTGCTGGTCAGAGTAAATCAGTGGCGTTGTGACGCTTTTCTTCCCGCATCCTATCCCTGGCGATATAAAGAGCGGCAATGGTGCGCCCTTCATGGAAGTCATCGCGCATTAAAAGCGTAGGCAGCTCTTCTAAGGCATGCGTTTCTACAACCAATGGTTCGGGTTCATCCCCCGGCAGCCGCTTGGGATAAAGGTCGGTGGCGAGCAGTACCTGCATGCGATGGCGCATATAGTTAGGGGCCAACGAAAGCTCGACCAGCGGTTCAATGCAGTGCGCACCAAAGCCACACTCTTCCATCAGCTCACGGTTGGCCGCGGTGATGATGTCTTCACCGGGGTCGACCAGGCCTTTCGGTAGCGTCAGAACGTAATCCTCAAATCCCGCTGCGTATTCTCGGATTAGCAATACGTGATCAGGATCTGGCATTGCCACAATCATCACCGCCCCGCGATCAGCGCCGGTTAAACGCTCGAACTGACGCTCTTCGCCGTTAGAAAAACGCAGTGCTAATGACTCCACTTGAAATAAGCGACTTTGCGCCACACATTCACGGGATAAAATTTGCGGTTTGCGCAGGTAATCAGTACTGCAGCGGGTGTCGGGATCATGAGAGGCTGTGGGGGAGTTGGGTATAAAGGAGTCGGACATAAAGCGTGCCTCCATGGCTGGTAAAAGGCGGTTAAGCTACAATAGCACGCTTACTCCTTACGCGACCGGAGCGACAATGATTGATTGGCGCGAGATAGACACCGTCCTTCTCGATATGGACGGTACGCTGCTAGATTTACATTTCGATAGCCATTTTTGGCTTGAGCATTTACCGCGGCGCTACCGTGAGTTGCACCAGTTAGATGACGCCTCTCAAGAGGCGCTAAAGGCCCGCATTATTGGTGAGCAGGGTACTTTGAACTGGTACAGCTTGGCGTACTGGAGCCGCGAGCTAGGGGTAGACATTGTTGCCCTAAAGCGCGAAGTACAGCACTTGATTGGCCTACGCAGCGACGCGCTGGATTTTCTTAAATGGTTAAAGCAGACGCATCCTCGCGTCATCCTGGCCACTAATGCCGATCGTGCGAGCCTTGCCTTGAAGCTCCCGCTGACTGGTTTGGAAAGCTACCTTGATGCAATTGTTTCTTCTGAAGACGTGGGCGCTGCCAAAGAAGAGCAGGCGTTTTGGTTCGCGCTACAGGAAATCGAAGCCTTTGACCCTGCCCGTACGCTATTTATCGATGATAACGCCAGCGTATTAGAGAGTGCCCGTGAGTTTGGCATTAAGCATTTATTGGGAATTAAACAGCCGGATAGTCAGCGGCCTGAAAAAGAGCTGCAGGAATTTATTGCTCTGGATCGATTTGCCCAACTGCTGCCTGAACAGCTGCCGATGTCGTCGTAACGACAAGGAGAGCATGCATGAGTGAAAGCGTACGCTTAGATAAATGGCTGTGGGCTGCGCGTTTTTTTAAAACCCGTGCGCTTGCCAAAAAAGCGATCGAAGGCGGCAAAGTGCATTACGATGGCGCCCGCGTTAAGACCAGTAAAAATGTCGAAGTTGGAGCCAATATTCGAGTGCCGCAAGGGTGGGAAGTTCTTGAGGTAGACGTGATATCGCTTTCGAGCCAGCGCCGCGGTGCGCCGGAAGCACGCATGCTCTATGCAGAGACCGACGACAGCATACAGCGCCGTGCACGGGAAGCCGAGGCTCGGCGGCTCACCAATGAAGCGATGCAGCATCCGCTCAAGCGTCCCGATAAAAAGCAGCGTCGCGATATCCAGCGCTTCCAGCGTCACCAGGGAGAATAATGCCCACGCTTTTAGTCACCACCGTTAAACATCAGCTGCACTTTAAACAGTAGGTAGTTAAATCATGTCCGATCAAATTCAACGCTTTATATTCGATCAAACCAATGTGCGTGGTGAAATTGTCACCCTGGATTCCGCCTATCACGAAGTGTTGGAGCGCCACGCCTACCCGCCCGCAGTTAATCAACTGCTGGGTGAGCTGCTTGCGGCAGTGGCGCTGCTTACTGATACGATTAAACTGGATGGCACGCTGAGTATTGAAGTGCGCGGGCGAGGCGTGCTGGCATTATTAATGGCAGAGTCCAACCCCGGCGGTGAGCTGCGCGCGATTGCCCGTATCGCAGAAGACGCCGTGCTGCCGAGTGAGCATGCAAGCTTTCGCGAACTAGTGGGCGAAGGCCAAATTGTGATCACACTCGATCCTCGTGAAGGCAATCGTTATCAAGGTATTGTGGCGTTAGACCAAGATACGCTGAGCGGCTGCCTGGAGGACTATTTCAGCCAGTCAGAGCAGTTGCCGACTCGCCTATGGCTGGTCGCGAATGAGGAGCGCGCCGGTGGTTTACTGTTGCAGCGCCTGCCGGAAGCGTCACAAAACCAAGATGTCGATGCCTGGAGTCGCAGCGTGCAGCTGGCTGATACTATCAAAACACAAGAGCTGCTGGGGCTTGAGCAGCGTGAAGTGCTGTATCGTCTTTATCATGAGGAAACAGTGCGCGTCTTCGATCCGAAAGATTTACGCTTTGGCTGCACGTGCTCTCGCGAGCGAATGACGTCCGCGCTGTACTCGTTAGGCCAAGACGAGCTGCGCGATATTCTTCAAGAGCAGGGCGCAATCGACACGCAATGCCACTTTTGTCACACGAAATATCACTACACGGCAGCGGATATTGAAACTTTGTTGGATGACCCTGAGGCGCCATCACCGACAATTCACTGATTGTGTAGTCAGAGGCAGCTGTCAGCAGATCTGGCTGCCGTCGCGGGAGGGCCAATGGATTCAATGAATTCGGCGCTTCTGGCAAACAGCTGTTTGATTACTTACTGCACTGCAACACAAAATGTAGTATCCATGTAGTAGTTTAACTACACGATCTTTGATCTTCGCCCCCGTTTCCTGGGGGCTTTCTTTTTGCCATAATGCGCCCGACTTCAGCGCGCCCAACCGGTTTTTCCATGGTTGGGATGAACTTTAAGGCGATGGTAATGAAGATGCTTGCATGTTAGACGCGTCACGTCTTGGTAAGCAGCTCCTTTCGCCCGGTAAACGAGACACAACGGCCTTAAGGCCAGGAATCGACATGACCACGACTCAAGCTGCTCCCCAAGCCCACGTCAACCTCAGCAGCGCCGAACTGATCGAGCGCGCAGTGGCACGTGGCGAAGGCCGCCTGTCGGCCAACGGTGCTCTGGTAGTAAATACGGGCCTGCGTACTGGTCGTTCACCGAAAGATCGTTTCATCGTCGATGAGCCCTCTACGCGCAGTCAAATCGATTGGGGCGGTGTCAATCTGCCTTTCGATGCCGACAAATTCAGTGCCTTATGGAACCGGGTTGATGAGTATCTAGTTGGTCAAGAACATTTCGTGACTGAACTGCACGTCGGCAGTGATTCCACTCACTACTTGCCGGTTCGCGTCACCACCCAAACCGCTTGGCAAAATCTGTTTGGCCGTACCATGTTTGTGCGTCCTCAGGCCTACAACCAAGCCGCTAAAGATGAATGGACAATCCTTAATGCCGCAGGCTTTGAGTGTGACCCTTCGCGTGACGGCACTAACTCTGATGGTTGTGTGATCCTCAACTTTGCTGAGAAGAAAGTGCTAATCGCCGGCATGCGTTACGCCGGTGAAATGAAAAAAGCCATGTTCTCCGTGCAAAACTTCCTGCTCCCGGCTGCCGATGTGCTGCCCATGCACTGCTCGGCTAACGTTGGTGAAGATGGCGAAACGTGCCTGTTCTTCGGCCTCTCTGGCACCGGTAAAACTACGCTTTCCGCTGACCAGGCACGCTTTTTGATTGGCGATGACGAGCATGCTTGGGGCGACGGCATTGTCTTCAATATGGAAGGCGGCTGCTACGCCAAGTGCATCGATCTTTCTGAAAAGAACGAGCCGGTTATCTGGAATGCCATCAAGTTTGGCACCGTGCTTGAAAACGTTGTGCTGGATGATCGTCGCGAGCCCAATTACGCTGATGACAGCCTGACTCAGAACTCCCGTGCCGCCTATCCGCTAGAGCACGTTGAAAAGCGCGTACCGGAAAACCTCGCGGGCGAGCCGAATGCTATTGTGTTTCTGACTTGCGATATGTCTGGCGTGCTGCCGCCGGTGTCCGTGCTGTCTAAGGAAGCGGCGGCTTATCACTTTCTGTCAGGCTACACTGCCAAAGTGGGCTCAACCGAAATGGGCTCGTCTGAAGGTTTGGCCGCGACGTTCTCGACCTGCTTCGGCGCGCCGTTCTTCCCGCGGCCTGCGCGTGAATACGCAGACCTTTTGATCAAGCGTGTCGACAAAAAAGACGCTCAGGTCTACTTGGTCAATACTGGCTGGACCGGCGGCGCTTACGGTGAAGGCGGCTCACGCTTCTCCATCCCGACGACTCGGGCCATCATCAGTGCGATTCAGTCAGGCGTGCTGCGCGACATTGAAACCAAGCATATTGATGGCCTTAATTTACAGGTGCCTGTTTCCGTGCCGGGCGTTGATTCAAGCCTGCTTGATCCGCGTGAAACCTGGCAAGATCGTGACGCCTACGACCGTCACCTGAAAGATCTAGCCACCAAATTTGTCGATAACTTCAAGAAGTTTGAAGGTGTTAGTGAAGCGATCACCAAGGCGGGGCCTCAGCTAGACTAAGACGTCGTTGAACTAAGTGTATAAAATGGGGGAGTGTCTGGGCACTGCCCCATTTTTTTATGGCGCTTTTGACTATCAGCGCGGTATGAGGTTGAAAAAGCTAAGGAGCCGAAAGTGAATTTCTGGACTCAAAAAAAGCTCTTAAGCATCCATAATCTGCACGACGTTGAGCGGCTGGCACGTCGGAAGCTGCCTCGGCCAATTTTTGGCTATATTGACCATGTCGCAGAGGATGGACGAACCCAGCGAGCCAATCTCAGCGCTTTTGATGATTACCGGTTTTTGCCCAAAGCGTTTGTTAACGTCTCGCAGATTGATCTGCATAAAGAGCTATTTGGCAAACGCTATGCCGTCCCTTTTGGTATCGCTCCCATGGGCATCAGTGCGCTGTCGGCTTACCAGGGAGATTTAGTGCTGGCACGGGCAGCGGCTCAGCGCAACCTGCCGATGATCATGAGTGGGTCATCACTGGTACCCATGGAGGACGTGGCGAAAGTCGCAGGTGCTGATTGGTTTCAGGCCTACCTGCCGGGCACGCCAGAAGGTATCGAGGCGCTGCTTGCGCGCATCCAGCGGGCGGGGTTTAAAAAGTTAGTCGTCACCCTCGATTACCCGGTGCCCCCCAACCCTGATAACCTTCGTCGCGCTGGCTTTTCCTCACCTCTGGAGCCTAGTCTGCGCCTAGCGTTCGATGGTTTGATGCGGCCAGGCTGGCTAATCAATACCTTTCTGCGCACGCTGTACAAGCACGGCATGCCGCATTTTGAGAACAATCATGCTGAGCGGGGAGCGCCGGCCATCTCACGTCAGGCGGCGCGGGACTTCTCTGGCCGCCGCCATTTTGATTGGGGCTATCTCGATTTGGTCCGGCGCTTATGGCCCGATACGTTGATTGTCAAAGGCATTCTCAACCCAGAAGATGCGGTGCGTGCTCAGCGGGCAGGCGTCGATGGCATTATTCTCTCCAACCATGGTGCACGCCAGTTGGACTGCACCATTTCACCGCTTCAGGTGCTGCCCGAGATTAAGCGTCGCGTCAGCGATATACCGATTATGATCGACAGCGGCTTCCGGCGTGGCACCGATGTCATCAAGGCATTAGCGCTGGGTGCCGATTTTGTCTTCGTGGGCCGCCCCTTCAATTACGCTGCCGCCTGCGCAGGGCAAGCAGGCGTTGAGCATATCGCCGGTCTCTTGCAGCGTGAAATAGAACGCAACATGGCGCTGCTAGGGCTGACCAGCCTTGCACAGCTTGACTGCTCCTGCCTATACAAGCCCACCAAGAGTGAGGCGCACCAAACCGTTACAACCTAAACCCCTCAACAATATGTTCAGCCAGACTGTCGATAATCGGTGACTGGGTTGAGGAGGTCTGCAACAAAACGATGGAGGCTTCCGGCAGGGTGGGAAAGCCCTCCTTTTCGCCTAATATCTGCATATCGGGTGTGACTAAGCTGCTCATCCATGCTGATACGGCCAGTCCAGCACTTACCACGGCTTGAAGTGTGGCTAAGCTTGGGCTGCTGTAAGCGACGCGATAACCCTTTCCAGTGCGGTCTAGGGCATTGCACGCATGGCGTCGACAGAAGCAGGGCGCCTCAAACATGGCGAGTGGCAGTGGCGAAAGTAAGTGAGTACTGTGGCTAGCGGCGGATACCCAGACGGTTGATTCACGCCGCAAAATAGTGCCAATCTCATCACCCACCTCACGGGTCACAATGCTCAAATCGAGCCGATTATCTGGTTGCTGTAACAGCACTGATGAAGGTGCGCAGTGCACATCGACATCAATCATCGGCCAGGCCTGCGAAAAAGACTTCAAAATGCCGGGTAGAAATCGCATCACGTAATCGTCCGGCACGCCCAAACGCACGCGGCCTACCATATCCGGTTGGCGCAGTACGTTAAGCGCCTCACTATGCAAATCAAGAATACGCCGTGCATAGCCAAGTAGCGTATGCCCCTCGCTAGTTAACTGCAGCGGTTTGCTCTGGCGTAGAAACAGCGGACGCTGAATAACATCTTCTTCAAGCCGCTTAATTTGCATACTCACAGCCGATTGTGTGCGATTCACCGTCTGCGCTGCACGGGTGAAGCCGCCTTGATCAACAATCGCAACAAAGGTGCGCAAAAGCTCATGATCGATGGTGGGTAGCATAGCCATAGTCATCAATCCTATTGATGCTGAACATAAGAAACATTCGTTGGATTGATTTTATGCCCTGCTCGATACTTCCTTCAACACTTATTAACGCCGTCGTATCTGGCGGCGAAGGGAGGTTGAAATGGGGCGCACGCTACACTACTCGCAGAGCCAACAGTGCCAGTCGCTTGAGACACGGCAACCGAGAGTCACTTGGCGGGAAAGACTTTATCGCTGGCGTCAACTGCGTCGCGAGCGTTATGCACTGCGCCATTTAAGCGACGACATGTTGAAAGATATTGGCATCAGCCGCGACGCCGTTCAGCGTGAGTCGCGCCGCCCGTTTTGGGATGACCGAGGCTGGCGTCGCTAGCAGGCTATCCTAAGGCTAGGCTTTGGAGGCATGGTTTTAGGAGCATGGTTTTAGGGGCATGGTTTTAAGAGCATAGTTTTAGAAGCATCGCTTTAGGAGCATGTTCAAGATCATGCCAGCCATGGTGGGTTTGTGATACCTTGTTGGCACTTAAAAATGCTGCATGAGTTAGTTGCAATTTATGGATGTCAATCAGCGTATTATTTCCCGCCTAGCCACTGAGCTTGGCGTACGACCCGAGCAAGTATCCGCCACGGTGGAGCTACTGGATGGCGGTGCCACTGTGCCGTTTATCGCCCGTTACCGTAAAGAAGTCACCGGCGCGCTGGACGATATCCAGCTGCGCCAGTTAGATGAACGCCTGCGTTACCTGCGCGAACTGGAAGAGCGCCGCGCCGCAGTGCTAGCCGCCATTGATGAGCAGGGCAAGCTGGACGGCTCTCTGAAAGCTAGCATTGATGCCGCAGAAACCAAGCAGCGGCTGGAAGATCTGTACCTGCCCTTTAAGAAAAAGCGTCGTACCAAAGCACAAATTGCTCGCGAAGCAGGGCTTGAGCCATTGGCGGATGCACTGCTGGCTGATCCTACGCTAAGTCCTGAAAGCGAAGCCGCTCATTATTTACGCCCGGCGGAAGGCGATATTCCCGCCATCGAAGATGCCAAAGCTGCGCTAGATGGTGCCAAGCAGATTTTAATGGAGCGCTTTGCTGAAGACCCTGAGCTGATTGGCCAATTACGCGAACGGCTGTGGCAAGAGGGTGAGCTTAGTGCGCGCGTGCTTGAGGGCAAGCAGCAGGAGGGCGCTAAGTTCTCCGACTACTTTGAACACGACGAGAAGCTGGCCAAAGCGCCTTCGCACCGTGCGTTGGCAATGTTCCGCGCGCGCAACGAAGGTATCTTAAGCCTGTCGATTCGTTTGCCTGGTGAAGACGATGCCCCGGTTCATCCTGCCCAGGTGACGATTGCCAAGCAGTTCGGCATTAGTGATCAAGGCCGTGCGGCGGATAAGTGGCTCGCTGAAGTTGTTCGTTGGACTTGGCGCGTAAAGCTTTATACCGCACTGGAAACAGAGCTGCTGGGCCGCCTACGCGAAGCCGCTGAATTAACGGCTATCGAGGTGTTTGCAGCCAACCTGAAAGACCTGCTGCTAGCGGCACCGGCGGGCCAGAAAATTACGCTCGCGATTGATCCAGGCCAGCGGACGGGCTGTAAAATTGCGGTGATTGATGCCACCGGCCAGTTTGTTGACCAGGCGACTATTTACCCTCACGCGCCGCAGAACCGCTGGGATGAATCGTTAGGCGTGCTAACCAAGCTTATTAAACAATATGGCGTTGAACTGATTGCTGTAGGGAACGGCACCGCGAGCCGTGAAACCGATAAGCTGGCAGGCGAGCTGGTCAAGGCGCTGGCGCCCGCGCATCGGTTAAGTAAAGTGATGGTCTCAGAAGCCGGCGCCTCGGTGTATTCTGCCTCTGAATACGCCTCTCGTGAACTACCTGATTTAGACGTCACTATCCGTGGCGCGGTGTCCATTGGCCGTCGCCTGCAGGACCCGCTCGCCGAGCTGGTCAAAATCGAGCCCAAGTCGATCGGGGTGGGGCAATATCAGCACGATGTTTCTCAGGTACAGCTCTCGCGTAGCCTGGAAGTCGTGATCGAGGACTGCGTTAACGCGGTCGGTGTCGATCTCAATACCGCTTCCAGCGCGCTCCTGTCACGGGTTGCTGGGTTGAGTGCGGCGCTGGCTGAAAATATTGTTGCCCAGCGCAATGTAAAAGGCGCTTTTAAAAGTCGTGAAGAGTTATTAGAGGTGAGCCGCTTAGGCGCAAAAACTTTTGAGCAGTGCGCCGGCTTTCTACGTATTCATAATGCGACTAACCCGTTGGATGCTAGTGCCGTTCATCCTGAGGCCTATTCTTTGGTGGAGCGTATCGCTAAGCAGGATGGTCGTGAGGTGAAAGGCTTGATTGGCGATAGTGCGGCGCTAAAAGCGTTCAAACCTGCCGACTTTGCCGATGAGCGTTTTGGTGTACCTACGGTCAGCGATATTCTTAAAGAGCTGGATAAACCCGGCCGCGACCCGCGCCCTGAGTTCAAAGCCGCCGAGTTTCGTGAGGGGGTTGAAACACTGAAAGATGTCAAGCTCGCCATGGTGCTTGAAGGTACCGTGACCAACGTCACGCACTTTGGTGCGTTTGTTGATATTGGCGTCCATCAGGATGGCCTGGTGCACATCTCGGCGTTATCAGACCGGTTTGTCGACGATCCGCGCAGCGTTGTAAAGGCAGGGGATATCGTGACGGTTAAAGTAATGAGCGTTGATATTGCGCGTAAGCGAGTAGGGCTTTCCATGCGCTTGGATGATCAGCCTGAGGCTGAAAACGGTGTCAACAACGGCACTGACCCGCATAACGCACAGCGAAAGCCTGCGCGGGGGCAGCGTAGTGCTTCGAAGCCCTCTGAGCAGGCGGCACCTATGGGTGCGCTTGGCGCCGCTTTGTTAAAAGCGCGTGGCGAAAAATAGTCATAGGCGGCGGTAACGTATCGCGCGCCTTGAAAAACTATGCCTTGAAAAAAACATGGTTGCCGCCATATCCTGCCTTTTACTGCGCTAAGCAGAGATGCTGACGATGTCATCTGATTTCACCAAGGCCCGCCGTCGGCGGGCTTTACTGACAAGGAGTGTTCACCTTGACTGAACCACTCACTGTGCCATCCGCGCTGACTGCGCAAGTTGAACGCCTGCTTCCCAGTGCGCGCCTTGGCCGGTTGGGCCGCCTGCGTCGTGGGCTTGAAAAAGAAGGGTTGCGAGTTGACGCCAATGGCCATATTGCGCAAACCCCGCATCCGCACGCGCTGGGATCTAAGTTAACCCACCCTCATATCACCACCGACTACTCCGAGTCGCTGCTTGAGTACATTACGCCGGTTTACTCACAGCCGGGTGAGGCGCTGTGCTTTTTATCTGATCTGCATACATTTACCTATCATCACTTAGAAAATGAGTGGATTTGGCCTGGTAGCATGCCGTCTAGGCTGTCTGGCAACGACAGTGTGCCGATTGCCGACTACGGCAGCTCCAATGTTGGCACCATGAAGCATGTTTACCGCAAAGGGTTAGACATGCGCTATGGGCGCATCATGCAGGCGATTGCGGGCGTTCATTACAACGTGTCGTTGCCGGATGATATGTGGCACGCCCTGCGTGAAATGGAAAAAGCCACCAATATCCCTTTCAACGATTATCGCTCTACACGCTATTTCGGCATGATTCGTCATTTCCGCCGCCATAGCTGGCTGCTGCTTTATCTGTTTGGTGCCTCACCGGCTATCGATAAGAGCTTTTTGCCTGACGACAAAAAAGTGCCTGAAAAGCTGCAGTCGCTCAGTGACGACACCTACTTCGCGCCTTATGCGACGACGCTACGCATGTCGGATCTAGGCTATCAAAACAAGGTACAGTCGCAGCTTAAAATCTGTTTTAACTCGCTGTCGAATTACGTCAATACGCTGCGTCACGCGATCTCATCGCCATGGCCTGACTATGAAACCATGGGTGTTAACGTAGATGGTGAGTGGCGCCAGTTAAACGCTAACATTTTACAAATCGAGAACGAATATTACAGCGATATTCGTCCCAAGCGTGTCGCTAAGCACAACGAAACGCCAAGTCAG
This sequence comes from Halomonas sp., assembly GCF_052095695.1. Classification (GTDB taxonomy): domain Bacteria; phylum Pseudomonadota; class Gammaproteobacteria; order Pseudomonadales; family Halomonadaceae; genus Vreelandella. The sequence continues at coordinate 44,628 of NZ_JBQDLQ010000013.1, forward strand.
GCGCTGGAAGCCCGCGGCGTGGAATACATCGAAGTGCGCTGCTTAGATCTCAATCCCTTCGATCCGCTTGGCGTGAATGAAGTCCAAATGCGCTTTGTGGACACGTTCTTGATGTGGTGCCTGCTCAGCGACAGCCCGTGGATTTCCGACGAGGAATGTGACCGCTTAGACGACAATCGTCGTTGGGTCGTCGAGCGCGGTCGCGATCCTGAACTTAAGCTATTTAATCATGGTAAGCCCACTTCGGTGAGCGAGTGGGGCGAACAGATCTTTGCGGAAATGGACGAAGTGGCCCGCCTGCTTGACGGTGTAGAAGAAGGCGCACCTCACGCAGAGGCATTAGCGAGCCTTGCGCCAAGGCTGAGCGACCCCTCACTAACGCCTTCTGCTCAGGTGCTTGAACGGCTGAAGGAAAACGGCGGCTCGTTAAGTGATTTGATGCTGAGTCTGGCTCAAGAGCAGGCGGAGCAGCTCAAGGCTGCGCCGATGCAGCGCTGTCGTGAGGCGTTATTAGCCCAGCTAATTGAAACGTCGCACCAGCAGCAGCATGATATTGAAGCCGCTGACCAAGAAACTTTCTCTGAGTTTCTTCAGGTTTACTTTACTAAAGCACGCGAATCCCGTGCTTTATCGGCGCTACCTTCTGAGGCTCATCAATGATCCTGCACTCTTTTCGTTCAATAGCCCTGGCCGGTTTAGCTTTCTGCGTATTGATGATGGCGGTCGCTCTTGGCCTTGAGCATATCGGCGGTTATGAACCCTGCCCGCTGTGTATTTTTCAGCGCGTAGCGGTAATTGCGGCTGGTATCGTGTTCGCCATTGCCGCCATACATAACCCTGCAGGCCGCGTCGGCAAAGTCATTTACGGGCTTCTGTCGCTGGCAGCCGTCGGAGCCGGTGTCTTTGTCGCCGGGCGCCACGTGTGGCTACAGTCGCTGCCTGCCGACGAGGTTCCTTCATGCGGGCCTGGGCTTGAGTACATGATGGATATACTGCCCATGCGTGACGTCGTGTCAATGGTGCTAAATAGCTCGGGTGAGTGTGCCAATATCGATTTCTCGTTGCTAGGGCTTTCACTACCTGCCTGGACGTTAATCGGCTTTGCCATTTTGGCGATCGCCGGGCTGCGCATGCTAGTGCTAGCCGTGCGTCAACGTTAAGGCTGTGTGACAAGGTTGTGTGACAAGGAATGCGGCGTGCTTTATAAACACTTTGCCAGCCAAGAAGAGATTGATCGTGCCTATGACCCGATGCTGGGTCGTGACCCGATGATGTTGGTAAATGATTGGCGCAAGCGTAGCGAGGCGTCGCGGGAAAACCATCGCGTCACCTTGGATCTTGCTTATGGCCCTTCGCTTGCTGAACGTATGGATATCTTCCATGCCGATAGCCCTAAAGCGCCCGTACATGTGTTTTTCCACGGCGGTTACTGGCGCTCACTCAGTCATCGAGAATTTAGCTTTATTGTCGATGATCTTGTTAAATTCGGGATCACGGTGGCGGTGGTCAACTATGCGCTGTGCCCTCAGGTGCGCTTTAGCGAGTTGGTGCGGCAGAGTCAGGCCGCGGTGGCCTACGTTGCTCGTCAGGCCAACGAGCTGGACGTTGACCCAGATCAGCTAAGTATTTCTGGGCACTCAGCGGGCGGTCACCTGTGCGCCATGCTGATGTCGACCGACTGGCAGGGCACCTTTGGCTTGCCGAACGAGCTGATTCGTGGCGCGCTTTGTGTCAGCGGTTTATACGACCTGCGGCCGTTTCCGTGGTCGTGGCTGCAGCCTAAGCTTCAACTGACGGGTCGTGATGTGCATGAATTCAGCCCTTTAGGGCTAGCGTGTCGGGTGCCTGCGCCTATGCAACTCGTGGCAGGTGAGCTGGAGTTGGATGGATTTCAAGACCAAATGAGCGACTATAGCGAGCATTTGAGCCAGCAAGGTCAGCACGTTACCCAGCAGCTAGTTCCCAATGTGGATCACTTCACGATTCTTGAGCACTATCTTAACGATGGTTGTTTCGTTGAGTGGATTAAAGGGTTTCACACCTAGACACCCAGGTAACGGTCACGAATGGTGCTGTCCAGCATGGCGGGTTTGCCGTCCCACACCGTGCAGCCTTTCTCTAGGATGGTGCATCGATCAGCAATAGGTAGAAGTTCACTCAACGACTTATCCACCAGCAGCGTGGATTGGCCCTGTTCCTTAAACAGCCGAATGGCCCGCCAAATCTCCTGGCGAATGACCGGTGCTAAACCTTCAGTAGCCTCATCAAGTACCAGTAGGCGCGGGTTAGTCATCAGCGCTCGGCCAATCGCCAGCATTTGCTGTTCACCGCCAGAAAGGGTTTTGGCCATTTGTGCCCGGCGCTCTTTCAAGCGCGGAAATAGCGTTTCTACTTTCTGCAGTGTCCACTCGCCCGGGCGAGCCGTGACCAGTAGGTTTTCGCGTACCGATAGGTTGGGGAAGCAGCGGCGTCCTTCCGGTACCAAACCCAGTCCTGCTTTGGCGATTCGGTAAGCGGGCAGGCGGCGCAGGTTTTGGGATTCAAACTCAATGGTGCCGTTGCGGGCTGGGGTAAGGCCAAATATCGAGCGAATGGTCGTGGTTTTACCCATGCCGTTGCGGCCCATCAACGCCACCATTTCACCGGTGTTAACGTTAAGATTCACACCAAAAAGTGCCTGGGAGGGGCCATAAAAGGTTTCAATATCGGCAATTTTAAGCATCTGCATCTCCCAGGTACGCTTCACGAACGCGCGGGTCTCGCTTGATCGTCTGGCTGTCGCCATGGGCGATAACACTGCCAGAGACCAGCACCGAAATACGGTCAGCCAAACGAAATACCGCTTCCATATCGTGTTCGATCAGCAGAATGGGTACTTCCAGCTTCAGCGCCTCAAGCAGCTCGGTCAGCTTTGCCGAGCCTTCCGGCCCAAGGCCCGCCATGGGTTCATCCAGCAGCAGAGCGCGGGGCTTGAGCGCCAGAGCGCAGGCCACCTCAACCTGACGGCGTTCACCATGGGAAAGCTCAAATACCGGGGTCCAGGCGCGGTGGCTAAGCTGCATGCGCTCTAGCGCCGCATAAGCCGGTTCAAGCAGGTGCCGGTCCCGAGCGACGGGTTTCCAGAAACGAAAGCTATGACTCTGCAACGCTTGAACGCCCATCATCACATTGCGCATCACCGAGAGCGGCTCTGCCAATGAGGAAACCTGAAAGCTGCGTCCCAGCCCCTGCCGGGCGCGATGGGCAATGCTCATGCCGGTGATTTCGATGTCTGCTAGAAAAACACGGCCCTCATCCGGGCGAATATTGCCAGCGATTTGGCCGATCAAGGTCGACTTGCCTGCACCGTTGGGGCCTATCAGGGCGTGGATTTCGCCTTGTTGAAGATCCAGCGAGACATCGTTAGTCGCCTGCAACGCGCCAAAGCGTTTATGCAGGTGCTGTAGTGAAAGAACGGTTTCACTCATTGCATTCCCTCCCGGCTAGCCAACCCATCACACCATGCTTGGCAAATAGCACTACCCCCAGCAGTACTAACCCAAGGAAAAGCTGCCAATACTGGGTGACGCCTCCCAGGAAGGTCTCCATCATTACGAACAGCACTGCACCGGCCAGCGGGCCGTAAAGACGGCCCACACCGCCCAAAATGACAATTACCATCAGCTCGCCGGAGAAGTGCCAACTGAGCATTGTCGGGCTAACAAAGCCATTCAGATCCGCATACAGCGCGCCAGCAAGCCCGGTGATGGCGGCAGAAATCACAAACGCCACCAAGCGAATGGGGTAGGGGCTGATGCCCGCTGTAGCAAGGCGCACATCATTAAGCCGCGCCATGGTCAAGGCAGCGCCAAAGCGGGATTTCATTAACCGAGAGGTAATCGCCATCGCCAGCACAAGCCCGGTGAAGCAGATCAAAAAATAGGTTAATGCGTTGCCGCTATCAACGACGGGAAGTGTATTGCGTATATAAATCGGCAGGCCATCTTCGCCGCCATAAGTCGGCCAGGAGTTAGCAAAGTAGTAAATCATCTGCGCAAAGGCGAGGGTGATCATAATGAAGTACACCCCGGTCGTACGCAGCGATATAGCGCCGATCACCAGTGCCAGCAGCGCGCATAGCAGGGCAGCGGCTAGCCACACCACTAATAAGCTATCGCTGCCCGGAATGCTCATAGGCCAAGTCATAAACGGCGTGAAATCAAAGGCGTGATAAGCGCTGATGCCGGCCACATACCCCCCCAGGCCGAAATACGCCGCATGGCCAAAGCTGACCATACCGCCATAGCCAATCGCCAGATTAAGACCGACCGCCGCCATGGCAATAATGGTGATGCGCGAAGCTAAATTAACGTAATAAAGGTGGCCAAAAAAATACGCCGTCACGGGCAGTAACAGCAGCAGCCCAAGCAGCGCAATTTGCACCAGCCCTTTACGGCCAAAGTGGCTGTCTGCCTGATTAGCTGGCGCAGCGCCTGAGGAGGAGTGCTTGGGCATAGCAGCACGAGCGCTGTTAGCCATAGACAATCCGTCAGACGTAGGAATGTTATTAGTCATGGGCGGCAAACAGCCCTTTTGGCTTGAAGGCGAGTATCACGGCCATCAGGATATAGATCAGCATTGCCGCTAGCGCCGCGCCAACCCCGCTGGCCTCAGAAGGTGGCATGAACGCGCGGAAGAAAATCGGTAAATAGACGCGCCCTAATGTATCGACAAGCCCGACTAACAGCGCACCGAGTAGCGCGCCTTTTATCGAGCCGATACCACCTATCACGATGACCACAAAGGCCAGAATAAGCACCGGCTCACCCATGCCCACTTGTACCGACTGCAGCGCGCCCACCAGGGCGCCGGCTAACCCCGCTAGCGCGGCGCCTAAGGCAAACACGACGGTATACAGCTTGGAAATATTCACGCCGAGTGCCCCAATCATTTCGCGGTCGCTTTCACCGGCTCGAATGCGCATGCCCAAGCGTGTTTTAGAGATCAGAAAGTAAAGCGCGATTGAAATAACAATGCCGACGCCAATCAGCATTAGCCGATAAAGCGGGTAGCGGGTGTCGCCCGGCAGGGTGATAAAGCCGGTTAGCCAGGAAGGCGGGCTTAGCCGCATGGGCGACGAGCCGAAAATCCAGCGTGTCCCTTCCGAAAAAATCAAAATGAGCGCAAACGTTGCCAATACTTGGTCGAGGTGAGAGCGATGATAAAGCCTGCGTATGACCAGCAGTTCAACCAGCGCTCCGACCAAGGCCGCAGCCGTCATGCCCGCTGCCAGCCCCATCAGAAAAGAGCCCGTTGACGCCGTCACCGCCGCAGTGGCGTAGGCGCCCACCATGTAAAAGGAACCGTGGGCGAGATTGATCAGCCCCATCACCCCGAATACCAGCGTCAGGCCGCTGGCCATCAGAAACAGCATCGTGCCAAGCTGTACGCCGTTGAGTATTTGCTCGATTAGCAGTGTCATGGACACGTTAGTTAACCTTTGCGAAGGAAGAGAGTAAAGGCTGGGCGATAGCACCCAGCCGCGGCGATATTACATCTGGCACTCTTCAAAATAGACGTCTTGAATATCTTCAATGGCGATACCCAGCAAGCGATTGGTGGGCTGACCATCGCCACCTTCTACGACTTCGCGAACGTAAATGTCTTGGATCGGATGTTGGTTAGGGCCAAAGCGGAAATCTCCGCGCACGCTGTCAAAGTCTGCTGCGCGCAGCGCTTCGCGGAAGGCGTCTTTATCATCAGGATGAGCGATCTCAAGCGCGCTAAGGATTAGATTAGCCGTGTCATACCCTTGGGCTGCGTAGAGCGTCGGCGTGCGGTCATAGGCTTCTCGGAAGCCTTCAACAAAGCGCTCATTGGCGTCATTCTCTAAATCGTAAGCCCACAGTGACGTATTGCGTGCACCAATCGCCGCACTGCCTACCGCTTTGATTAGGATTTCATCAAACGAGAACGCCGCGCCAAAGATCGGCATGTCGACGCCAGAGCCTTCCCATTGCTTCATAAACGAAATGCCCATTCCGCCGGGTAAGAAGAAGAAAAGGCTGTCGGCATCGCTGGCACGAATTTGGGCAATTTCAGCGGCGTAGTCGGTTTGGCCCATCTGGGTGTAAAGCTCGTCGACAACCTCACCTTCATAAAGATGCTTAAAGCCTGCTAACGCATCGGTGCCTGCCGGGTAGTTAGGCGCCATGACGATTGGCCGCTCGTAGCCTTGTTCGCGCATGTAAGCGCCCATCGCACCGTGCAAATTGTCGTTCTGATAGGCCACGTTGAAGTAGTTCTCGTGGCACATGCGCCCCGCTAAATCGGAAGGGCCGGCGTTGGGGGAAAGATAGAAGGTGCCCTGGCGCACGACGGCGGGAACCACGGCCATTGCCAAATTAGACCAGATAATACCGGTCAGAATGTCGACTTCATCACGCTGCATAAACTCATTGGCTAAGCTGCGCGCGAGATCCGGGCGATTAGCGTCGTCTTGAATTAAGACCTCAACATCGTCACGGCCCGACTGTTCAAGCGCCAGCATAAAGCCATCGCGAACATCTACACCTAAGTGCGAGCCGCCCCCTGAAAGAGTGGTGATCATGCCAATTTTGACGTCATCAGCGTGCGCTGTCGCCAAGCTTGAAGAGAGCATCAAACCGAGGCCGAAGCGAGTTATCTGTTTCATAGTAAATTCCTTGTTTTAATTAACCCTTGCCGTATTTTTTAACGAACATCATCCTGCTGAAAACTATCGTTTAGAACAATAAAAGCTGCGTCTATATTGGGTGCTGCTTGATTAGAGCAGGCCATGTTATAGCCTATCGAGAGAGCGGTGTCGTTATCTGCTCGGCATACTTTGTATACCGCTTTGCTCGCAATGCTGGCGCTAAAGTGAGAGCATAATTTTAGGCAAGGTCAAGCCATGACGAATAGCATGAGAACACTAGTTACTGGTCATAGAAGAAAGGGTTATTATGAATAAACCTTTTGTACCAAGGAAACCCCTACCGCTGGGATTGACAGAGGTAGGTGGAGGCGCGACTCTAAGCCTATTCGTTATTTAGACTGGCTAATGGTAGTTAGATCGGTGAGTTTAAGGAGAAAGCTCCATGCTCGAAGATTGCAAAAATGCCCTGGAGCGCTGGGGGGGCGTGCACGCCTTGATCGACCGCTGGCTAGATCAGCGTCGCCAGCTGTTAATAAGCTTCATTGAGCTAAAAGAGGCGTGTGATGCTGAGCTAGAAGCGGTGAGCAAAGCGCCTATCGATACCTTCAGTGAGCAGTTGATGGATTACATCAGCGCCGGTCATTTTGAAATTTACCCTCAGCTTTCGGAAGAGGCGCAAGCCTTTGGCGATGAGGCTGCGCTAGTTATCGCGGCTAAATTATTAGAGCGCTTAGAGATGTCGACCGAAATGGTGTTGGAGTTTGATGCTGACTTTGGCTCTACGCTCAGCTGCGAGCAAAATATTGCCCGTTTGCCGGCCTGGATTGACCGTTTGGCCCGAGGCCTGACGGAGCGCTTCGCGCTCGAAGACCAGCTGATTGCGCGCCTGCATGCCGCTAACAGCCCGCAAAATACCCAGGCGCCCGCTTAATACCCGCATCTAACTATAGGCGCCGCCACGCGGCGCTTTTGCCCCTTGATGATGGCTCCCACCCCCGGCACCGCTTCGCACTGCTCCCGCGGGTGCGCACGAACTCCAAAATCGACTCATCACTCACCACTCACCACTCATCGATTCCGCCTCAACTTACCCCCAATCACCAGCATACAAGGTGTGAGCAGCAGGGTAAGCGCGGTACCGAAGGTGAGGCCGCCTGCAATGGCACTCGACATCTGCGTCCACCATTGGGCTGAAGGCGCATTAAAGCCTAGCGCGGGGGTAAACAGGTCAACATTGATTCCCAGTACCATCGGCATTAGCCCGAGTACCGTGGTGATGGCCGTTAACAATACTGGCCGTAAACGCAAACAACCTGCCTCCAGTGCGGCCTCCCCAGGTGATAGCCCAGCCCGGCGAAGCTCGTTATACGTATCGATCAAAATGATATTGTTATTGACGACAATACCCGCCAAGGCAATCACCCCCATGCCCACCATCACAATGCCGAAGGCTTGACCGGTAATCAGCAACCCCATAAGCACGCCTGCGGTGGAAAATACAATCGCCGACAGCACCAAGCCTGCTTGATAAAAGCTATTGAACTGGGTCACCAGAATCAGCGCCATCAAGCCGATCGCAATCAAAAACGCGCTGACCAAGAATTGCATTGATTCCTGCTGGTCTTCCTGTTCGCCAGCTACATTAATCATTAAGCCATCAGGTAACCGGTCGGCACTGGCCTCGAGTAGGGCGCGCAAGCGCTCATCAGCAAGATAGCCGGGACTCAGGTCGGCCTGAACGGTAATTGCCCGGCGGCCATCAATACGGCTAAGAGTGCCCACTTTGGGGGCTGGAGTCAGCGTTACAAAGTGTGAAATAGGCACCTGGCCGCGCTGAGTATTGATGGTCAACCGTTCTAACTGATCAAGCGACCGCCAGTGTTGCGGCAACCGCACACGGATATCCACTTCATCGCTTACTTCAGGGGGGCGGTAGCTGGCGACCTGAAGGCCGGTGGTCAGCAGCTGTACCGCACTACCAATTGTCGTAATATCGGTTCCCATACGTGCGGCGGCTTCACGGTCGACATTAATCTGCCACTCCACCCCCGGCAGGCTGCGGTCATCTTGAATATCGACAAAACCGCCCAGCTCACGCATTAACTGGTGCAGTTGGTTAATCCCAGCATCCGCCACGGCTGGGTCAGTCGCACTGATTTCAAACACAATCGGTTTGCCGCCGCCAGGGCCCATTTCCTGCTCCTGAAATTCCAGCGTGATACCGGGAATGTCATGGGCGCGCTCAGCCATATCGGCCAAAATAGCGCGGGAAGGGCGGCGCTCATGCCAATCGACAAACTGAAACTGCAGCATGCCGATAACATCATTGCCCATTTGCTCATTGGGCACTGCAAAGGAGCGGGCATATAGCGCTCTCACTTCACTCATGCCAGATAGTTTCGCTTCCACGCGCTGTACGATGGCATCGGTTTCCACCGCGGAGAAATCGCCTCGGGCTCGCACCAGCACTTGAGCGCTGTCAGGCTCAACGTTGGGGAAAAAATCAACGCCGTGGTTGAAACGCGCATAGCCGGTATACAGCAGCAGCATCAACAGCACAGCGACCAGTACCGTCCAGCCAGGATGCTTGAGCAGTCGGGCTAGCAAGTGGCGATAGCCGCGACCGAGTGACGTCGCGGCCACTTCATGTTTAGCGTCCAGGTCAGTATCGTCTGCAGCCACTTCGTTATGTGTCACCAAACGCCCCAAGGTGGGCAAAAACACCAGCGCCATAGCAAGCGACGCCAGCAGGCATAAAATCACCGTGGCGGGCAGGTACTTCATAAACTGACCTACCACGCCGGGCCAGAAAAGCAGCGGTATAAATACCGCGAGGGTGGTAGCGGTCGAGGCAATCACTGGCCAGCTCATCCGAGAAGCAGCGTTGAGCCATGCATCGTGGGGCGTTTGACCCTCCCGTAAATAGCGGTCGGCAAGTTCGCTGACCACAATTGCGCCGTCGACCAACATACCCGCCACCAAAATCAGCGCAAAAAGCACCACAATATTGAGCGTAAAACCAAACGCCCACACCAGGAGAATACCGGTTAAGAAAGCGCCCGGAATGGTTAGGCCTACCAGTAATGCCATGCGCCAGCCCATCACCGCGACGATCACAATCAGCACCAGAACAACGGCGGTCAACACGTTGTTTAAAAGCTCGGAGAGCATATTTTCGACCGTCGTCGACTCATCCAAAATGGTCGTAAAGCGCAGCTGGCCGGGAAGCAAGTCATCTGCTTGCGCTAAACGCTCACGCACCGCGCCAATGGTGGCGATAATATTTGCCCCGGCGCGCTTGGAAATTTCCAGCACCACCGCTGGCTGGTCATCGATCCGGGCAAAGCCTTCCGGTTCTTTATAGGTAGGGTTAATCCACGCCACATCACCAAAGGTGGCCACTTGATCGCCCTCGACCTTGACGGGCATGCTCATGACATCTTCAAGGGACTCAATAATGCCGGGGACTTTCAACGCCAGGCGGCCTGCACCAGTATCCAAACTGCCGGCGGCCACCAAACGATTATTGCGCGATACCTGATTAAACAACGCGTCAAAATCGACGCCGTAGCTCTCCAGTACCAGTGGGTCTACCACGATTTCCAGCATGTCTTCGCGGTCACCGGCGATCTCAACTTCCAGCACATCGGCGATGCCTTCGATCTCTTCCTGCAGGCGCCGGGCAATGGTAACCCGCTCGCGGGTATCCAACTGCCCTGAAAGCCCGATGGTTAACACCGGAAACTCGGAAACATTGACCTCGAAAACACGTGGCTCATCGGCCTCAGAAGGCAGTTCGCTGCGCGCAATATCCACCCGGTCACGCACATCAGTTAGCGCCTTGTCTGGATTAAACCCAGCATCAAATTCAAGGATAATCGAGCCATGACCCTCGTTGGATTTAGCCGTGAATTTGCGTAACCCCTCGATCCCTCGAAGCTCCTGCTCCATAGGACGAATCAGCAGACGTTCGCCATCCTCTGGGCTTACGCCCTCCAACGAAAGCGAGACATAAATCATCGGTATCGTAACGTCGGGATTGGCTTCTTTTGGAATCATTTGCCAGGCAGTGATACCCGCTAGCAGCAAACCTACCAACAGCAGCAATGTTGTACGAGTGTGGGCTAATGCCGCACTAATCAGCTGATGCATTAACGCTATCCTGTGCGGGCTGGCCTGAAGAGCGTTCTAACGAGTGCTGTAAGGATGGTGACGAAGCAGTCATCTCATCAGCGGTGACGGGGACGACCGTTTGACCAATATCTACCATGCCAGCACCTAAGGTAATCAACCGCAGTGGATCAGGCAGGCCAGTGACGTAAGCACGCTGAATATCCGCGCTGATTATCTCAACGGTTGTCTGATGCACCTGATCGTTGTCATCCAGATGTTTAACCGCCAGCTGTCCCTCGCTATTCAAGCTAAGCAGCGCAGGTGAAAGAGTATGAACTTGGCGAGGTGGCAGGGTAATCGTTAGCTCCGCACTACCACCCGCTAGGCGCTTACCGGCGGGGTTATCCAACGTGGCTTCAATATAAAAGCTGCGTGTGGCTTCCTCGGCGCGGTGGCTAATGAAGGTCAATTCTCCCTCTAGATGATCGCCGTTGAGCAGCCGGGCGGTGACCGGCATGCCCATGGATAAATCTCCCACTTGTTGTTGCGAAACCCAGGCAACACCCTTTAAACGGCGGTCGTCGACCAGTTGAGCCCACTCCTCACCGGGCTGCAGCAAATCGCCTAGCTCAACCTGGATGCGGTTGAGCACGCCATCAAATGGCGCGGTGGGGCGGCTATCATCCGATTGCTTCTGCAACTGAGCCACCGAGGCTGCGCTTGCGCTCATGGCGCTTTGCAACCGCAGAAGCTCTGGCTGTGAAATAAGCTGTCGCTCACGTAAGCTGCGTGCGCCGGCATACTCCGCTTGGGCGACGGCCAACTCATCACGCGCCTGCTGAAGTCGCTCGGGCAGGGCGTCGTTATCCAGCACTAACAGCGTATCGCCAGCCTCAACGCGGCTGCCTTGGGTAACCGGTTTTTCCATGACAAAGCCCGCCACATTCGCACGCAAGGTGGTTTCACGTTCGGCGCTCAGCTGGCCTTGAATGATTTGCTGAGGAATGAACGGCGTGCTCTGCTGCACGACAATTTCAACCCGAGAGTCCACATCACTGCGAGGAGCCGCATCTGGAGGTGTGATTTGAAAACCTTGGAAATTACCAAAAGCGAGCCATATCACCAGCGCCAACACCAGCAGGCTAGCCAAAGCATAAGAGAAAGGAATTCTTCGCATGGGGCGTCCATGTCCTTAGCAATACAAAAAAGGGGGCGTAAAGCCGGAGACACCATAGCGCAACTAGACCTTTTCAGCGAGTAGCAAGCGGGTGCGAAGCTGACGACTAGTCTCATGTCTGATTGAGTTTTTGCCCGGCTGGGCATACCATCTTGGCGTCTTGAGTTCTGTTGAACCACTCCTCAGGCGAGAACCATCCCTAGGCGAACCAATCAAGGAGCAATGATGAAAGATCCAGTACGTATTGCGATTACCGGCGGTGCCGGCCAGATCAGCTACTCTCTTATTTTCCGCATCGCCGCTGGCGACATGCTGGGGCCGGATCAGCCTGTCATTCTCCAGCTTCTGGAAATTCCTCAGGCAATGGACGCTCTAAACGGTGTGGTCATGGAGGTTAACGACTGTGCCTTCCCGCTGGTGAAAGACATCGTTGCGACCGATGACCCGAACGTCGCGTTTAAAGACGCCGATTTCTCTCTGCTGGTTGGCGCACGTCCGCGTGGCCCAGGCATGGAGCGTAAAGACCTGCTGGAAGCCAACGCAGCGATCTTCTCTGTCCAGGGTAAAGCCCTGAACGACCACGCTAGCCGTGACGTTAAAGTGCTGGTGGTGGGTAACCCCGCCAACACTAACGCGCTGATTGCTTCTTGCAACGCGCCGGATCTCAATGCCGGTCAGTTCACCGCGATGACGCGTTTGGATCACAACCGCGCTCTGACCCAGCTGGCACAGAAAACCGGCAAGCACGTGACAGATGTTGAAAACATGATCATCTGGGGCAACCACAGTGCCACCCAATACCCTGACATTGCCCAGTGCAAGGTTGATGGTAAAGCGGCATCTGATTTGGTTGAGCGTGACTGGTACGAAAACGACTTTATCCCCACCGTGCAACAGCGCGGCGCGGCGATCATCAAAGCACGTGGCGCCTCTTCTGCCGCCTCTGCCGCTTCTTCAGCCATCGACCATATGCATGACTGGGCGCTGGGCTCTAAAGGTATCGTCAGCATGGCGATTCCTTCTGACGGCAGCTACGGCATCGAGGAAGGTATCATCTACTCCTACCCCGTGCGCTGCCAGGGTGGTAAGTATGAAATCGTTCAAGGCTTTGAGCTGGACGCATTCAGTCAAGAGAAGATGAAAGCGAGCGAGAAAGAACTGCGCGAAGAGCGTGCAGCGGTTGAGCACCTGCTCGGCTAGACCCGTTAACTGCCGCTTATATATAAGCGCAAGTTACGTGAACCCCGTAAGCCATGCTTGTGGGGTTTTTTTATTAGTATTTACTGCTGAGCCAACGCTTGGCTGGCTAATGACTCCTCGTCATTACCGGCTGCTGATATTAATCCCGCAAACTCATAATTCGCCATTGGCGTTCTTCTGCCACTTGGCGCAGGGTGTCGTCGGGGTCTACCGCGACAGGGTGGTCGACTTTTTCCAGTAACGGCAGGTCATTGTGTGAATCACTGTAAAACCAAGCGCCGTCCATCGAAAGATCCTGCTGTTCAAGCCACTGATTTAAGCGAGTCACCTTGCCTTCACGAAAGCTGGGAATGCCGGAAACGCGCCCGGTGTAGCGGCCCTCTTTTACTTCAGGGTTCACGGCGATCAAGTTATCCACACCCAGGCGCTCGGCGATTGGCGCAGTAATAAAGCGGTTGGTAGCGGTAATGATCAACAGTGTATCGCCTTGGGTGCGGTGGCGCGCCAGCAGCTCCTCTGCTTTGGGTAAAATATGTGGCTCAATTTTGCTCACCATAAACTGCTGATGCCAAGCAGCCAGTTGTTCGGGCAAATTGTCGGCCAGCGGTTTAAGTGCCACTTCTAAAAAGGCCGCCATATCCAGCTTGCCCGCATTGTAGTCGGCCATAAAACGTTCATTGGCTTCGCGATAAGCAATGGGGTCAACGGCGCCTTGTTCGAGTAAAAACTCACCCCACGCATGATCGCTGTCGGTGGATAGCAGCGTATTATCCAAATCGAAAATGGCCAGACTCACGATGCTCACCCTTTTTAATCAGTGGTTATAAGTGCTTGGTATTGGTCTACAAAGGGGCGAATTATCGCAGAGTCGCCTAGGCTTTCCCACCCGCGCAGCATAAGCATTCACCGCATGGCGTTATAATGTATTGATACGCTTGTCACCCTTGTGGAAAAATGGGGGTAACTGAAAATTTATAAGGTGATGTCCGTGATCGA